>JADFDB010000047.1 GCA_018263175.1 Spirochaetota bacterium
GGAGACCGCGGAATCATTCACGGCCGACGGCTGGTTCAAGACAGGCGACAAGGTCGAGGTCGATCAATTCGGGTACTATAAAATCGTTGATCGCATCAAGGCCATTATCTGCCTCTCGAGCGGTAAAAACGTCGCGCCCGCAAAGATCGAAGCCCTCTTCGCGACCAGCCCGTATATCGAACAGGTTTTCACCATAGGGGATGAGCGCGCCGTGATCAGCACACTCCTTGTGCCAAGCCTTACTTTCTTCAAGGAAAAGTTTGACAGAGAGGGGATCGAATACGACAGCGGCCAGGTGGTAATAGACACGTCCGCGGGCGCTCCGATCGTTGTTAAAGTCGGTCCTGACTTTATCGAGAAGGGTAACATCAGAGGATTCATTGCGGAGGAAATCGCCCGGGCCAACAAAGAGCTTGAGGGTTTTGAGCATATTAAACAGTATACGGTTCTTACCGAAAGATTCACGGAGCAGAATGGGATGCTGACACCTACTCAGAAAATAAAGAAAAGGGTGGTTCTCGATACGTATGCCGCAGAAATCGAAAAGATGTATGCCAAGAAATAAATTTTAAACACTCTGTTTTCGGCGGGTTGTTTACCTGGTCGATAGAGTTGTTGCACAACCTGGGGCAAACCCGATATTTCAAGGGTTCGCCACAGGCCTAATGTAGAAAGTCCCCTCTTAAAAAAGAGGGGACTTTTTTATTGAAGACGCAATGCCCGATGCATCAGTGTTTACCGCTCAACTGGTCATACAGCATCTTCGCGATGCCCGCGCTCGAGTTTTTCGACATGGTAAGCGCATACTCGTCGTAGAGCATGTCCTCGAATATCTCTTCGGCAAAGCCGCCATGGAGCATCTCACCCTTGTGCACGGTCTTTCGCATCTCCTTGAGCATCTTCGCGACGAAGAGCGACTCCATCTCGGTACAGGCGTCCATGAGCCTGCGGTCGACCGCGCGGGGGTGTGCCGTCCTGCCCTTCAGTTCTTCGCGGCCTATGGTTTCCTCAAGCACGTTCTGAAATCCCCGTGCCGCGCCTTCGGCGCGCCGCGAAATCTCTCCCGCCCTGTCGTCCCTTCCAAGCCGCGCCGCTTCGCGCGCATCGATCGCGTTTATCATTACCGTTTACCTCACTATGAGTTCCGCGTGCAGCGCCCCGGCGTCCTTGAGCGCCTTGAGGATCGAAATGATGTCCCTCGTCGGCGCACCGATGAAGTTCAGCGAATCCACGAGGTCCTTGACGGTCGACGACGCCTTTATGTACGCCACCGAAGCCCTGTCCGGCCCTTTGTCCGTGCCCTTGCTTTTCTCCACCCGTATCGTAACGCCGTCCTTGCTCACCACTGCCTCCGAGATGCGTACGTCGCCACCCATCACGATGGTGCCGTCCTTCTCGTTAACGACCACCCGCGCGCGGTTGCCGGGCGTTATCTCGATGCTCTCGACCGTGGAGATGAACTCGGCAAAGGCCACGTTCTCGGGAAGCGAGAGGCGGATCTTCCCGCCCTTGGCCATGACCGGTTTCGCGGCCGGGTATTTCTCCGCGATCGCCTTTATAATCTGGTCGGCCTCGAAGAAGTCCCAGTTCTTCATCACGAGCGAGACGCCGTTTTCGACCACGATCTCCGGCTCTATCTCCCGCTCCACGATACCGCCGTTTATGATGCGCGCCGCGGTCTTCACGCTCTTCCTGCCGCGCGCCGGCTCGTCGAACGAGAGCGAACCCTGCGCCACCGCGTAGATGGCGCTGTCCGCGCCCCGGAGCGGCGACTGCACCAGCACCCCGCCCTCGAGCGATTTTGCGTCGCCGATCGACGAAACGGTGACGGTGAGCTTGTCCCCGACGCGCACGAAGGGAGGGAGCTTCGCGGTAACGAGCACCGCGGCGGTGTTTTTAGACTTTATGGTTTCGTCCTCCTGGAGGCCGATGTTTTTTAAAAGGTTTTTAAGGGCCGACTGGGTGAGCACGGACTGCGAATCGCCCGTGCCCTGCAGCCCCATCACGAGGCCGAAGCCGAAGACCTGGTTTTCCTTCAGGCCGTCGATGAACGCTATGTCCTTTACCTTCACCGTAATCTCGGCACGGACGGCCGTCGCACAGAGCGCGAAAGCGGCAAGGAGCGGTATCGCCGTTTTCATTAATTTCATGGATCAGCGCCCCATTTCCCGAAGCATTTTATTGAGGTAATCGACGATGATGCGCTGTTTTTCTGCCTCGGTGAGCGAGCTCGTCGCGCTCTCGTCGGGCCCCGGCGCGGGACGGGTGATGTTGAGTCCCGGCACCTCCTTGAGCCCGCGTATATCGAGCCGGAATTCGGCGACGTCCCTGGAGTGCACGGTGCGTCCCTTCACCGAGGCCGGGTCGATAACGCCGCTGACGGCGAACTGGTTCGCCGCGCCGTTAAATGAATACGAGCGCACACCGGTAATGCGGCAGGTCCCGTCGTTGAGGCGCTCCGTTACGCGCGAGCCGATGACGATTTTAAGATTCCCCCGCCCTGAAACCTCGGTCTTGTCGGTGTTGTTGATTTTGCGCTCGGAATTGACTTTTGGAAGAAAGCCCGTTATGCCGGCGTCCGGCCTCGAGCTGAGGTTGAAGCTGTTGCTGTCCGCGAGCGCCATCGTAAAACGGAGCTGGGAGATATCGTCCACCTGCACCGAGACGATGTCCCCCACCTTCAGGCTCTCGCCGGAGGAATAGATATTCTTGTCGGTCCAGATACTCTTCCCGAGGGCGGCGCCGCAGAACAGGACGGCGCAGGCGGCCATGACGATCGTCAGCCTGGCGAATCGAACGTTCATAGCGCCAGCTCCACAAGGCCTTTCCGCACGACACGACCTTTAAGCGTACGATTCCCCTTAAGCCTCACCGACACCTCGTCGCCCTCTGCCCCGCTCCCGAGGGCGCTTCCGGAAAGCTCGATGACGATGCCGTTCTTCTTCACGCGCACGCCGACCGGTTCGCCCGCGAGCACCAATTGCTCGACGTCGGACGCTTTCTCATCGGCCGCGGCGGCCTCCTCTTTTACCATGCGGCTTACGCGCACGGCATTGCCGTAGACCAGTATGACATCATTCACCGCGGCGGCGAGGAGCTCCTCCACCTCGCGGCGGTCCATATATTCGTCCGCAAGGGCCTTTTCGGGAAGCGCGAGAGTCAGAAGGGCCTTTCTGATCCCGGGCGCCGCGTCAATGCTCGCGACATCGCCGAGCACCGGAGCGGCACCCAGCTCCGCGCGCGAGACGAGGTAGACGCTCACGGCCGCCGAAGACGGTGCCGCCATGGCGGCGACGAGCATGGCGGCCGAAATAGCGGTTATACACCTATACATTGCATCTACCGTTTGAGCCCTATCGCCGTGGCGAGCATGGAATCCGAGGTCTGGATCGCCTTGGAATTGATCTCGTAGGCGCGCTGGGCCACGATCATGTTGACCATCTCCTCGACCACCTTGACGTTCGACATCTCGAGGAAGCCCTGGTGGGTTTTCGCCATGCCGCCCATGCCCGGCTGGCCCGGAATCTCCTCGCCCGAGGCGGGCGTGGTCTTAAAGAGGTTCCCGCCGATGCTCGAAAGGCCGGCCGGATTAACGAAGCGGTATATCTCGAGCTGTCCGACCTCGATCGGATCGTCCTCGCCGATGATCTTCACGGTGATGCGGCCGTCCTGGCTGATGGCCAGGGACTCGTGAATGAAGTTGTCGGGAAGCACCACCGGCGGCTCGAGGAGGTAGCCGTTGGAGGTTACCAGCTGCCTGTTCGAATCGATCTTGAACGAGCCGTCGCGCGTGTAGGCGAAGGTGCCGTCATAGAGCTGTATCTTGAAGAACCCCTCCCCTTCCAGCGCCAGGTCGGTCTTGTTTTCCGTTGACTGCAGGCTCCCCTGCTGGAAGAGCTTCTGCGTGGCCGAGGTCTTCACCCCGTGGCCCACCTGTATGCCCGTGGGGACCTCGGTGACCTCGGTGGCCGGCGTACCCGCCATGAGGAGCGTCTGGTAGATGAGGTCCTCGAACTCGGCCCGGTTCTTCTTGTAACCGGTGGTATTGACGTTCGACAGGTTGTTGGATATGGTGTCTATATTGAATTGCTGGCTCACCATCCCGGATGCGGCTGTCCACAATGACCTCATCATACGAATCACCTCGCAGAATATAAGAAATCGCCCCCGGAAAAGGCGGGCACAGTTCCGTCTCCTTTATTTTCGGCCGGTTCACGACATTTAAGAATTAAAATATTGACACACCGGGCGATTTGGGGCTACGATTACCCGGTTTCGCGGGCATAAACGCCACCATAAAGATACGGCGTTATGACACACCGCCCCATCCAACTTAAAACGAGGAGCAATTCATGAACTACAAGAAGATCGTCGCCGTCACCGCGATCGCCTTTTTCGCGCTTTCGTGCAAATCGACCCCGAAAGACAAGGGCGCTCCAGGCGCACCCGCGGGTACGAAGATCATCAAGGAATACTGGGAAGACAAGTCCCTGAAGGGCACCGGCCCCGCCGTGGACAAGGAAAAACAGGGAAAGTGGACCCTGTATCATAAAACCTCAGGAGAAAAGCTCGGCGAGGGCGAATACCAGAGCAACAAGCAGCAGGGAATATGGACCTTCTATTATAAGAACGGCCAGAAGAGCACCGACGGTGAATTCATCGAGGACCAGAAGACCGGCGAGTGGAAGGGCTACCACGAGACGGGCGAGTTGATGTGGAAGGCAAATTATGTCATAAAAGAAAAAACCGAGTCCGGCTTCACGATGAAGATTGGCGGCATCGAGGGAATCAAAACCTCTTTTTTCAAGTCCGGCAAGGTCTGGAAGGAGGAGGAGTACCATGACGCCGTAAAGAACGGCCGTTCGCAGGAATACTTCGAGGACGGCAAGCCCAAAGAGATTGCCTGGTACAAGAACAACCAGAAGGACGGCCAGGCGACCGAGTGGTACCCCAGCGGAAAGAAGAAAATGGAAGGCACCAACACGGCAGACGAGAAGACCGGCAAGTGGCGCTTCTATCACGACAACGGGCAAATGGCCGCCGACACATCCTTCATAAAAAACAAGCCCGAGGGCGTATGGCGCTTCTTCTCGCGCGAAGGGAAGCTCATGAAGGACGGCGCCTATAAGGGAGGCAAGGAGACCGGGCTCTGGAATTTCTACGAGGGATCCGGCCGCAAGATCATGGAGCTTGCGCTATTGGGCGGGATGGTGAGCGGCGGCGGGAACCGGCTCTACGAGAACGGCGCGCTTATCGGCGAAGGGGACCTTCTCGGAATACCCAAGGCCGTCTTCGATGTGATCAGGGACGGCAAAGCAGCCGGCACCATGGAAGCGACCGACCCGCCCGCGGACGACGCGAAGAACAAGACGAGCTTCCGCTGGTCGGGCAAGTGGCTGTCCCTCAAGAAGAACGGTAAATGGACGGAATACTTCCCTGGAACCAGAACCGCGAAAATAGAGGGCACCTACATGATGGATAAGCTGAACGGCCCTTTCAAGGAATACTATCAGAATGGCAAACTGAAAGCCGAGGGCGAGTACATGACCGGCAAGAAGAACGGCGAATGGAAATTCTATCTGCCTAACGGCACGCTTGACACAGGGAACTCGGGCCGATACATGCTCGATAAAAAGTCGAAGTTTTAAACCGGCAGGCCCCGCTTTTCTCCCCCGCCGCCGGCGGGGGAGAAAAGCCTTAAAAACCCCGCCTTCGCCCGTACCATCGATTTACCGCCGACGCTGCCGGTCAAGCAATCCGAAACGCCTGTTCCGATCGACCCGGCCCCGGTACGCCGACACCGCTCACTCGAAATAGCCGACGGCGTTTCTGAACAGGGCGAGCCCCTCGCTCTCCTCGGGGGGGCGCGTTCCCTCCCTCCTCGCCTTCTCTCTGAGGTAGGTCCAGTCGTCGCGCTGGGTGAACAAAATGTTCCGCTCGGGATGCGGCATCATGCCGAGAATCCGGCCGCTTCCGTCCGAGATTGCAGCGATATCGTTCACCGAGCCGTTGGGATTGTACGGGAACTCCCCGCCCGCGGGCGACCCGTCCGGCCGCGCGTAACGCAGGGCCACGAGCTTTTTCTCCTCGATCGCCGCAAGCACCTCCGGCGACGCGTAGAAGTTGCCCTCACCGTGCGCCACCGGAACGTGCAGGCACTCCACTCCCTTAAGAAAGACCGAAGGATTGCCGGGAACCGCCGTCAGGTCCACCCATCGGCACTGGTAGCGGGCCGTGGTGTTGCGCTCCAGGGCCACCTGGACCTTCCCGACAGACGACTCGAGGCCGGGCACGATGCCGAGGTTCGCCATGACCTGAAAGCCGTTGCAGATACCGAGCATGAGCGTGTCGCGCTCTATGAAGGAGCGAAACTCGTCCATGAGGTTGTTCTTTATTCGGTTGGCGAGCGCCTTGCCGCTGCCGGTGTCGTCTCCGTACGAAAAGCCGCCCGGAAAGGCCGCCACCTGAAAGCCGGTCATCATGCCCGGCGAGGCGATGATGTCGTTGATATGCACGATGCGCGCGTCGGCGCCTGCGCGCTCAAAGACGTGGCGTGTCTCCTCGTCGCAGTTTATTCCATATCCGGTGAGTACGAGTACGGCCGGTTTTACCATGAAGGTCGCGTCCCCTTTCGTTTTATGCGTCTCATAGGATTAAAAATTTCCGAACGTTCCGCGGTAGCTTTCGAGCAGGCGGCCGACGTCGCTCGTTACGACCGGCGCGCCGTCACACCCGCGTATAACGATCAATGCGTCGCGCGTCACCCGCCCTATCCGCGCGCAGGGCAGGCCCGAAAAGATTTCCTCGAAGGCGGCGCAGTTCGCCGGCGCGACCGAAGCGAGCAGGCGGCCCTGCGACTCTGCATACAGGATGACGTCCTCGCGCAGGGCCTCTCCTCCCGGCACGAGCGCGAGGTCCACGTTTGCGCCCAGCATGCCCGCCATCGCCGAGCGCGCCAGCGCCACGCCGAGACCGCCGCGCTCCACCGAGACCGATGAAACGACGAGCCCTTCCGCGAGCGCGCGCTCGAAGGCCCCGTACAGGCGCGCGTTCGCCGTGGCGTCGACCTTCGGCACCTCGCTGCCGTAGAGCGCGCCGCGCCGGCCGGCTATTTCGGCCGTCAGGGCCGCGTATTCGCTCCCGGCCGTTTCGTCGTTCGTAAGCCCGACAACATAGATATAATCGCCGTCGAACTTGAAATCCATGGTCTGGCACAGCATGACGTCGGCGACGATCCCGATCGAGGAAACGAGGAGCGTCGGCGGTACGGAGATGCTCACCGGGTTGAAGCGCTCGTCGAAGCCCCGAAAGTCGTTGTACATGCTGTCCTTGCCCGAGATGAACGGCGTGCCGTAGACCACCGCGTAATCGTAGCATGCCTGCGCGGCCTCGCGAAGCTGCCAGAGGCGCTCGGGATTGTCCGAATCGCACCAGCAGAAGTTGTCGAGGATCGCGAGCCTCTTCAGGCTTCCTCCGACCGATACGGCGTTACGCACTGCCGTGTCGATGGAACAGGCGGCCATGCGGTAGGGATCGATCTCGCTGTACGAGGGGTACAGCCCCTGCGAGAGCACGACGCCCTTTTTCGATCCGGGGACCGGCCGTATTACCGAGGCGAGGGAGTTAACGCGCCCCCGGCCGTGGAGCGGCTTGACGGCCGAATTGGCCTGCACCTCGTGGTCGTACTGGGTGGAGATGAACTCGAAGCTCGCGAGGTTCTGCCGCGAAAGCATCGCGTGGAACGCGCCGGTCATGTCGGAAGGCATCGGGAACTCTGAGATAATCGCGGGCCTTTGCGGCGGCGCCGTCTGCAGGTTTTTGCGCGGCAGGCCGTTATGCAGAAAGTCCATGTCGAGGTCGAAGACCTTCTTGCCGTAATAGGTCACCACGCCGCGCGGCGTGCCGGTAAAACGTCCGATGATGCCGGCCTCCACGCCGCGGCTCTCCATGAGCGCGATGAACTCGTCGCACTTCTCCGGGGGCACGGCGAGCGTCATGCGCTCCTGCGACTCGCTCACCCATATTTGCCACGGGGCGAGGCCCGGGTACTTCAGCGGGACCTTCTCGAGCTCCACCTCGAAGCCGCCGGCCTCCCTGGCCATCTCGGCCACCGAGCAGGAGAGGCCCCCGGCCCCGTTGTCGGTGATTGAATGATACAGGTCCTTCCCGCGCGCCTCTTTCACTATGGCGTCGGACATCTTCTTCTGGGTGATCGGGTCGCCGATCTGCACCGCCGCGGCGGGGCTTCCCTCGTTAAGCGCCTCGGACGAGAAGGTCGCGCCGTGGATGCCGTCGCGCCCCACGCGTCCGCCCACCATGACGATGCAGTCGCCCGGCATGGCCTTCTTCTCGGTCGAGGGTTTGCCGTTTACCTTCTTCGGAAGCAGGCCCACCGTGCCCACGAATACGAGGGGCTTGCCCTTGTAGCGGTCGTCGAAATAGACGAAGCCCTGCGGCGTAGGAATGCCCGAACAGTTGCCGCCGACGTTGACGCCGTGGATGACGCCCTCCATTATGCGCCGCGGCGAAAGGAGCCGTGAGCTCTCATCCTTCGCCCGGTACAGCGGCCGCTCGTCGAACGGATCGGCAAAGCAGAAGCCGTACCGGTTGGCGATCGGCCGCGCCGCCATGCCGAATCCCATCGTATCGCGGTTGACCCCCACGATCCCGGTGATGGCGCCGCCGAAAGGATCCAGGGCGCTCGGGCTGTTGTGCGTCTCGACCTTGTCGGAGACCACGTACTCGTCGTCAAACTCTATGCCGCCGGAATTGTCCTCGAAGACGGAGACGCAGAAATCGTCCGCGCCCTTTTCGCGCCGAACGCGCATGGTGGCCTCGCGGATGAAGCGGCGGAAGACGCCGTCGTCGAGCTCGTCCAGGCGCGCGGCGAAGATGGTGTGCTTGCAGTGCTCTGACCAGGTCTGGGCGATCGACTCGAGTTCGATGTCGGTTGGATTGCGCTTTTCGTCGTCGTTGAAGTACCGCCGTATCGCCTCGAGCGACAGCATGTCGAGCGCGAGCGGGCCGCGCCTGCTTCCATCGGCGTCGGGAATGCCCTCCCGCCCGAGGCGCTGAAGCTCGTCCCCGGAGAGGTCCAGGCTCACCTCGTCCACCTCGGCCCGTTCGGCTATATGCACGAGGGGGAGCGCGCGCCCCATCCCGCCCGCCGAGGAATATTCGGCCGCATCGAACACCTTGATGCGCTGAATGAGCGGATTGTACAGCTCCATGCCGATGCGCTCGACCTCGTCGCGTTCGAGTTCCCCGTCCAGAAAATAGCTCGTGGAGGTGAACACGGAGGTTTCGGGATCGAGCCGCCGTTTGAACAGATCCTCTATCGATTCGCGCACCGTGTGCGCGACATTGTCGGTTACGCCGGGGAGAAAGCCGACTTCGAGCGCGTAGCGGAAGTCCGCCGGAGAAAAGGGCTCGTTGACGGTGTATGCCTGGGTTACGGGGTTGGCGAGCATGCGCGCGACCGATACGGCCTCTTCGCGCGAAAGGTCGACGTTGACGAGGTAGTTGTCGGTGGTCGTCACCGCCGAACAGCGGTAACCGAGGCGAGAGAGTTTCGCCTTCAGCACGTCGCCCCGGTGATCGTTTATTATGGAATAGACTTCAATGCGGTATCTGGATTCGCTCATGGTCTCCTCATGACACTGGGCATTTAATTCGGCGCGCGGGAAATGTCCAGAATTTTATTTCCAAGGCCGTGGCGCGGCCCGGTCTCCGTTTTTTGATTGACCCGGCCGAAATCAGGCCGCACCCTTATGAACCCTTCCATACAGGAGAGCGCGAATGAAACGCACGTGGAGCTCCCTCTTCCTTCTCGGCTTCGCCGGCCAGATCGCCTGGGCCGTCGAGAACCAGTTCTTTAACATCTTCATGTTCGATACGATCCTCCCCGATCCCCTGTACGTCTCGCTGATGGTGGCGGCCTCCGCCCTCGTGGCGACCATCACCTCGATCGTGATGGGAGCATTCGCCGACCGCCTCGGAAGGCGCAGGCCCTTTCTGCTGTACGGCTATATCATCTGGGGCGTTTCCATAACGGTGGTCCCCATGGCCGAATGGGCCAGGCCCGCGCTCCTCGCCGTATGGCTCCTCATCGCGCTCGACTGCCTCATGACCTTCTTCGGCGCCACGGCCTTCGACGCCAACTACAACGCCTATCTCGCCGAGGCGACGACCGAATCCAACCGGGGGCGCGGGCAGTCGCTCCTGACCCTGGGCACCATGCTCGCCATCCTGATCGTCTACGGCGCCTCCGGCATCGCCGTGAGCAGGTACGGCTACTTCGTCTTCTTCTGCGCGGTGGGCGCGCTCGTGCTCGTCCTCGGGCTCGCGGGCGGTCTGCTCATCGAGGAGCGGCCCGCTCCGGCACGGACGCAGAGCGGGGTCTGGGAATCGATACGCGGCACCTTTACGAGAAAATCCATCACCGAAAACCGCGACTTCTTCATGGTGCTCCTCGCCATGGGCCTGTGGGGAATGGCCTTCGAAATTTTCTTTCCATTCCTCATGATCTACCTGAACCATTTTCTTAAAATACCGATCGACCAGTCGTCGCTGCTCATCTTCGTCTCGATCCTCACCGGCGGCGTCATCGCCGCCTACCCCAGCGGCTGGCTCGCCGACCGCTATGGCCGCAAACGCGTGAGCGCGGTTTCGGTCTTCGTCGTCTCGGTGTCGCTTTTTCTCTTTTCGCAATCGCGCGATATCGTCTGGCTCGCCGTGTTCGGTGCGCTGTGGATCGGTGCGCAGACGGCCTTCGCCACAGCCACGGGCGCCTGGAGCAAGGACCTGTATCCCGCCGACAAGCGCGGGCAGTTCTCCGGCTACATGACCATGTTCACCGTGGCGTTCGCCATGATTCCCGGCCCGCTCATCGGCGGTCTGATCGCGCGGACATGGGGAATACGAAGCGTCATTGACGGCAAAGACGCGGTCATACCGACTGGTGCCATCTTCATCGCGACGTCGGTGCTCATCCTCCTGTCGCTCATTCCGCTGTACGCCGTAAAAGAAACCGGATCGAAGAAGGAGGGGAGGTGATGAAAACATCCGCGTTCATGGCGCTCGAATGGCGCGAGCACGACGGGAATCCGATCATCGAGCCGCCCTTCCCCTCGCCCATAATCGCCGACCCGAGCTTTCTCACGCCGGCCGAATCGCCCGACGGCGCCTGGCACCTCTTCGCCCACTCGCCCATGGGCATACACCATTATGTCTCCGCCGACGGCAGGGCCTTCACACGCCTTCCCGGCCTCGTCTGCACAAGCGCGATGCGGCCCTTCATCCTCCGCGATGGCGGGAAGTACTACCTGTATTACGAGCGGACGCGGAAGCATATTCTGTGGTTCTCCTGGCTCCCGCTCAGATGGAAGTCGCATATCGAGTGCCGGATATCCACCGACCTCCTGACGTGGAGCGAACCCGTTGTGGTCCTGCGCCCCTCGCTCACCTGGCACCGCGACGCGAAGTACGGACAATCGGTCAGCAATCCCTGTGTGGTGAGGCACGAAAAGCGCTATCTCCTCTATTACAGCGCTTCGCTCGTCTACATCCCCGACTGCGGATTCAACGAGCCGCTGCATATCGGCGTGGCGGAAGGCGAAAGCCCCACCGGACCTTTCGTACCACGCCCCGAGCCGCTCATCTCTCCCTCGCCGCACAATCCCTGGTGCAACCTCGGCGCCGGCGCCTTCAAGGCGGTGAAGCTCGACGACGGCTTCGCCGGATTCGAGAACGGGATATACTGGAACGACGCGATGGGGCACTCGGGCTCGGCGATACTCGTCTTCAGCTCGAAAGACGGCTTTAAATGGAAGCAGGCCGCAGCGAAGCCCCTGGTACGGCCGGAAGGCACGGGTTGGAAGCGAAGCCACGTCTACGCGCTCGACGCCAGACCGCTCGATGAAACGACGTGGCACCTCTACTATAACGCCCGCAGCGACTGGCACTGGACCCGCGGGCGCGAGCGCATAGGCCTCGTGCTCGGATCGAGCCCCCGGAAAAAATCATGAATCTATGTCAGGCACGCCCCCTCGAAGCCCCTTACGGGTCAAATGCAGCACCGCCAGACGTGCGCCCGTGCCGGGCGCACCAAAATGAAATGGCGCCAACATGGCGCCATTTCCGGTTCAAACACCTTTAGCCGGTCGATTCATCAGGATGGGCTGCATACTAAAGATATTATGACAGGGACGGGGCGATCGGTGTTCCCCCTGTAACGCCCCGTCCTGCTTCAAGTATAGCGCGTCTGTCGGCGGCACCAAAAAAAATACCCTCTCCGCGCTTTAAACGCGCCCGCTCGCCAATATTTTTCTTGCAATAATACGTTCTCAGGCGGATAAACAATATCGAAACGGGCGGACGCGCGTTGATCGCCGGCCCCGGGCACCGTCTCCAGCAATGCAAAATAACCGAATCAGCATCCTCATTGCCGACGACGAGGAAAAGATGCTCACCCGTCTTGAGCGCATCCTCGCTAAGGAAGGCTACGTGGTCGGCACCGCCTCCGACGGCAACGCCGCGCTTGAACGGCTGGCCGGGGAGCGCTACGACATCGTTCTCACCGACATCAACATGCCCGATAAAAACGGCTTCGAGGTGATGGAATTCATCAAAAACTCCCGGCTCGACACCCTGCCGCTGGTGCTCACCGGCTACGCGTCGGTCGAGAGCGCGATCCGGGCCATGAAGCTGGGCGCCTACGACTTCATACAGAAACCGGTCGACGCCGAAACACTCAAGCTCATCATCCGCAGGGCTGCCGAGCGCGTTCTGCTCAAGCGCGAGAACGAACGCAATATGCTCGAGCTCAGGAAACTCAACGAGCTCAAGGACGAGTTCCTCTCGGTGGTTTCGCACGACCTTCGCTCTCCCCTCTCTTCGATCGGCGGCTATGTCAACTATCTGCTCAAAAAGGGACAGCTCTCGGACAGCCAGCAGAGTTATCTGCTGATAATCCGCGAGATCGCGGACAACCTCTATTCTCTGGTCAACGAACTGCTCGACGTATCAAAAATCGAGGCCGGAGTGATCCGGCTCACTATGGAGGAGACGGACCTCGCCGAGCTCATCAGCACGAGCATCAACAATTTCATCCTGCTCGCCTCCGATAAAAACACGGCCATTCACTTTCATAACCGGCTCGACGACGCACGCGCGATGATCGACCGCATGAAGATTTTGCAGGTGGTCAACAACCTCATCAATAATGCCGTCAAGTTCACCGAGGACGGCCTGATCGACGTCACGGCCGAGCGGGAGCCCGGGAGCAATGCCGTCATCATAACCGTCAGTGATACCGGTACGGGGATGACGTCCGATGTGCTCAATAACATCTTCGAGAAGTATTCCCTCTTCCGCACCGAGGGCACCAGGGGTGAGGGCGGCACCGGCCTCGGGCTTGTGATATGCAAGCGCTTCATCGAGCTGCACGGCGGTTCGATCGAGGCCGAAAGCGGCGAGAACGGAGGAAGCGTATTTCGCATAACCATTCCACCGGAGAAAGGAAAATGAAAACACGCGCGGGCATCTCGAAGCGCTTTGTAATCGTCATCGCATCGATCGTTTCGGCGCTGGTGCTGATCCTCGCGGTCGCGTTCAACCAGGTGCTCAGAAGCAACCATTCCATAATAAACAGGACGATAGTGAGCGGCCAGGAGCGCCTGCTTCTGGGCAGGGGTGAGACACTCGCCCGGGCGCTCGGACAGCGAAAGGCGGTGAAGACGGCCGAGCTCGCGCGGGAGATTAAGTCCGCCTGCCGCACGGAATCCGACTGCCTGCATGCCATCGTGTTCTCCCGCACCGCCGACGAGAACTACTTTCGCGCCGCGGAAATAATCAGGATCAATCCGGCCTTTGAAACGGGCATCGCGAGGGACTCCGTTGTGCGTGAGGACAGGGAGGCGGGCTACCTCAAGCGGGGCCTCTTCGAGCCGACGGTCGACCCGCTTGTACGCGTGTCGGCCGGGATGTACTGGCAGAACGTCTACATCCCCTTCTCGCTGGGGAAGAAGGAGGTGGTGCTGCAGTTCTCTTTCTCGTCGTCCGGGCTGCAGGCCGCCCTGGATGCGTACTCGGCTGAGATCGGCAGGATGAAAAAGATCGTCGCCCTGCTCGCAACCGCCCTGGTGCTCGCGGTCTTCGGCGCGAGCTATCTTTTTATGCACAACTTCACCCTGCTCATCGAAGGGCTCTCCACATCGATAAGAAAGGCCTCCGCCGGCGAGCTCGACGTAAACCTCAACGCCGGCGCCGACGAGGAGCTCATGGAGCTCGCGACGTCATTCAACAGCCTGGTCGGCGGGATGAGGGAGCGGAAGGAGCGCGAAAAAATCTTCGAGGAAAAGGAGAAAATCCTCTTGGAATTGGAGAACAGAGACACGCTCGGTGATATATTCAAGTTCGGGGTGACGCTCCTCAAGGAAAACAGGCTCGACGACGCGGCGGCGCTTTTCACCACCCTCACCTTCCTCAAGCCGGAAGGCTTCGGGAGCTATTTCAACCTGGGGGTAATCCACGCGCGCCGGAGGGACTATGATAAATCGATGGACATGTTCGAGCGGGCCCTGCAGGTGAATCCGGGAAACGAGTTGACCATCCGGTATATTGAAAAAATAAGGAAACTGCGGCGCGGCAATGAAACAACCGGAGACCGGGCTCCAGCGTAAACTGGCGCAATTCCCCCTCCAGCCCGGCGTTTATTTAATGAAAGACGACGCCGGCGAGATTATCTACATAGGCAAGGCGGGCTCACTCCGGAAAAGGGTATCCTCGTACTTCCAGAAGACCGACCGGGACCCCAAGACCAGGGTACTCGTAAAGAGCGTCGCCGACATGGAGTACATCATCACCGATTCCGAGGTCGAGGCGCTCCTGCTCGAAAATACGCTCATCAAACGGCATAAGCCGAAATACAACATCCGCCTGAAGGACGATAAAAAGTATCCCTATATAATGGTCAAACTCGACGAGGAGTACCCCCGGCTCGTGTTTACGCGCAGGCTTGCCGCCGATGGCAACCGTTACTTCGGGCCGTACACCGATGCCCGGGCGGCACGTCAGATGATCACGACCATCAACACCGCGTTCAAGCTCAAGACGTGCAGCCGTCCGCTTCCGCTCGGGGAGCACGAGCGCTCGTGCCTCAACTATCAGATAAACCGCTGCCACGGGATATGCCGCGGCGCAATGTCCGCCGGGGAATACCGCGCCATCGTCGAAACCGCCATGCGCTTTCTGGAGGGAAACATCGACCCGGTCATCGAAGAGTTGAACTCAATCATGGACGGCTATGCCTCGCACCTGGAATACGAAAAAGCGGCCCGCATGAGGGACGTTATCGAGGACATCCGCAAGATTACCGGCGAGCAGAAGGTGCTGGCGCCGGTGGGCAGCGACCAGGACTATGTGGGGCTTGCCCGGGGCGGCGAAGAGGCCGTAGTCCTCCTCTTCGAATTCCGGTCCGGAGCGCTGGTGGGGAGAAAGATCTTCGTCTTCGAAAACGCCAGGCATTCCGTCCCCGGCGAAATAATCCAGGCCTTTCTCGTCGAATATTATCGGGGGGCGGAGGTCCCCCCGCGCATAGTCGTTTCATCCGATGTGGCCGATCGAAGCACGGTCTCGGAATACCTCACCTCGCTCGCTTCGCGAAAGACGGTCATCTCGCTTCCGAAGACGGC
>JADFDB010000048.1 GCA_018263175.1 Spirochaetota bacterium
AAAGAGCCGGAATACCGAGGGATGCACCGTTGGATCGGCCACGAGTATCGTACGCCCCCCGGCATCCCCCTCGAAATAGCGGGCGTTGATGAGCTGGGGGTCCACCGACACGCAGAAGTGGGGCTCGATGCCGTGCTTCTTCAATATGCGATACGACGTGTCCACCGCGATGATGACCGCACGGCCGGCGTTGGCGCGGATGAATTCGATGCTGTCCGAAAGCGACGGCCCCGCGGCCGCGACGATGGCCGGGAGCCCCGCGAACCTTCCGTAAAAGGCCCCGGCCCCGGGGCTGCCGACGAACACGCCGGCGTTGCGCGCAACATTCGCGCCCCAGGTGCGCTCGAACTTCGCGAGCGTGGCGATATTGACCTCTTTCGCCGAGAGGTAGGATTTCGCGATCCGGTGCAGGTTCGAGTAGTACGACGGGGCTGTCTGGAATGAGCCCCGGTGGGTGAGGAACGAAACCCGGTAGGTGGATTTTCCCTGCAGAATCTCCGCCAGGCCCTCCTCGGTTGGATCGACAAGGAGGTGCAGCCGCCCGTCGGCGAGCATCCCCGAAAGATCGCGGTGGGCCGCGGCCGAACGGATCATGGCCGCGCTCTGCTCGAGCACGAGTACGACGGCGTCGCCCGAAACGCGGCCCAGAAGCTCCTCGACGTGATAGCCGAATCCGAATCCGAAGACGAGGAAGAGGTTGAAGTCTCCCGGGGCGATCCCGGCGATGAAGCGGGCGGCCTCCTTGACGGGATCGTATCGGCTGTGAATGGAGATGGCGCCGCCCTCCTGCGCAATCTCGGGCACCGGCGCCCTCTCGCGCGAGGCCGACACGCGGATGCGCGGGTCGTCGGCCGCTCCGAGAACGGCGGCGTGAACCGGGCCGTGGCGGCGCTTTAAAAGCGCCATGTTTTTTTCGAACAGTTCCGTCATTGCTCTTCGAAGTACAGTATGACCTTGTGGTTGCGGCCGATCGGACTTCCCGGTTCGGGCGACTGGCGGCGGACGGTGCCCCGGCCTACGAGCGAATACTCAATCATCGCCTCCTTTCGTAAAGCCGCGAGTATCCTGGCCGCCTCGCCCAAGCGCATCCCCCGAAAATTCGGCATCAGCCCCCGCCGTAGTGCCGTCGTTCGCGGCGCTCCCTTCAGCGGATCGCGCGCGGCGACCTGATCCTTTTTTATGCCCCTGTACGGCAGTATCCGCCCGGCGATACGCGCGAACACCGGCGAGGCCGCGGCGCCGCCCGAAACGCTCTCCGGGGGCTCGTCCAGAAGAACGAGTATGCACACATCGGGATCGTACAACGGCGCTATTCCCACGAACGACGCCATGTATTTGCCGGAGTAGTATCCGCCGCGCTTCATCGATTTCTGCGCGGTCCCGGTCTTGCCGGCTGCCCCGTAATACTCCATTCGGGCCCTGGTCGCGGTACCGCCCTCCACCACGCCTTTCATCATGTTCAGAAGCCGCGCGGCGATATCCGGTCGCACGACCCGCCCATGGCTCTTCGGATAGAAGGCCTGCAGCACAGACCCGTCGTCGGACTCGATCGATTCTATCACGGTGGGGGCCATGTAGACGCCGCCATTGGCTATCGCGCCAAAGGCCGCGACCATCTGTATGGAGGTCACCGATATCTCCTGACCGATAGAGAGCGAATACCGCGAAAGCCCCGACCAGTCACCCACGTCGCGGAGCAGGCCCGGAGATTCGCCGGGCATCTCGACCCCGGTCTCCCTGCCAAAACCGAAGCGCGCGAGAGTCGCGTGCAGTTCTTCTCGTTTGAGCCGTTTCACCGCCTGTATGATGCCCGCGTTGCATGAATGTTTGATAATCCCATCGAGGCTCAGGTCGCCGTGCACCGCGGTGCACTTTATCACGGCGTCAGCGACCTCGATTTTGCCTTCGCATCGAAACGTCTCCTGGAGCACCTTCGGATGGGTTTCGAGCAGAGAGGCCGCCGCGATGACCTTGAGTGTCGAACCCGGCTCGAAGGAATCGACCACGGCGAAATTTTTCATGGCATCCCCACCGAATTCCCAGTACGAGTTCGGATCCACCAGCGGGTACTTCGCCACGGCGAGGAGCCTCCCGGTCTTTACCTCCATCACCACCGCCGCCCCCCGCACCGCACCGCTCTCGCGGACGCCGCGCTCGATCTCCCGCTCGGCGGTGTACTGCGCCACCCGGTCTATCGTGAGGCGCACGTTGTATCCCTTTATGTACTCCGCGTCGGGCGATGTGCGGGCGGGGCCTTTTCTTCCCGAAAGCACGTCGTCGTATTTGTATTCGATACCCTCGAGGCCGGTGTTGTCGAGCCCCGCGAATCCGACTATGTTGGAGGCCAGCGTTCCGTGCGGATATATCCGGTGGTACTCGGACCGCAGGTGCAGCCCCTTTATCCCCAGCGAAACGATGCGTGCGGCGGTGTCGTCATCGAGCTTTCTCTGCAGCCAGACGAAACGCTTTTCGCGCCTGAGGCGGTCGAGCACCGCCGGGCGCGCCATCCCGATAATCGGGGCGATCGCGTCGGCGACTGAAGCGGGATCGCCGATTTCGGAGGGGTTCGCGAAGAGCGACCGTCGCTCGACGCTGACGGCGAGGAGATCGCCGCCTTTGGCCAGGATGGCGCCGCGGTGGACCTCCCTGTCGGCGTCGGACGGGACATATATTGAACCGGAAAAATGGAGCGAGACAAGGCGATAGGCGAGATACAGGGCCGCACCGAGAACCAGCATGCCGGTGAACACCACACGCCGCGAGAAGATGGGGAGGTTCATTTCGCTTCACCGAGCATCCGATAGTATCCAAACCGCCGCGCCTGCGGACGCGGCGGAGGAGCGCCGGAGGCGACGGCGGCCGGCGCCTGCCCGGCTCCGCGCGCCGGCGCGTCAGCGTATCAGGCCAAGGCGGGAAAAATCAAGGTTCTTTATGTGCGTGCTGTTCCAGTAGAGCATAAGGGCCCGGCCCTTGATTCTCTCCACGGGGAGGTAACCGAATCCCCGGCTGTCGAAGGAGTTCTCCCTGTTGTCTCCCATCGCGATGACCATGCCCCGGGGCACCACTCCCTCGATCTTGCGGTCGCCGAAGCCGCGATAGCTCGTAAGGCCCTTCACGTACGGCTCTTCCACGCGTGTGCCGTTTATCCAGACGGAGCCGTCCGCTATATGGTATTCGTCACCTTCAACGGCCATGCACCGCTTGATAAAGTCTTTTTCGTCCTCGCCGGGAGGCCTGAATATGATGATATCGCCGCGCCGCACCTCGCGGATTCCTAAAAAGTCCAGGTGCAGGGGCTTCTCCATGCCGATCATGCTCGGGATGGCCGGGCCATAGGTGATCTTTTCGACGAGCAGGTGGTCGCCCACCAGCAGGGTGTCTTCCATCGAGCCCGTGGGGATGTAATACGCCTGAATGATGAACTGGCGTATATGCATCGCGAGTATGAAGGCGACGAGCACCGCGTCGAAGAAGTCATAGACCTTTTTGAAAAGCGCGGTCCTGCGCGGCGACATATCGTGCAACTGGGAGAGAAGCGCCTGCCGGTCATCCTTTTTAAGCAGGGCCAGCGGAAACGAGGTCGTCAGGTATTTTTCGCGTATGATGAAGTTACCGAAGACGTTCAGTTCACAGTAGGTGATGTCCTCGGCCTTGATGCGCACGCTGCCCGATGAGTGAAATATCTCGAATCCCGCCGGATCGACGATGATCCTGCCGCCCCTGAAGCTCCGGTACTTGAGGATGTTATTTATGAGCCGTATAACGACCACGCCCGTAATGAGCCCGCCGAAAAAAAACACTCCATCAAAGGGAATGGCCGCGGCCAGAAAAACGGTGGAATAGGCGAGCAGAAAGGCGTAGAGCGACCATCTCGAAAAAAAGCGCCATGCCTCGGCGCCGGAAACGACCGTATATTCGCTCTTCGAAACGAGCGAGCCATCAAACCTCAGAAATTGTAGCATTTAATTCTCCGCCAACCCGTAATGATCGATCTACTGGACTTCTCTCCGCTTAAGACCCGTGGGAAACGATCAACGGTGAGTTGCTGTATTTGGAAACTTCCGCCACTGTTTGTTGCAAAAATCGCCGGGATGGCGCGCAACGAAATCTTATTGCATAAATACAAGCACCTATATAGAATAGGCCAATATCGATGTCCACAACTTTTTTATCATGAAAAAAATCAGCGATGCCGCCAGAAACCTCACCGGAGAAGATGCGAATAAACTCGCGCGACTGCTGAGAATCGAGGGCCTTCCAAAAGATGCCGGCCGCGAGGCCGCCGGATCGATCCTCACCCATGTCGGTTTCCACCTGCTGCTCGGCAGCCTTTCCAGGGAAGAGCTTCAGGTGCTCACCGCGGCGCTTTCGGACGAAAACGGTATCACCTACGGCGACATCGACAAGATTCTAAAGATTGAAGGCGCCGCGATCGAAAAGGTCTCGGCTTCGCTGTCGGGAAAACTCCTCGTATATGTGCTCAAAAACCGTCAGCGCCTGCACAACAAGCTCGACAAAATCTATATTTACCCCGAAATACGCGCCATGCTCCGCCCGCTCGACGAGCACTTTATCAAGGAGTACGCAGACGCCGTCCGCGCCGCTCTCAACCGCCCCGGCGCGGCGGGCAAGGCCGCGCATATCCCCCGCCGGCACCGGGGCGCAGCACGCATTCTCCGGACGCTCTTTGAAAAAGGCGGGTTCATGGAGCTCGACGAGCTTCTCGCGTCCGACGTGCGCGGACAGATCGAGGAGGCACTGAACTTCCTGACGGCGAACGATATGGTGGAGGTACGCCACCGTCTCGAGGACCCTTTCGCGACCTGCCTGTTCGCCGCCCCGGGGCTCTATCCCGCGCTGGCGGCGGAAAGGTCCGAAGCACTTCCCGAAGGCCGCTTCGTTTCCAACGGCTATTACTTCCTTCTCAATATGCTCACCGTGTTCGACACGGTTTCCTCGAGCGGTCTTTTCATCACGCGCCAGCGCGAGTATCGGAAGATCGACTGGAAGCGGCTTTCCGACACCCTGCTTGCCGTCTACGAGCAATCGGGTGATCCCCTTCCCTCCGATGAGCTCCTGCGCCTCTGCCTGTTCACCTTCCATCGCCTGAAATGCGTCCGCATCAAGCGCGACGCGGTGGTTATATCGCTTTCCGGCCTCGAGAAGGAGGTCGATACCCCGCTTCGTTTGCTGCTGCGCATCATGAGGAGCCCGCTCGAAGAAGGCAAGGATGACCATCTCTTCGCCCCGCCCTTCCCGATGCCGCGGCCGGAAACGCTTGCGCGGCTTTGCGATATCGTGCTGCACCATGGCGGCGAAAACGAGAGCTCGCTGTTTACGAGATTTATCATGCGTTCGCTCTCCGCTTCCGATCCCCATGCCCCCGACGGCCTCGTCCGCGCGCGAACGGAGGCTATCGGTCAGTATCACGCCGGGATGAGGTTGCTCTGCCTGTTCGGGATAACCGAAACGAAGGGTGACTCCATACTGCTCTCGGACATCGGCATCGAGGCCGCCGCCAAACTTTCGAAGACCAGGCGCGCCCCGGCAGAACGGCAGGAGACCGATACGCAGAGCGTGTACATCAATCCTGACTTTACGCTCATCATCCCCCGGCGCGAAGTCCCCGCCGAGGCGGTGTACCTTCTGGCCGCGCATTCGGACATCGTAAAAGACGACCTGATGCTTCACACGCGCATCAGCAAGAACTCCGTGGTGCGGGCGGACAAGCGCGGGATGTCGCACCTGGAATTCATCGCGTCGCTCGAGAAATACGCCCGCAACGGCATCCCGCAGAACCTCGGCTTTCTTCTCAACGAATGGTCGGCACAGACCGTCCGCATCCGGATAACCGACGCGACGCTTCTGCACTGCAGCCACCCCGGCGTGATAGACGAGATGCTCCTCGGGACGAATACCGGAATCATCGAACGGCTCGCCCCCCATTACGCCATAATCGACAGGAAGGGCCTGGACCATATCGTGCGCGCCGCGCAGAAAAAGGACGCGGTGATCACGCTCTTCGAGGACGGGGACGAGGCCGATTGATGGAGCTGCCGTATAACAGGGGAATGCTGCCGGTTTCCCTCCGCCTGCGGCGAGGGAAAACCCGATGTTCGCGGGATTCGCGACAAGTCTACTCCTTGTAGACGCTGACCGTGAGGGGAAACTTCCAGTTGATGTACTCGGAGAGGGCGTTGATGGTTTTTTCGGGAACGAAATAGATGTTCCCCTTGAGCTTAACAAGCCCCCCCTTATAGTAGCTGAATTTCATCTGGTGGTCCACCCAGCCGACCGGTTCGACCTCCCGCCAGTTGTTGCAGGTCTTGAGTACGGGGATTTTTTTAAGGTGGAGCTCCTTGAGCCTGCCGTCAGTGACCGAATCGGCCAGTATCTTTTCCCATTCCATGCCGTGTCTCTACCGCCGCCCCTTTCCGCCGAGTGATTTTATCTCTTCTTTCAGGCGGCCGACCTCTTCGGTCAATTCTTTGTTCCGCTTTATGGTGTCCGCGAGCTCTTCGCGAAGCGATATGGCCTCCTGCCTGCCCAGCTCCACCACCGATTCCGCGGCGTTGATGATCCTGTTCGCCTCGTGCAGTTCGCGGCTCGAAAAATCAATGAGCGATTCCTGCGCCTTGATGACGCTGTTGGCGTCCATGAGCTCACTGCGCCGGAGATCGGCCAGCATCTCCTCGGCCTTGATACGGTCCGTCATGTTGAAGATCTCCATCTGGCGCAGCGAGGTGAATTCCCTGATCGCCCGGTTCAGCCTGGATTGTTCCGACACGAGGTGTTTCTCGTGCTGGATGATGCGCTGGAAGGCATCGCGCTCCTTGTCCGTCACGAAAATATCCTTTCGGTTGATGCTCATCAGGCTTTCGAAGGTCTCGATGCGGTCCTCGACGTCGCGGGATACGCTGTGCATCATCTCGCGGTAGCGTTCGACCAGAATCGATTTCTCGAGGAGCAGGATGAACTCGCGCTTGTCCACGGGCCGGCTGATAAATTCAACCTGCAGCATGTTGGCCGCGAGCGTCAGCGCCTCCTTGACGAGTCCCTTTTTCAGAATAACGAACTTTAAAAACCCCTGCAGGCGCTGATCGTCGCGCACAACCGACATGATTCCGGGCAGGTCGCGTTCCACCAGGTCGATGATGAAAATGTTCAGATTGCCGCCCGGTATCTCCGCTTTCGCGAAACTGCCGCCGGTAAGCAGGTTCATCGAAAGACCGAGATACCTGATCGACTGCGACAGGGCTTCGCCCGCCTTCGAGTCCGTGAGGTACCAGATTACGACTCTTTCCATAATATGCTACCGTTTCCGTACCATTAACTGCCACATCATAGATGGATACAATCCAAAAGACAACCGTTTTTTAACGCCCGCGCCGTTAATTCGCCGGGCGAATCCGGGCCAGGGCCGCGGGGATTTTAATTATTGATTTTTCCGGCAAAAGGGACCTATACTTCCCGTCGGACGCGCGCGTCGACCGGTACCGTGCAGGGCGGTAAAAAATATCCGGCGGGGCTGACCGGCCATAAACCGATGAATGAACCCGGCATTCTCATAGTTGAAGACGAGATAATCGTCGCCCTCGATATCCGGAACTCACTCGAGCGGATAGGGTACCGTAACGTCCGCATCGCGTCGGACGGCGCCCAAGCACTCGAGCTTGTCGAGGAGAGACCGCCCGACCTCATCCTGATGGACATTCTACTCAAGGAGGCCGGCACGGACGCGGCCGACGGCATATCGATCGCCACAAAGGTCAGGGAACGGCGCGACATTCCGATCATCTACATCACCGCGTACGCCGACGAAACCACGCTTCAGCGCGCTAAGATCACGCAGCCGTACGGCTATATCCTGAAGCCCTTCGAGGAGCGCGACCTCCGAACGACCATAGAGATGGCGCTCTACAAGCACCGCATGGAAGACGAGCTTCGAAGAAGCGAGGAACGCTACCGGCGCTTTTTCGAGGAAGACCTGACCGGCGATTTTATCGCCGACGGCGCCGGTACGATCGTTACCTGCAATCCGGCATTCGCCCGCATCTTCGGTTTTCCCTCGACGGACGAGGCCATGGGGACCGGCCTTTCGGCGCTCTTCCCGTCGGCGGCGGAATGGGACGGCTTCATCGGGGCGGTCAGGAACAACAGAATGCTCGTTTACCACGAGCGCGAGCTTCGCCGCGCCGACGGCTCCCCCGTGTTCATCGTAACCAACACCACCGGCCTGTTCGAGGGAGGCACGCTCGTCGAGATCCGCGGCTACATTTTCGACGAAACCTACCGCAAACGCCTCGAGCAGCAGTTTCTCCAGGCGCAGAAAATGGAGGCCGTTGGAAGGCTCGCCGGGGGCGTCGCGCACGACTTCAACAATCTGCTTACCGTCATAAATGGATACAGCGAGTTCATCCTTTCACAGAGCCCCGCCGAAAACCCCTTTCTCCGGGAAGTCAGGGAAATCAACCGCGCGGGGGAGCGGGCGGCCCATCTTACGCGGCAGCTTCTCGCCTTCAGCAGTAAACAGGTTTTACAGCCGCGCGTCGTGGACCTCAACACCATCGTCACCAATATCGAATCCATGCTCCGGCGGCTCATCGGCGAACATATCGAGTTGAAAAGCAACCTGGCCGAAGACCTCTGGAAGATAGAGGTGGACCCCGGACAGCTCGAGCAGGTCATCATGAATCTGGCCGTCAACGCGCGCGACGCGATGTCCGGCGGAGGAGAACTGCTGATAGAAACGGCCAACTGCACCGTTCCATTCGACCTGCCCGCAATCTCCCCGGAAATGCGGCAGGGCGATTATATAAAGCTCACCGTAAGCGACACCGGACACGGTTTCGACGATGAAACCAGGTCGTATATCTTCGAACCCTTTTTCACCACCAAGCCCCCCGGAGAGGGCACGGGGCTCGGCCTTCCGACCGTATACGGCATCATCGCCCAGAGCTGCGGCCATATCGACGTGCGAAGCGAGCCGGGGAATGGGAGCGTTTTCACGATATTCCTGCCGCGCGCCGAAAAGCCCGAGCAGGCAAGGACGGACCGAACGGCTCCGGGCGAAGCGCGTCATGGAACGGAGACGGTGCTGGTGGTCGAGGACGAGGACGTGGTGAGGAGCCTGATCTCCCATATCCTGAAACTGTACGGATATACGGTACTCGAGGCGCGAAACGGGGCCGATGCGCTCCTCGTCCACAAGCGGCACAGAGAAAGCATCGACATCGCAATAATCGATCTCGTGATGCCGGGCCTCAGCGGCAACGTCCTCGCGGACCGCCTCCACCAGGCGACGCCCGGACTCAAAGTGCTCTTTATTTCGGGATACACTGACAGGACGATCCATGATTTGATCGCCGACGAGAAGAGCGCCGCGTTTTTACAGAAACCGTTCAAACCGGATGAGCTGGCCGAGAGGCTCCGGCAGGTACTTGAAGGCTGAGCGCACTTCGCGCGTACCGGGACGACACGATGGTCAACCCGACCGTCACCCGATCATGATCGAGGGCTCTCCGCTTTCATCCCGGTAAACCGTCACGGTGCACGCAACGGCCCCGGAAAGGCGCTCGTCCGATGAGCGAAGCGTCGGAAAGTCCGATTTTTCTATGAATTCCCTCAGCAGTTCGAGACACTCTTCCATGTCTTCGGCCTCGTCCGGCACGCTGAAATAGCGGTCCAGGAGGCGCTTGAACTCGCCGCGCGCGGCGGTCTCGACGCAGTGGCCGTCGAGGCGAAGGTAAACCCGGCAGGACATTGAAGGCGTGCGCCGGGGAAGGCGCTTCGTCTTCCCCGGCCGGCTCCTCAGGCCTTATCCCACTTGCCCTTTCCGCGGAGATCCTTGACGATCTCCTTGGCGGTGTCCTTGAGCATCATGTAGTCCGTCTTGGCGACACGGTTGAGCGGCAGCTCTCCCGCCTTGAAGATCACTACATGCGAGGGACGAGAATAGGAGGAGATGTCGTCGCACGCCGCTATCACCTCTTCGGGCGTAACGCTCTGGTCCGGCAGGCACTCCACGAAGGCCATGATGCCCTCGCTGAACACCTCGTGCTCAACGCCGACCACCGCCACCATGGATATGCGCCCCTTGAGCTTGCCGGCGATATGGTTCTCTACATCGTCCGGATATACCTGATAGCCCTTGGGCTTGATGACGAGCTTCGCGCGTCCCGCGAAGTGCAGCCCCTTTTCGTCGTAGAAGCCCATATCTCCGGTATAGCAGATGCCTTCCTTCGAGACGGTCTTCGCCGTATTCACCGGGTCTTCAAGGTATCCGAGGAAAATCTGCGGCCCGGAGAAACAGATCTCGCCTATCTCGCCCTTGGGCTTTTCGGCGCCCGCGGTACCGTCGGCCTTCATGACCTCGCGGATGCTGATGGGACAGAGCACGCTGTCGAACCCTATGCCCTGAACGAGTTCGTCGACATCGGCATCGACATTGGTGTAGGTGCAGAATCCCGCCGTCTCGGTAAGGCCGAGGCCCGTACCGATGCGCGGCGCCATCTCCTTCATGCGCACCAGAAACTCGCGCGATACGGCCTGTCCGCCGTACAGCGCGAAGCGGAGCGTTGAAAGGTCGTAGCTCCTGTATTCGGGAAGGCGCCATTCCATGTTGAAGAGCGCCGGTATCTGGCCGAGCACCGTCACCTTGTGCTTCTGTATGGCCTCGAGGCTCAGCTTGGGATCGAAGATGTGCAGGATGACCGCGACGCCGCCGCCGTACAGGGTGGTGCCGAGTTGTTCGGTGGTGCAGCCCACGTGCGAGGGCGGCAGGTTGATGAGCATGCGGTCGGTGATGCCGAGCTCGAAGCCGACGGCCAGGCCTATGTTCTGAATGAGGATGTTCTCGTGACACAGGAGCGCCGGCTTCGGCGAGCCGGTCGAGCCGGTGGTGAAGATGATGAGGCATGCGTCGCGCTTGCTGACGAGCTTACGGGCCTTCTTGACGGCCCCGGTAAAAATGCTCTTTATGAAGACCTTCTTGATGTCCCTCACGAAATCCGCGATGCCGATCGCGCCGTCCATGATGAGGTCGGCCTCCTTCTGAAACTGCACCCAGTGCTTCACGAAGGGAGAACCCTTCATGACCTCCTGTATGAGCGGCCGGAAATCGGCGACCGGGGTCTTGCCGAGAAAGAAATAGGCCTTCGGCTTCATCTTGTCCATGCAGTACTGCACTTCCTTGGCCTTGAGGCGCAGGTCGAGCGGAGCGACGATGGCACCGATCCGATAGCAGGCATGGATGAGATACATGTGCTCTTTCAGGAGCGGAAGGCTCGTGGCGACGATATCGCCCTTCCGTATGCCTATCGACAGCAGCTTCGCCGAGAACGCCGAGACCGAGGTGTTGAAGGTTTTCCAGGAAACGATTTCGTCGGTGTTATGCTCGATAATCGCCGTGTCCTTCGGACGTTCCTTCGCATAGAGGGCCACGTAGTCCGCGATATTGGGCAGAAGCTTCTCGTACGCCTCCCTGCAGAGAGCATCTTTCTTGGCATCTTTCATTTCGTCTACCCCTCTTAGGTAAATTTATATATGCATCTTTTGTAATACAATATATTATTTGCACACCATATTATTTGCAACCATAATATTAGCTTTGTTTCATATCCTGCGGATATCCGGTTTTCCCCGCTTATGCAGTAACTCTATCGGCTTCTCCGTAAATCCATGAAAACGAGGCGGTGCGCCGGGCAGAGGAAAATATTCTTGTCAGAGGGCCTGGATCGGTCACAATGGATCCCTGTATGCGCGCTCAATTATCAGAAAATCACGTCCCGTCGACGGCATGCGTCATCGTTCTGACGCTGATGCTTTCGGCGCTGTCGGCCGGCCGCCTCCACGCCTGGACCCTGCGCGACCTGGCGCACATCCCGCGCGACGGCTCGATTGTGTTCGAAACGCCGGCCATGACTGCGCCCGCGCCGGAAGAACAATGCCTCTTCGACGCGGTGAACGACCTCACCATCTGCGACGATCCCGAGGTGTGCAAATTCATCCACATCTACCTCACGCGCGGACGGCCCTACGCGCTTCGCGCCATCCGGCGCTCCAGGCTGTACCTCGACGAGGTGGATAGTATCGTACGAAACACCCCCGGCGCGCCGCCCGACATCGCGCTTTTGCCGCTGCTCGAGAGCGGCTACAACCCGCAGGCGGTGTCGCGAAGCGGGGCGGTCGGCCTCTGGCAGTTCCTCGGGAACACCTCGCGAATACTCGGACTGCAAAACGACGCGTGGGTGGACGAGCGCAGGGACGTGAAAAAATCGACGGCCGCGGCGATGCGGCACCTGGCCAGCCTGAACTCCGTATTCGGCTCGTGGGACCTTGCGCTTGCCGCGTATAACGGGGGCGCGGGGCATGTACGGCGCGCGATGAACAGAACGCACACCACCACGCTCGCCGGCCTTAAAAAAAGAGGGGCGCTTCGCTCCGAGACCGCCGAGTATGTGGCGCGTTACGCCGCGCTCATGGTGATATACAAGAACCGGGGCATATTCGGTATCGCCGACGAGATCGGGGAAACGGAGGTGCGCGAAACCGGCGTGATGGAGCTCGAGTTCCCCGTGCATATAGGGCGCGTTGCGCGCGTCGCCGGCATAACGGTGGACGAAATACGCGCGCTCAATCCGCAGCTCAAGGCCGTCCTCACCCCGATCTACGCGCGCAACTACCGACTGAGGCTTCCAGTAAAGGCGATCAGCGCGCTCGGGGAAGACACCGAGATAAGCTACGCGATCAAGTTCACGTCGATCAAAAAGCACGTCGTGCGCCGCGGCGATTCGATCAATCGTATCGCCCGGCGCTACAACAGCGACCCCGATTCGATCATGCTCATTAACAACATTCAGAACCCGGCGAGGCTTCGTCCGGGCCGGACCATCTACATACCGATCTGACCAAGGTCGGGCCGTGAGGAAAGGCGCGCACCCACCTGCGACACGACGCGCGAGGCCGCATAGCTCGCTATCCTGCCCGCCTTCCCGAGAGGAAGGCCGCGCGCGAGGCCGTACAGCATGCCCGCCGCGAACATGTCTCCGGCCCCGTTGGTGTTGACGACGGCGACCCTGTACGGCTCGATGCGGTGCACCTCCTCGTTTCTGCGTACAAGGCTCCCCTTCTCGCCGAGCTTCACCACCGCTATTTCGCACATCGAGGCCATCGTACCGAGCGCCTCCTCGCCGCTGTTGCCGGTGAACGCGAGGGCCTCGTCCTCGTTGGCGTACAGAATGCCCGCGTACTCCTTCGCGATCCGCTTGAATTCATCGAGGTTCCGCTCGATGAGCGACGGGTCGGCGAGGTCGATCGACACCCTCACGCCGTTTTTTCGGGCGGCCTCCATCGCCTGAAGCGTGGCCTCCTTCATGGAACCCTCCAGCATGTAGCCCTCGACGTGGAGGGCGCGCGCCCCGCGGATCTCATCCTCAAGCACGTCGGTTTTCGCGAAATGGATCGCCGCTCCAAGATGGGTCGCGAAGGTCCGCTCGGAGTCCGGGGTAATGAGCGTGATGGCAAGGCCCGTCATGGCCTCGTGGCGCGCAAGCCGCATGGAGACCCCCATGCGCTCGCTCTCGGCCCTGTAAAAATCGCCCAGCTCGTCGCTTCCGACCTTTCCCATAAAGGCGGCCGAGCCGCCCAGGGCAGCGACACCGGCGGCCGTGTTGGCGGCGCTCCCGCCCGGCGTCTTCTCCATGGCATATCCGGCGAGCGCCGCGAGGATGGAGCGGCTCGTCGCCGCGTCAACGAGCCGCATGGTCCCCTTCTTCAATCCGAGCCGCTCGAGCGTCTCATCATCCACGCGGATGGTAAGGTCCATGAGCGCCGATCCGATACCGACGACATCGATCATAGTTCCTCCTCAAAATTTCAGAATCCACGGTATGCAGGAGAATCCAGCCGCCCCGGCTCCGCGTGAGCCCGGCCGGCCGCGGTTCATCAAATCAATGCGTCATCCCGACGCATTCGGCGCGGAATAGTCAAGAAATTCACGCACACGGGCAGCGCGATCATGGCCGGATTTATTACATGCCCATATCTGCCTTGTAATTCCTTGATTGAGCAGGTCCTTGTTTCAAGCAGAAAACGGCGTAAATGAATGAACATCGTCATTTTCGCCGGTACATCTTTCGTGCTCCTCTCATAATAAAATCTTCTTGTCGGTCTTTCGTATCCGGTGTATGCTCGCGTCAAGAAGCGGTCGGTGTGTAACGCCGACCGTGTATACCACCATTCCAGGCGGGGACTCCATGATTTCACGAATTGACCACGTTTCAATAGCCGTGCGCGATTACGAAAAGGCCGAGCGCTTCTTCCGCGACGTGCTCGGAGTCGTCCAGGGCGCGGCCGCCGAAGACCCGAACATGAAGTACGTGTGGCGGATATGCTCGCTCGGCGACCTCTCGAGGCTCGAGCTACTCAACCCGACCGGAGATGGCAGTTTTCTCGACGGCTTCCTGAAAAACCGCGACGGCGGGGTGCACCACATAACGCTCCAGACCCCGGACATTCTGACGGCCCGCAAGGTGCTGGACGACAACGGCATCCCCTACTTCGGATACCACGAGTATCCGGGCGGCGTGTGGAAGGAGCTCTTCATACACCCGCGCGACGCGTTTGGCGTACTCATCCAGATCGCCGAGTTCACCCCCGACGACTGGCTGGCCGATTCGGTGAAGTTCCCAAAGGGAAGCCGCTGGTCGGTCGAGAAAAGCGCCGATTCCGTGAGGCTCAGCATCGCCCATCCCGGCGGGGGAAAGGCCACGGTGGAGCTTTCGGCGGAGGAGGCGAAGCGCCTGGCCGGGGACTTGACGAAGACGCGGTAGCCTCCGGGCCGCGGTCTGCGCGGAACCTGCCCTCACGAGCCCTTCTTCGTGCGTTTTTTCCGCACCGAAAAACCGAATGCCCCGAGCGGTTTCGTCACCGCGCAGTAGTGCCCGTGATTGTAACAGAGCAGTCCCGCCCTCTCAAGATGAAACTTGCCCTTTGAGTCGATGAGCGACTCCTCGGCATGCACGGCGAGCACCTCGGCCAGGAAGAGATCGTGGCTTCCCAGCGGCATGACCTCTTTTACCCGGCACTCGATGCACACCGGACATTCCGCGATAAGCGGCGCTCCGACATGCCGTGCGGGCCTGCGCGAAAGCTTCGCCAGCGCGAACTTGTCGGTCCGGGAGCCTGATTTCACGCCGCAGAGGTCCACGGCCCGCGCGAGCTCCGCCGTCGGAAGGTTGACGACGAACTCGCCCGACGCCTTTATCAACCGGTACGAATGACGCTCCGGCCGGAGCGAAATCGAGAGCATCGGCGGCTCGGTACAGACGGTCCCCGCCCACGACACGGTAAGCACGTTGTCGGTTCCTTCATAATGAGAGCTCACCAGCACCGCCGGCACCGGGTACAGCATGGTTCCCGGCTTCCAGACAACCTTCGACATACTCATCCTCCCCGGCCCGTAAATTCAACCGTCGGGCAGCGCAAGCACCGGCCCGATGCGGCACTTCCACACACCTGATCGCACGCCATCACCGGTCGCCGTACGGTCCCGATCGGTATGATGTATCGCCGAATGCCATGCAATCAACGATAAAAAAGCCTGTCGGGAAAACCGGGCATAATTTCGATCATACAGGAACTCTATT
>JADFDB010000049.1 GCA_018263175.1 Spirochaetota bacterium
CTCCCCGACGGCGCCGTTGTCCTTGTATTCGCGGATCTTCTCCTCGTTGGACTCGCGTATCTTCACGGCCCGCAGAAGGGCCTCGTCGCCCCCCATCACCACGGCCGGCCCGCGCGAGCGCGCGACATCGGTCTTCACCGATGACACGACCCAGGCGTCGCGTTCGAGCTCGCGGTAATCGCCGACGATCTGCCGCTCGATGACGGTCTTCTCCCCGGTAATGTGTATGCCTGGAGGCGAGATCTCGAGGCAGCTCGGAATGTCCGCCAGACAGCTTTTACCGCCGGCGCACCCTGCAATCGCCGTCAAAATCGCCGCAAGCGCCGCGAACGGATACAGGCGCGTATTCATCGCTCCACCTCCCTGACCTTTCGCAGGTATTCCTGAATGGGCATCCGGTCAAACTCCACCTTCTCATCCTTAACCCCGAAGAGATAGCCGATCGCCCTGCGGGAAAAGCCCACCGTGGTGTACACGAGCCCCCTGTCGAGATTGAAGTTGAAGCCCTTCACGTTCATCGAGTTGTCCACCGCGAACTGCGCAACGCCCCCGAGCTTCGAGGTCCCCTTTTCGGTGGATAGCCCCTTGAGCAGACGGTTGGCGAATTTTTCGCCGATCTTGTAGATGTTGATAGTGCCCTGCGTCGAAAGCTCCCGCTCTATATCGAGCCCCCTGCCGCTGAAATTCGCGTTGAGCGAGAGCTCCGCGTCACGCGTCTTTTTGCGGGGATCGGGGTCGTCGAGCCTGCCGATGTCGACGTTGGTGACGTCGAGGACCATGCGGAACTCCATGTTCCGCGGTTTCATATCGGCCAGGTTGAACAGAATGTCGCGCCCGTACAGCGAGCCATCCATCACGTAGGCGCGCATGACCGGAATCTCGAACGTGTTCTCGCGGAAGAACATCACGGCCGAAAAATCCCTCAGATATTCAAAGGAGACGTCGCGGGCGGGATGTTTGGCCCGGACGGACTTAATGGTAAAGTTGGCCTTCTCCCTGAAATGCTCGTTCGAAATAAAAAGGCTCTTGTCGGTCGCTATGCGCGACTCACCCCGGTAGGGCGGCGCAAAATAATACTCGAACGGAAAGTCCATGTTCAGGTCGTCGACGGCGATGCGTCCGGCGTCGTTGTGCGCGGAAAAGTGAGCGATCTTTATCGACCCGCGGGCCTTTCCATCCTTCAGGTCGCCTTTGACGGCGACCCCTATATCGACGAGCCCTCTGACCCGCCAGGGGCCGTACACGGCCGTGAGCTCCGGTGCTTTCAGCCTAACGGCGAGTTTGATGTCCGAGTCCGAGATCGGCGGCTTTTTAAAGTCCACGGTTCCGCGCGCGTCGACGCTGAGCCCCTTCGCCTCGCTGGCGAGACGCAAGCGTTTGAGCACCACGCGCTTTTCCGCGCCGTCCCGCTCGAGGTCCACATTGAGCCTGAGGTCGTCGAGATCGAAATCGGGTGTCTCAAGCTTCATCGCGGCGGCCGCGTTCGTCTTCCCGCCCTTCATACCGAACGACGCGTTGAGCGACAGGTCGAGCGGCCGGGTGAGCGGGAGCCCTTCGAGCGATTTTCGAAGCGACGGGGGAAGCATCGCCGCGAGCGGCGCCTTCCGAAAGCGGAAGCGGTCGATGTTTAGCCTGCCGGCCGGAGCGGCCCCCAGGGCGACATCGGCCGATGCGCCGATGTCGAGGGCGTTCTGACCGTCGGCCGGATTAAAAAATCTGACGGCAAGGGAGTGAATTTTTATGCGGCCGAAGTTCCCGAGCGCCGACGCGTCGACGGTCACCTCGAGGCCGTTGTCGGCCGATTTACTCCGTTCGAGCACGTAGGAAAAGTGCGGTACCGAGAGACGCGCGAGGAGCTTCATGTCGTCCGCTCGTTTGAGGGCGGTGAAACCGAGCCGTGCCGAGGGAAGCGACGCCTCGGTTCCCGGCGCTTTATAGCTTACCCCCCGCAGGGCGAGTTCGCCGTTTACGTTTAGGGACGAGGGGTTTCCCTTTATCGTCAGCGGGTAGAGCGAAACGATGCCGCCGAAGCGCGTCAGCCGATCGCCGGTAATCGCGGCATAGTACGGGTACAGCTCGTCGAGCGAGATTCCGCCCCGCGTCATCCTGATGTCGATCTCCTGCCGGGTGGTGACGTCACGCACCGTTCCCTCGAGGTTCAGCCGGGTGCCGTCCGCGAAGCGGACGCCGAAATGGTCGATCCTGAGACGGTCGGCCAACGGATCGTACACCATGTCATAGCCGATCATGAGGTCGAGCGGCGCGAGCCGGGCGCGTTTGAAGCGCACCGCCGTCCTGTTCGTGCCGAATCTGAACGCACTCGCGAACGTTCTGCCCCCGCTTTTCGCCTTATTGAAGTCGAGCCGCCAGGAAAGCACGAGCGGCGGCCGCACCTCGACGTCCGGGGTGTACACCGAAACGGCGAGCTCACCCTTCGGATTGAGCGCCATCGACATCCGTTCGAGGAGCGAAATCGCCTCGAGCGACTTCGGTACCCTTTTGAACGGCGGCACCAGCACATCGGCCGTGAAGCCGAGCCCTTCGACCGAGGCGTTCAATCCGGTGCCGCGGGCGTATATCCGCAGGTCATCGAGCACGAATTTTAAGAGGAAATCGACGGAGACCGGAAGCCGAATCTCGTTCGAGGGCGCGCCCTCATCGCCTTCCGCCTCCTCTTTTTCCTCTTCCGGCATTTTTTGCGCAGTCTTCATCAGACGCGCGGCGTTCCAGACGCCGTTTTTTTCGACGAGATACATACGCGGGCGATATATGCCGATCTCGGTGAAGCGCACCCTGCCGGCGAGCATGCCGAAAAAACCGTAATCGAGGACGAGCCGTTCGACCTCGATGAACTTCGTCCGGCCGAACTCCTCGCCATTATATATGATGAGCTTTTCGATCTCGAAACCGCGGTAGGGATTGAAGCGTTTAACGCTCATCGAGAGCTCGCCGTTCGAGGCCGAATGGAACGCGCGCACGGCGATGGTTTCGACGCGTTTCGGCGAGAGGACCAGCGGAAGCGCCGCCATGATCACGATCACGAGCCCCACGATCGAGAGCGGCACCCATAGTACAACGATTTTCGCCGCCGCTTTCAGGATTTTTTTATTTTTTATCATAGTTATACCGGCATCCCGTCTCGAAGGCCCCGCGTGAAGACGGGAACCTCACGACGCGGAAGGGTAAAAGCATAAAGAGGGAAATCCCCGATGGCAAGTAAAAATTGGCGGCATACGTCTCCGGCGATATGCCCGCCCGGCCGCCCGCCTCAGTTCCGTTGTATCATCCTGCTCAGAAGCTCCCTCTTCCCGCCTTCGGCCTCCACGAGCGAGGACACCGCCGGATCCTTCCTGAAGCGCAGGACGTTCAGCATGAAGATGTCGAGCTTGTTGACGATACCGGGCGGCAGCAGGTTCCCGTCGATCTCGACCGACATCACGGGATAATGCCGTTCGCGCGCCCACGGCGTCAGGATCCCCTCGATCACGCGGCCGATCAGGCAGGCGAACGGAGCGATGTTCACGACCCCTGAATATCCGTCCATCATGGCCGTCGCCGCCACGCCGCTCGAAACGCTGATCTCGGAATGGAGCTCCTCGCTCACGAAGTATTTTTCGGCGTTCTCCATGATGCGCTCCATATCGTGCGGCGTTTCGGGCAAAAGGCCCGTCTTCCTGATCGCATCACTCACCCTGTGCTCGATACGGTGCTTGTACAGCTCATCGATCTTCCAGGCGGCGAGCTCGCGGAGCTCCTTCGAGAACGGCCGCCGGTACCACGGCAGAAGGCCGTAGCGCTTCCTGATCTCGTGGCGCCGCGTGTAATCGCAGTAGTATATCCACTCGGTGATCCCCGACACCTTGGCGATAATCCCGCGCGAGCTGAAATGCTGGATGAGTTCGTCCACCGCGAAATCGTCGCGCCGCACGTAAATCTCGCCGATGATAAGCACCCGCGGGCATTCGTCGATCGTTCGCTCGAGCGGAATGCGCGCGATCTCCGCGGCGATAGCGGCAAGCTCGGGCAGCACACGTGAAACATCCTTTTCGGCGACCGTTATGAGCCGCTGCCAGAGCTCATCGTATTTTTTCATCGCCGCCGCGGGGTCTTCGGCGCAGGCGCGCAGCGAGGTCTCCACGTCCTTCATGTAGTCGCTGATGACGAGCCCCCACCACGCATGCTTCGAGAAGTCCGCTCCGAGCTCGTTGTACGAGTTGTCGGAGTCGAGCGTTACGACCACCACGTTGTCGAGGCGCAGGTCCTTGAAGAGGTTCTCGTAGAAGACGAAGTACTGCCCGGTGCGGCAGGGCCCGGTGGTGGTCGGAACGAAGAGCAGGTAGATCTCATCCTTGCGGTAGCTGTCCGAGCCGAAGAAGCGCAGCGCCTCGCCGAGCACCAGGTGCGAGGGGAGGCACTCCTTGCCCGAGGCGTGGTTGCGCGCGAGCTGCAGCGTGGGCGTGTCCGCGAGCGGCAGGGCCTCCGCGCTTATCCCGGCCGAGCGGAGCGACGCGGCGAGGAGCTCCGTCGAAAGGCGTCCCATGTTGGCCAGGAGGAGTTTGATGCGCGGGTTCCCCACAAGCGGCATCCTCTCGCCGGTCGACAGTCTGCGCACATAGAGGCCGTCCTTCTCCACGAGGAAGCGGAGGCCGTTGTCGAAGCGCTCCGACGCGATCTCCGTAATCTTGCTGCGATAGCCCTCGATGATGTCGAGAAAGGCCTCGACGCGCGTATCGACGCCCGCGTCCGCCGTGTGCGAATCGAGCTCGAGCACGAGGAAGGGTTTGGTGCCCATGTTCCACTTGAGATAATGCAGCATGAACGAGTCGGGCGCGCACGAGAAGTTAGTGATATAGGTGATGAAAACGTTGTCCTCGTTTTTGACGAGCTTGCTCGCCTTCATGTCCTGCTGGCCGTAGTACCAGTACATGTTGGCGAAGATATCCTCGTTCTCGAAGGGCAGAATGTCGAACGGGATGATGGTGCAGCCGCGCGAGGTGAACTTGCGCGGTATCCCCATGTTCGCGTCGGGGGTGAACGCGTTGTAGGGCCTGCCGAGGAGCGCGATCACCGGGCGCTTCGAGCGCCGCGCCGCCGCGAGTGCCGCGCGTCCGAGAAGGGCGGCCTTGGCCGCATACTCCCGCTGCTTTTCGAGCGCCGTGGCGAATGCCGCGCGCACGTCTTTTTCGCCGAAGCCGAGCGTTCGGCCGAGCGAAATGAAGGGCTCGATCGCTTTCTCCTCCCCGTACTTAAAGCTTACCACGGGGGAAAGGACATACTCGTCCGAAATCTCGGGAAAGGCCTGGCGGATATAATACGGCAGCCCCTGCGTGATGGGACAGAAATTCGCGTGGACGTCGCTTTCGTAACTCTCCATGTCCCGGAAATGGGGCAGGAACAGGAAGTCGGGCCGCGCGTCGAACGCGGCCTGTACGGCGCCGTGAGCGATCTCCGCCGGAAAGCAGTAGCCGCTCTCCACGCGCGCCAGGCCGGCCGGCGAAATCTCGCTCGAGAGCACGGTCTCGACGCCCAGGGCGTGGAAGAAATGAGCGTAGAACGGCCACAGCGTGTACACCGAAAAACAGCGCGGGATGCCGACCGTGTAATCGCTCCTTTTTTGGAGCGCGGCCGGGTCCGGCGCGCAGTCAACGAACATGAGCTCGTTACGGCGCTCGATATAATCGATCACCGCGGACTCGTCAAAGGTCTTCTTCTTGCGGATGTTCGCGTACTTGTTGCACCTCCCGCCGAACATGTAGCGGTGCCCGTTGACGACGAGCACCCGGATGGGGCAGTAGTTGTCGCACGCCTTGCACTGAAACTCGCGCTCGTGCACGATCTCGGTGGCGAGGATCGCGTCGAGGTCGTAGCCTCCCTTTTCGAGGAAGCCATCTTCAAGCTTCTGCGCGGCGAGAAGCCCCACGCCGAAGCACCCCATGAGCTCAGGGTCCGGCGGCACCAGGATGCTCTTGCCGAGGAGCATGGCGAAGGCCAGCGGTACGGCCTCGTTCTTGGCCACGCCCCCCTGCAGCACGATGCTGTTGCCGATGGTGCGGTTGCCCACGACCCGGTTGAGGTAATTCGAGACGATCGAGGTCACGAGCCCCGCGGTGATGTCTTCGCGCGAGGCGCCCTGCTGTATGGCCTTGCGGATGTCCGAGTTGATGAAGGCCGAGCAGTGCTCGCCGAACTTGAGCGGCCGCTCTGCCGTCAGGGCGACCGGCGCGATCTCGTGCGCGTGCTCGATGCTGAGGTCGCCCTTGCACGACTCCTCGAGGAAGGAGCCCGTGCCCGCCGAACAGGCCTCGTTCATGGCATAGTCGATGGGCACCCTGTTTTTCAGCAGTACGTACTTGGCGTCCTGCCCACCGATCTCGAAGATCGTGTCGATATCGGGCTCGTAGTAGGTGGTGCCCACCGCGTGGGCGATGATCTCGTTGTACACCGCCGGCGTCTCGAGGAAGACGCCGAGTATCTCGCGCGAGGAGCCCGTGGTCGCCGCGAGGCTTATTTGGATCGACGCGTCGCCGATGTCCTCTCGTATCTGTCGCTTTATCTCCTCGATGCACTGCTTGAGCGCCTTGACCGGATCCCCGTGCGTGCGGCCGTAATACGACGCCGTTATCTCGTCGGTCTCGATGTCGATGAGGCAGGCCTTCGTTGTCGTCGAGCCGCCGTCAACGCCGAGGATGTATTCGCGCCCGGCGCGCACCTTCGTCTTGCGCGAGGGGACAAAGGTCACCCTGCCCTGTGCGGATTTCAGGCTCGTGAAGCGGGCGAACTGTACGTTGTGCGTGCGCACGAGCCGATCGGCGGGGGGAAGGACGCTCCCGGTTTCGCGCGCAAGGAGCGCCGCGCCGTAGGCCTCGAAAAAGGGGGCCGTTCCGGGAACGACGAACTCCACGTCGGGGAGCTTTTCGGACAGGTAGGCCACGACATAGGGATTGCGCGTCACGCCGCCGGTCAGCATCACCCGACCGCGCTCCATGCGGGCCCGTTTCAGGAAGTCGGCCACCTTTATGGCCATGACGTTGCTGAGCGAAAGTATGATGTCGCCCTTGGTCACCTCGCCCTTGTTGAGGCGGTGGGTGCAGTCGCTTTTCATAAAGACCGAACAGCGCGCCGAAAGCTTGTAGGCCCTGCACTCCGGCCCGATACGGTCGACCGCGTCGAGGCCCATGTCCATGCGCCCGAGCTGCTGCTTGAAGAATTCTCCCGTCCCCGAGGCGCACTTGTTTCCGGAAAAGCTCGTGATGATGCGTTTCTCGTCGTTGATGGTGTAGACGATAAGGTCTTCCCCGCCGAGGGAGACGACCGCGTCCACGTTTTCGTCAATGTCGCGAAGTGCCGCCTCCACGCAGAGCGGCTCGATGACGGTCGCGACGTTGAGCAAATAGCGCCCCTCGGTTCCGGTGGCGAGCGTCAGCACGCCCTCGGGCATCTCTCTGGCGGAGAGCATCCTGCGCAGGGTTTCGAGAAAATTTCCCTCGTGCGGTATGACATCGCTCCAGAGGAGCGCATTGCCGTCAAACATCACCGCCTTGACGTTCGATGATCCTATGTTGATGCCAAGCGTATGCATGAGCTTTCCTCCATCGATACTGCAATGGGTGTATGCAAAAAAACGCGTTATTGTCTATTATTTTTTATTCGTCTTCAACGCTGATAAAGTTGCCACGGATTGACCGCACCCGCGTGAGTGCGTCCTCCCCGGCCACGATCTCGCCGGAGAGCGCGAGCAGAATATCGGCGATCCGCTTCTGCTCCGGGAGGGGCGGCAACTTTATCATGAGGCGCCGCAGCATGTCGAGGTCGATCGCCATCTCGCCGCTTCCGGCATTGAGCGTGTAGAGTATACCCGACTGAAAGTATGAATGAAGCACGTTGTTCAGGAAGAACGGCTCGCACAGGGCGGTATCCGCGGCAAGCCGGACACAGCCGGGGCCCAGCACGCCCCCCTCGAAGAAGACGGGCATTATTGCACACGCGCCGGCATGCTCCCCCTTCACCGCCATGACGATATCGGAAGCGGCGACCATATACTCCCCGAGTTCCCTGGTCCTGTCCTTCGCGACCGAACCGCAGCGTTTCTCGTGCAGCCTGAGCGAACCGATACTTTCGGGCACGATGACCGGGACCGTCGCCGCCCCGTCGCCCGGCTCAGGCATGGAGGCCGGCCCCTCGACGATCTTCCGGCCTAGGAGCACCTCCTGCAGCGGCACCACCCGCCACGACTCAGGGATGCGGTCCGCGGGGCCCTCCTTGAACCGGGTGTGCCCGATTCCATCGGCGAGCAGCCGTTCCATCAGGCGGTGCTTGTATTCGAATATCCGGCCGATAAGATCCTCGATCGAGCGCGCCGCCGTGTCGGCGGCCTCGATGACCTCTCCCGCGTCGAGGGCCGGCTCTTCCTCAATGTCCATCAATTCATCGTCCATCAATCACCGCTCCCGTATCGCTCTATCGTACGCATGCTTGATATGATAGATGAGCGTGCGTATGCGTCAAGAGATTTCCGGGCCCGTTTTACGCTTGATTCCCCCACCGCATCCCATAAACATGGGACTTGTTTCATATCCTGCGGATATGGGCCTTTCTCCCGCCTGCGGCGGGGAGAAAACCCGCTTAATTCCCGGTTATGCAACAACTCTATACATGAAGATCATCTTCGGAGTCTATAAATGAAGCTTTTTGTCGTTGATGGCGCCCGATGCACTCGCTGCAGGGCCTGCATCGAAGAGTGCCCTGCCCGCATCATAGCGCTCGCCGACCGGCGCTCGCTTCCCGAAACGGTGCCCGGCGGGGAAGAGCGCTGCATCGGCTGCGGACACTGCGTCGCCGTATGTCCGTACGGCGCTCTCTCGCTGACCGCCATGCCGGTGGAAGACTGCCCGCTGATCGGGGTCGATCTCGTCGGCAATCCGGGCCAGGCCGAACAGTTTCTCCGCGCACGACGTTCCATCCGCGCCTATAAAAAACAGCCGGTCGAGCGCACGACGATAGAACGGCTCATCGAAATAGCCCGCCACGCACCCTCGGGCCATAATGCTCAGCCGCTCGAGTGGCTGGTGGTGCATGACGAGCGTCAAACGCGCCGCCTCGCCGGGCTCGTCGTGGACTGGATGCGCGGCATCCTGCGCGATTTCCCGGAACAGGCAAAGGCCGTGCACATGGACCTCATCATCGCCGGCTGGGAGACGGGCGTGGACGCAGTGCTCCGCGGCGCGCCCCACCTCATCGTCTGCCACGCGTCGAAGGACAATATAATGGCGCGGTCCGCCGGCACCATCGCGCTCGCCTACCTCGAGCTCGCCGCACCATCGATGGGCCTTGGTACCTGCTGGGCGGGCTTCTTCGATGCGGCGCTCGGCCTCTACGCGCCGCTCGCGGAGGCGCTCGGCCTCCCCGGGGGACATGGCGGTTTCGGTGCCGTTATGCTGGGATACCCGCGCCATCGCTATCACCGCCTGCCGCTGCGCAAACCGGCGAAGATCACATGGAGATGAAGATGCCACCGCCCGATGCGCACGCTCTGCACCGCGCCGTCTTCTGCGACTTCGACGGTACGGTGACCTCCGAGGAAAGCTTTATTGCCATGTTCCTCCGCTTCGCCCCGGAGATGACATACGAGGTGGGGCCCGAAATGCAGGCCCGTCGTCTGACCATCCGCGAGGGCGTGCGGCGCATCGTCGATTCGATCCCCTCCGCGCGCTACCCGGAAATACTCGAGTTTGTCCGCACCATCCCGATCAGACCGGGTTTCGTCGAGCTGATCGATTATCTAGATTCGATCGCCGTGCCCCTGATCGTCATCTCAGGCGGTCTGCGCGGCATGGTCGGGTCGCGCCTGGGCGGACTCGCCGCGCGGGTGTACGCCATCCACGCCCCCGACGTGGATACATCGGGTGAGCACCTCCGCATTTTTTCAGATTTCGAGCGGGAGGGCGAGCTTATGGCCAAGGCCGAGATCATCGCGCGCTACGCGCCGGAGGAATCGGTCTGCATCGGCGACGGGCCCACCGACCTCAACATGGCGCAGGCCTGTGACCTCGTCTTCGCGCGCGACGGTCTCGCGAGCTTTCTCGATCAGGGCTCAAAACCCTACCTGCCCTGGAACGACTTTCACGACGTGCGTACCGCGCTTCAGGAGCGCTGGAAAGCCTGAACCGGTCCGACAGCCCCGCGGTGCCGTCGACGCGACTATCTTTCAGACGAACAGCTCGCAGGAGGCGGGCGGCCCCATCCCCATGTTCAAGCTCAAACCAATGACGGCGCACTGCAAGGACGCCATCGATTCCCTGGCGCCGTGCAGCCGTGACGAACGGCGCGTCTACATGTCCCTTAGCGGGGGCCTCGCAGCGCGAAAAACTCTTGCCACGGGGCGGGGGCGTGCTACCATCGCCCGGCCGGATGCCGCATACCCCCGCCACCCGGAGACCCGATTATGAAATCCACGGCACAGCAGCGCGCCGCTCTCGTCATCGCCACTCTCGCCGCGTTCATCACCCCGTTCATGGGCTCGGCCGTCAACATCGCGCTTCCGGTCATCGGGCGCGAGTTCGCCATCGACGCGGTGCTCCTGAACTGGGTGTCGACGGCCTTCATACTCGCCTCGGCCATGTTTCTCGTCCCGATGGGGCGCCTCGCCGACATGCGCGGCAGAAAGCGCGTCTTCGTGGCCGGCATGGCCATCTATACCGCCGCGTCGTTCATGGCGCCGTTTGCGGGGTCCGCCCGCGCGCTCATCGCCTGCCGCATCGCCCAGGGAATCGGCAGCGCCATGACCTTCGGGACGGGGCTTCCAATCCTCATCTCGGTTTTCCCGCCGAAGCGGCGCGGCAGCGTGCTCGGCGTCAACGTGGCGGCCGTGTATCTCGGCCTCTCCCTGGGCCCCTTCCTCGGAGGGGTCATCACACAGCACCTCGGCTGGCGCTTCATCTTTCTCGCGACGGTTCCCATGGGCATCGCGATCCTGATACTCGTGCCCGTCTACCTCAAGGGAGAATGGGCGGAGGCGAAGGGTGAGCGCTTCGACCTTGTGGGCTCGCTTGTATACGGAGCCGGTCTCGCCTCGCTCATGTACGGCTTCTCCCGCCTTCCGTCCGCGGCGGGGATACTCCTTTCCATCGCGGGCGCGGCGGCGCTCGTCGCTTTTTATCGCATCGAGATCGCGGTCGAATCCCCCGTCATGAATATGGCCCTCTTCAGGGACAATATGGTCTTCGCGATGTCGAATTTCGCCGCGCTCATCAATTACAGCGCCACCTTCGCCTCGGGCTTTCTGCTGAGCCTTTATCTACAGTACATCAAGGGCATGAGCCCGGAAAGCGCCGGCATCGTTCTCGTGGCCCAGCCGGTCGTCATGGCCCTGCTGTCGCCGCTGGCGGGGAGCCTCTCCGACCGCATCGAGCCACGCGTCGTCGCCTCCATCGGCATGGCGCTGACGACCGCCGGCCTTTCATCCTTCATATTCCTCGACAGCGGCACGCCGCCCGGCCTTATAATCGCGGGCCTTGTCGTGCTCGGTTTCGGCTTCGCGCTCTTCTCCTCGCCGAACACCAACGCGGTCATGAGCTCGGTCGAGAGCCGCCACTACGGCGTCGCCTCGGGCACGCTCGGCACCATGCGCCTCACCGGCCAGATGTTCAGCATGGGGATCGCCATGCTCATATTCGCACTAATCATGGGAAGGGTCCCCATCACGCCCGAGCACTACGGGCAGTTCATCGTGAGCGCGCGCATCGCCTTCGCCATCTTCACCGTACTCTGCTTTGCGGGCATCTTTATGTCGCTCGCGCGCGGGAAGCTCCGCTGAATATTCACGCGGATCATCCCGATCCGAACCGGCTTTTCCCCCCTGCCGGGCGACAGCGATGCACGCAAAGCGCTTGACACCGACTCTTTCTTCTCACCTTAATATTTCTCAAGAGGAGATTGAACGATGACGGAAATTGAGCGTCAGATAATCGAATGCTTTAAGGAGCTTGTTTCTAAAAAGCTGACCATTGCTGAAATTGCGCTCTTCGGTTCACGGGTACGGGGCACCGCCGATCGCTATTCAGACATGGATATTCTGGTAATCCTGAATATAAGCATTTCAGAAGAAATTGACGAATACATCGCCGAATGCGCGTGAGAAGCCGGGTTTGCTCATGGCATCGTTATTGTTCCGGTAGTATATTCCAGCCTCGAGTGGAAAAACGGTATTATTTGGCAATCACTGCTCGCCAAAGCAATAGCGACCGAGGGGATCTACATGTGAACTCCGAAGATAGTCAGCTACTGATACGATATCGACTGAAACAGGCGGACACGGCGCTCCAGGACGCAAAATACTATACATCCTGATAATTCCATACTCCAATGATACACATAGAAATCCCCGGCTACCGCACCCTCTCCATCGAGCACCTCGTCCTCGACTACAACGGCACGATTGCCGGTGACGGCAGGCTTATCGAGGGGGTGGCCGAACTCCTCGGCTCGATCGCCGATCGCTTAACGGTGCACGTCGTGACGGCCGACACCTTCGACGGGGCGCGCGCCGCGCTCGAGGGCCTGCCCTGCGAACTCACGGTGATCCCGGCCGGAGACCAGGCCCGCGCCAAGTTCGACTACGTCCGCGCGCTCGGATCGGACACGGTCGCGGCGATCGGAAACGGCCGCAACGACCGCCTGATGCTCGACGAATCGGCGCTCGGCATCGCGGTAATCCAGCGCGAGGGCGCGGCGTTCAACGCGTTAAGCGCGGCGGACGTGATCTGCACGGACATCATCGACGCGCTCGGGCTTCTGCTCAATCCGCTCCGGCTTGTCGCCACGCTGCGCTCATAGCCCTATGGAAAGAGCTTACTGGATCTACATGCTCGAGTGCGAAAACGGTGCGCTCTACACCGGCTACACCACCGACCTCGACCGCCGCATGCGCGAGCACCGCGGCGGAAGCCGCCGCGCGAAATTCACCGCGGGCTTCAGGCCCGTGCGCATCGCGGCGTGCTGGAGGCTTTGGGGAACGCGCTCCGACGCACTGAAGGTGGAGGCGTACATCAAGGGCATGAGCCGGGCAGAGAAGGAAACGCTGGTCGCCGGGCCGGAAGACCTGGGGAAAATGCTTTCGGCAGCACTGACGGACGGCGCGTCCCTCAGCCCCGAATCCGCCGTCATGGAGATTTAATACATCACCGCCGCCCGAGGCGAACGGCCTGCGGCACATCACGCGGGATCGCCCGGAGCGCGCGCTCGCTCAGAACGTCATGCCCCGCAGCCTCGCCGCAACGAACGGACAGAACAGCATGAAAGCCAGCCCGATCGGCATCAATCCGCCCCGGGACAGGTCATACTCCGCTAAAATGCGCTCCATCGAATAGCCCCTCCCGTACAGGCCGATGAGCACCTCGAACAAAAAGCTGAGGGCCACCCACAGAGCACCGACGCCGATCAGTTCACCCACGCGGTGCGCCCGGATCCATGTAATGCACCAGAGCGTGATGAGCAGAATGATAAGCGCCCCGACCGGCATCCCGATTCGGCCCGCCCGCATTTCGCCGACGATCGGCACCAGAAAGAAACCCCGCAGAATGCCATGGACCGTCTCCGCCGCGATGATGAGCAGCCAGACTGCAAGCGCCCGCCTCACGATCATTACCCGCGCCCTCCCCTGCCTCCCGTATCCACGGGAGCTCATTCATGCAAACACCTATCGCCCATCCTTCGCGCACGCCTCGACCGTGAGGACGAGGCCGTCGCGGTTCACGACCGCCACCGCCTCGCCCTTCAAAATTGGGGCATGGCCCTCGCGGAGCTTCGCCCTCCATCGCTCACCGTGCATGCGGACGAATCCGGCCGGGTGCAGGTCTTCGAGGGCGAATCCCCTCTCGCCGGCCATCGACAGCGACTCCCCCGCGGAGTGCGTGTCGTAGGCGCGCCACAGGAGCGGAAAGAGCGCGATATCCGCCGCGACGATGAGCGCGATGATGAAGCCCTTGACGGAGTCAGGCAGCGGCACAATCCGGTCCAGGTAGTACAGTACCACGAGCACCAGGACGATCGATGGAATCTGCAGCAGGGCGTAGCGAATCGCGGCACGCCGCGGTATGGAGCGTAATTTTTGTATGATGATATCATCCTCCGGGAAACCGTCATAGGGCATGCGGCCGTCGCGAACATGACGCGCCGCACTCATCGATGCTACAAGCATTGCACCCCGCTGTCAACAGGAATAGGGTGTCCGCCCAGCGCCATGAATGCCTCGCCACACCGCATAAATCTCTTGCAAAACGCCCCGCCGGCACATACATGACACTCATCACGGCCCGAGCGGCCGAACACGCGGAGGAACACCCATGACCGTCGACACATCCAACATGCGCCAGGTGCTCGTCGATTTTCCGAAACAGTGCGCCGAAGCGCTCGCATTGGCCGAAACCGTTTCAGTAAAAGGCGCGTTCTCCAAAATTCTCGTTCTCGGCATGGGCGGCTCCGGCATCGGCGGCGCCATCATACAGGCGCTCCTCCATGACAGCGCGCTCCCCGTCTTCACCTCGAAGGAGTATGACGTCCCCGGCTTCATCGGCGCCGACACGCTCGCACTTGCGGTGAGCTACTCGGGCAACACCGAGGAAACGCTTTCGGCGCTCGAACAAGCCGCGGCGCGCGGCGCGGCGACCGTGGCGATCACCTCCGGCGGCGAGATCGCCTCGAAGGCCGGCACCGTGGTCCGCGTTCCCGGCGGACTCCAGCCCCGCTGCGCCGTCGGCTACCTGCTCCTGCCCGCGCTTCGGCTCCTCGCCAACTCCGGGCTCGCACAAATCGGCGAAAAGGATTTTTCGGACATGATGGATACGCTCGCCGACACCGTCTCCTACGAGCGGGAGGGAAAAGCGCTCGCCGGGCGCCTCTACGGTCGCGTTCCCGTCATCCATACTTCCGAGCGGATGGCACCGGCCGGCTACCGCTTCAAGTGCCAGATCAACGAAAACGCCAAGCACCCCGCCTACCACCATGTGTACCCGGAGCTCTGCCATAACGAGCTGGTCGGTTTCGCCGGGATGGAGCGCGAGCGCTTCACCGTGGTGACGATGCGCGATTCCATGGACCACGAGCGCGTTGCACGCCGCATGGACATCTGCGCAAAGCTCTTCGGGGAAACCGTCGATGTCCTGGAAATAAAGTCCCGCGGCGCAAGCGCGCTCGCGCGCATGATGTCGCTCGTCTACCTGGGCGACTGGGCATCGTACGAGCTTGCTCTTTTAAAAAAACTTGACCCCACGCCGGTGACGCTCATCGAGAGTTTGAAGAAGACGTTGAAGGGGTAGCATGTCGATAATTTGCACTATTAAGAAAAACATCCAAGGTATAAGTTCTTTAGACCGTTATTATGACTCTCTGCTCGATGCTATTTCGACCAACGGACATATAATTAAAAACGATCTATTAACA
>JADFDB010000004.1 GCA_018263175.1 Spirochaetota bacterium
CGCTCGAGACGGCGGATTTTTCGGCGTCCATGAAATCCGGCGCGGGCGCGCTCCTCGCCGGCCTGAACGCCGTGAAGTCGGGCGATTACGCGGGAGTGCTCGTCGCCGCGGCCGACAGGAGGCGGACGAAATCGGCCTGGTTCCAGGAGATGTGGTACGGCGACGGCGGCGCGGCCCTGCTCCTCGGGGCCGAAGACGTGATCGCCGAGTACCGGGGCTCGTATTCGATATCGCGCGATTTCGTGGACCACTTCCGGGGGATGAACCGGGAGTACGACTATGGATGGGAAGAGCGCTGGGTACGTGACGAGGGCATCGCTAAAATCATCCCGGAGGCCTGCGGCGGACTTTTAAAGAAGCTCGGGCTTTCGGGCGGAGAGATCGCGCACTTCGTCATGCCCTGCGTCTTCGGCAGGGAGGCGGCCGCGGTCGCTCAGGCGCTTGGCATCGACAGGTCGGCGGTCGCGGACAACCTGCACGCGCTGTGCGGAGAGACGGGCACGGCCCACGCGCTCGTGATGCTGGTCGCGGCGCTCGAGAAGGCGAAGCCGGGCGAAAAGATCATGCTCGCCGCCTTCGGTCAGGGCTGTACGGCCATCGTCTTCGAGGCGACGGACGCAATCAAAAGCCTCGCACCGCGCACGGGAATCGCGGGCTCGCTTGCCGGGCGCCGCGAGGAAAAGAACTACATCAAATATCTCACCTTCAACAACCTCATCACGCAGGAGTTCGGCATGCGCGCCGAGGGAGACTGGAAGACGGCGCTGACCGCCCAGTACCGGAAGCGCGATATGCTTACGGGCCTCGTGGGCGGGCGCTGTACAAAATGCGGCACGCCGCAGTTCCCGCGCATGGACATCTGCGTCAATCCGGAGTGCAACGCGCGTCACACTCAGGAGCCGTACGAGTTCGCCGACGAGCCGGCGAAGATCAAGACGTGGTCGTCGGACCTGCTCACCTTCTCGCTCGACCCGCCCGCGCACTACGGCATGGTGGAGTTCGAGGGCGGCGGCCAGTTCATGGTCGATTTTACGGACCACGAGCCGGGGAAGGTGGAGGTCGGCATGCCCGTAAAGATGGTCTTTCGCATCAAGAATGTCGATAACCAGCGCGGGTTTACGCGGTATTTCTGGAAGGCAAAGCCCGTTTCCGGGCCGGCGAAGGAGGCGTGAGATGGCGAGCGGAATAAAGGACAAGGTCGCGATACTCGGGATGGGGTGTACCCGCTTCGGCGAGCGCTGGGACATGGGCGCCGAGGAGCTGATGGTGGAGGCCTATGAGGAATGCCTTGAGGACGCCGGCGTGGAGCCCAAACAGATCGACGCGGCGTGGCTCGGCGTGTGCGTTGAGGAGATCAGCATCGGCAAGTCGTCGCTCGCGATGCCGATGACCCTCAGGCTGCCCTACATACCGGTCACGCGCGTGGAGAACTTCTGCGCCACCGGCACCGATGCGTTCCGCGGCGCGGTGTACGCGGTGGCCTCGGGGGCCTGTGATATCGCGCTCGCGCTCGGAGTCGAGAAGCTCAAGGACACCGGCTACGGCGGCCTTCCCGTGTTCGACTCGCGGGCCGGAACGCTCCTTTCGCAGTGGGCTCCCAACATGACCGCACCCGGAGCCTTCGCACAGCTTGCGAGCGCCTACCGCGAAAAGCATAAACTCAAATGGGAAGACCTCAAGCTCGCGCTGGCCCATGTGTCGGCGAAGAGCCACGCTAACGGCGTGAAGAACCCCAAGGCGCACCTGCGGCGGCCCGTTACCGTTGAGCAGATACTGGCCTCGCCCATAGTGGCCTATCCGCTGGGGCTCTTCGACTGCTGCGGCGTGAGCGACGGCGCGGCCTGCGCGATCGTCACCACGCCGGAGCTTGCGCGGAGCATGGGTAAAAAAGACCTCGTGTCGGTGAAGTCGCTGCAGCTCTCGGTCTCCAACGGCGTAGAGGCCGGCCATCGTTCGTGGGACGGGTCGTACTTCGCGACCACGCGCATAGCGAGCAAAAAGGCCTACGACGAGGCCGGGATAAAAGCCCCCCGCAAAGAGCTCGGTATGCTCGAGGTGCACGACTGCTTTTCGATCACCGAGTTCGTCACGATGGAAGACCTGCATATCTCGCCGGAGGGCGGCGCGCTCAAGGATGTGATGGACGGTTTCTTCAACGCCGATGGAAAGATCCCCTGCCAGATCGACGGGGGGCTCAAGTGCTTCGGGCACCCGATCGGCGCGTCGGGGCTTCGCATGATCTACGAGATGTATCTGCAGATCCTGGGGCGTGCGGGCGAACGGCAGCTCAAAAATCCGCGCTACGGCCTCACGCACAACCTCGGGGGCATGCCGTACATGAACATCTGCAGCATCTCGATCGTCGGCGCGTACGATTAGGATCGGATTCCGCTCTCCGGCGCGGATGAAAAACCCATCACTCTCCGCGCGCGGAGAAGCGCTTCCCCCGCCGCCCCGGGGGAAGCGCGTATACCCGCCGGGAGTATTCGGTCATCGTATCTGCGGCAGTACCATCGCGCGAAGCGCCCTCTTGTCGAACTTGCCCACGCTCGTCTTCGGAATGGCTTCGAGGAAGACCACCCGGTCCGGCACCCACCATTTCGCGACTCTTTCCCTCAGATACTCGAGCAGTTCGGTTTCGCCAACCGATCCCGCGGCGTCCGGCGACAGCACCACGCAGGCGAGGGGGCGTTCCTGCCATTTCTCGTGCGGCATGCCGATCACCGCGGCCTCCAGCACCTTCGGATGGGCCATGATCTCGTTTTCGAGATCGACCGAGGATATCCATTCCCCGGCGCTCTTGATGAGGTCCTTCGTCCTGTCCACCAGGCGGATGTAGCCCTCGCCGTCGATCGTTGCGATGTCGCCGGTGTGGAGCCATCCATCCCTGAACGTGGCCTTGCTTCGCTCGGGATCTTTGTAGTATTCATCCGCGATCCAGGGACCGCGCAGGCACACCTCGCCCATTTCCTCGCCGTTCCAGGCCACCTCTCCACCGGTGTCCAGACTCTTCACGAGCATGTCGAGGCAGGGCACTATCATCCCCGCGGTGGTCTTGACGTCGTAGAGCTCTTTTTCCGAATACCCCGCCATATAGCTTTTGGGAAGCGCCACGGTGGCCAGTGGAGAGGTTTCGGTCATGCCGTAGGCCTGCACGATGTTGAAGCCGTATTTTTTCGCCATATCTTCCATAAGATGGCGCGGCATGGCCGAACCGCCGGAGTACACGGCATGCAGTTTTGAGAAGTCGTGCTCGCCGCCCTCCTCGAGATACTTGTGGAGCATCATCCAGATGGTGGGCACACCGCAGGTGAACGTCACCTCCTCGTTCGAGATTATGCCGCACAGCGCCTTCATGTCCAGTATCTGCCGCCCCGGCAGCACCTGCTTGCACCCCAGCATGGTGCTCGTAAACGGTGCGCCCCAGGCGTTGGCATGAAACATGGGGACCACATGGAGCACGCAGTCGCTTTCCCTGGCGTCCAGTACCACGCCGGAGGTGAGGGAGTGCAACACCAGGCCCCGGTGGCTGTATACCACACCCTTGGGATCGCCCGTTGTCGCCGATGTATAACAGATCAGGGCCGGCTCGTTTTCGTCGCGGTCGACCGGAAAATCGTAGTGGTCGGGAAACGCGCCGATCAGCTCGTCGTAGAGCACGATGGGAGCGAGGCCGGTTTCGGGAAGCCTGCCGCTCTGCGACATGATTACGTACTGCCTGACGGTCTTCAGGCGGTCCTTTACGGGCTCCAGCAGAAAGTACAGGTCCTCGTCGACGAAGAGTATGCGGTCCCTGGCGTGGTTCACGATATAGACGAGATGCTCCTGTGCGAGGCGGACGTTTAGCGTATGCAGCACCGCGCCCATGCAGGGAACGCCGAAGTAAAGCTCGAGGTGACGATGGTTATTGAGTGAGAACGAGGCGACATGGTCTCCCTTCCTGATGCCCATTGACTTCAGGGCGCCGGCGAGTCGGCAGGTGCGGCGGTACCAGTCGTCGTAGGTGTAGCGGAACGTCGAGTCGCCGTACACCGAAACGATCTCTTTTTTGGGGAAGAGCTTTGCGGCCCGGTTCATGAAATCGGTAAGCAGCAGCGGATACTGCATCATGACATACCTCCTGGACCGAAGTTTTATCAGGCTTGTTTCATATCTTGCGGATGCCGGGTTTTCCCCGACTACGGCGGGGGACCACGGTTTCATTCTCGGTTATGCGGAGTCTCTATTGAGTGCGATGGCGGTGGAGCGGTGGAAAATGCGCGCATGCGGTGGCGGGAGAGCTGAAAGCCGCGAGACGACGAAGCGTCAGAAAAAATTGACCTGGGTGCATCCCTCCCTGTCTTTTAGAATATCCTCGATCTCTCTTCTCTCCGCCGCCCCGGTGATCGGATCGACCTCGGTGCGGGGGGCATCTCCCGGCAGGCGCTTGCTGATAAAGCCCGCCACCCGGCAGAAGACGCATGCCCCGGTGCCGCAGCAGGCGGAATCCGCGACCGCGTAACCGGTATGGTAGAGAAGCTCCCTGCCCCTGTGGACGATGACTTCCTCGCGGAGAAAGGAATAGTGTCCCGAGATGGAGCCTATCTCTTCGCCGATTTTCGGGTGTATGAACAGTTTCGTGGCCATCGGGGAAAATCAGCCAATATCTCACATAACCGACGATTGGAGGCTTCATCAATCATGCCGGGCCGCCAGCAATGCTATATACACATAATGCATATTATGTTATAATACTAATACTGCAGGAAGGGGAAAATGTCAATACAAAAAGGCGCCGGGCATCCCCGGCGGAGGCTCAGGTAAAAAAGGCCCGGTATGCCGAGGAATCCTCGGTATCCGGATCGGCCCAGGGTGCGTTCGTTTGCCCGGCCGCCATGCCGGGGGAGGCCGTTGCCCGGCCGGTCGCGGTTATGGACCAGTGCTTCGCCTTGAGCCATAGGTAGAAGTTCCATGCGCTGCAATCGCGGCAGAGTTCGTTTTTCTCGGTCAGATACTCGGCGGCACCGAGCAACACGAGCGCCTTCAAATTGACGCAGTTGATGTCGTTGCAGTAGCTTCCGGGCTGATATTCGGTAATCATGATGAGGGCCCCCTGAATACATGATAAAGCTGCAACAAGTATAGCATTTTAAAATGTACATGCAAATTAAAAATAGTACAATGTTGTGTACCGACGTGCAGGAGCGAACGAGGCCGAATCCTTGCTTATAAAGAATGCTGGAATTTGGCAGGGGCTTATGATAGCCTTGGAGCGCGCGCCCGTGCACCGGACCGCGCGATCTCATTTTGAAGGGAGGATGCGATGAGCATGCGGGCCACGTTCACTATAACCGGCATTATACTGGTGCTGGTCGTTGTATTGGCACTGAAAACATATCACGACGCCGGCGAGTTTAAGAGTATTGTGTCGCGGTGCGACTGTACGTGTCGTGATTTCGGAGGTGTCCCCGGAACGGAAGACATCACGATCGATCCACGGACGGGGCTCGCGTTCATTTCGTCCGATGATCGGCGGGCGGCCGCAGAAGGGAGGGCCGTTCAGGGCGCGATCTACGGTTTCGATATCAGGGCCGCGAACTCCAGACCCGTCCGTCTGACCGGCGTACTGCCGTTCGATTTCCATCCGCACGGCATCAGCCTCTACCGCGGCGGAGGCGAAGCCCGCCTCTTTGTGGTGAACCATCGTTCGGACGGGCCGTATATCGAGATTTTCGCATTCCGCCGGGCACGGCTCGTGCATCTGGAATCCATAAGGGATTCTTCAATGCACAGCCCGAACGACGTGGCCGCGGTCGGCATGCGCAGCTTCTATGTAACCAACGATCACGGAAATACCTCCCCCGCCGGTAAGATGGCTGAAGAGTATCTTCAGCTCAAGCGCGCCTACGTGCTCTATTACGACGGCTCTGCCTTCAGGATCGTTGCGCGGGGACTCGGCTATGCCAATGGAATAGCCCTGAGTCAGGACGGCGGCACGGTCTATGTCGCGTCCACGGTGGGGCGTAACGTGTCCGTTTACGAGCGCGACGTAAAAACCGGAACGCTTTCCGCCGCGCGTGTGATAGACACGGCCTTCGGTTCCGACAACATCGAGATAGACGCCGACGGCGCGCTGTGGGTCGCGGGTCATCCCAAGATGCTGACCTTCCTCCGGCATGCCGCCGATGCGGCCGTTTCCTCCCCCTCGAAAGTGATACGCATCGAGATCGGAGCCGGCGGTAAGGCCGTCATCCGGGAGGTGTTCATGGACGACGGCACGAAGATCTCGGCCGCGAGCGTGGCGGCGCCGTTTCCAGGTGGATTTCTCGTCGGTGCCGTGTTCGACGAGCGTTTCCTCGCGTGCAGAACATCGGGCAGGTAGGCCTGCCAGACGGGCGCCGCGCAGAAGTATAATATATTGTTGACAGCGGTCCGGGGCCTGCCGGAGGCTGTGGGCAGAGGGCGGCGCGGCCGCCCGTTTTATCAGAGGTGGTGCATGGAAGACAGGCTTCAGGAAATTGCCGACAGGTGCGCACAGATCGAGGATCAGCTCGCGCGGCCTGAGATTATAAGGGACAATAACCGCTTCAGGGATCTCACGAGGGAGCATGCGCAGATTCGGCCCATAGTCGTCAAGTACGAGGAATACCGTAGAATTAAAAAGGAGCTCGGCGAGTCCGAAGAGATCCTCAAAAGCGAGAAGGACGAACAGATGCGCGAGATGCTCCGCTCCGAAGTGGCCCTTCTTCAAGAACGAATCGAGACCCTCGACGCGGAGCTGATGGTGCTCCTGCTCCCGAAGGACCCCAATTCTGGGAAGAACCTGATCGTCGAGATTCGCGCGGGTACCGGTGGCGAAGAGGCGGCGCTTTTCGTCGCGGACCTCTTTCGCATGTACAGCAGGTTTATCGACGACCGGGGCTGGAAGCTCGATTTCATCGAGTCGAACGCCACGGGGATCGGCGGGTACAAGGAGGTGGTCTTTTCGGTTTCAGGCGCCGAAGCCTACGACAGCCTGAAGTACGAGTCCGGCGTGCACCGCGTGCAGCGCATACCCAGCACGGAATCGGGCGGCAGGATCCACACATCCGCCGTAACGGTGGCCGTGCTGCCCGAGGCCGAGGAGAGCGACATCGTGATCGATCCGAACGACCTGCGCATCGATGTCTACCGGTCCACGGGTCACGGCGGGCAGTCGGTGAACACCACCGATTCGGCCGTGCGGATCACCCACATCCCGACGGGCATGGTCGTGACCTGCCAGGATGAAAAGTCCCAGCTCAAAAACAAGACCAAGGCGCTCAAGGTGCTCAGGGCACGGCTTTTTGAGAGAATGGAGCAGGAGCGCCTTGCGAAGGAGGCGCAGGAGAAGCGCTCGCAGGTGGGCTCGGGAGACCGGAGCGAGCGCATCCGCACCTACAATTTCCCGCAGTCGCGCGTAACCGATCATCGCATCGGGCTTACCCTCCACGCGCTCGAGAGCTTCCTGGAAGGGGACCTCTATGAGATGATCGACGCGCTTAAACGGCACGACATCGAACAGAAGCTCAAGATCACCGTCGGTTGACGGACGGGCATGACATGACTATCGCCGAGGCCGTCAGGGAGATGACCGTCCGGCTCGAGGCCGCGCCCGTCGAGTCGCCCGCCCTCGACGCGGAAGTATTGCTGGCGCATGCGCTCGGCATCGAGCGCTACCGGCTTCTTATAGACGGAGCGCGGCCCGTTGATTCCGAAAAATTCAATCGCTGCCGTCGCATGGTCGAGCGCCGGTGCGGAGGCGAGCCGGTCGCCTACATAACCGGAATAAAAGAGTTCTATTCCCTCGAATTTCAGGTAACGCCGGACGTGCTTATCCCGCGCCCGGAAACGGAGCTCCTCGTTGACATGGCGCTCTACTATGCGCGCCCGGGCGCGGACCTCCTCGATCTGGGAACCGGCTCCGGTGCGATCGCGGTGGCGGTCCGCAAAAACCGGCCCGATATCAGGGTGCACGCCTCCGACGTATCCGCCGCGGCCCTGCGCGTGGCGAAGCGCAACTGCCGACGGATCATCGGGGCCGTGCCGATACGCTTCCGCTCCGGCGATCTGTTCTCGCCATTCGATGGGAAACGGTTCGACGTCATCGTGTCCAATCCCCCATACGTGGATCCCGCGCTCAAGCCCTCGCTCCAGCGCGAAATCGGCCACGAGCCCGAACGCGCGCTCTTCGCCGGCGACCAAGGGCGGGCCGTACTGCAGAGGATCATCGACTCGGCCGAATCGCACCTCCTTCCCGGCGGAATCCTGCTGCTCGAGATGGGGCACGATATGCGCGATTTCATACTCGATGCCGGAGAGCGGCACGGTTATGCCGTTTCGGTGCTCAACGATCTTGCCGGCTTCCCGCGGGTCGCACTTCTTAAAAGGCAAAAATAACGGCGACCGCCAAAAAAAGAATTGAAAAATCAGGATGAATGTGTATATTCAGCCCCGTTTTGTGTAAAAAACGAAATGGCTGTTCGGTAGCGATCTTCGCGCCCCATCCGCCCTTAAAGGCGGTGGCGGGCTGAAAGCTGATTTCGCATAGCGCGTCGGTGCTGACGTCTCCTTCATCGGACGTGGAATTACCATAGGCTTGCTGCAAATCCCGGGAATATCGGGTTTTCTCCCGCCGCGGGCGGGGAAAAACCGGCCGTATTTCCAGGTTATGCAGCAACTCTACTGTCAAACAGGACAGGCGGTATGTGTCGACGCGTGTCGGGCGTCTGCAGGATTTATCCATAACACGGGGTTTGGATCGTTAATGATAAACGTGAAAGATGAGTACCTGCACGAAGGGAAAAAGATCGCCGGCTGGGCGGAATCGTACAGCACTAACTTCGCCGACAAAAAGAACCGGCTGTTCGGATTCGCCGATATAAACTATTTTCCCGCGGCGCACGAAGCCGAGTTCGCCTGGTCAGTGTTTTACAATGACGCTCTTTACTCCTATGCGAACACCATCGACTTCCGGCCGGCGGAGGGTGCGCGCGTCCTTTCCGACCGTCATTTCGCCTATAAAATCGTAAGTCCGCCGGAAAAGTTCGAAATCAAACTGAAAAACGAATCCATCGCGATCGGTCTCTCAATAACGGGGGCGTACCCGGCATTCGTTTTCCCCGCCGCGATGGCGGAGGAGTCCAGGGCGATCGGCGGTGAACGCGAAATGCAGTTGTGGGACCGGTACGAGCAACGATGTAAAATATCGGGGACGCTTTCCGTGCTCCGCGGTGAAAATAAAGGACAGTCGAAGCGCTTCGAATGCCCCGGTATGCGCAAGCATTCGTGGGGAGAGCGCTTCTCGGACCGGCTGCAGTGTTACAGCTGGGTGACGGTCCAGTTCAGGGACATGAGCATGGACCTCACGTACTTTGAAGTCGGTTCCGTCCCGTATTCACAGGGCTTTATCTCGCGCAGGAGCGGGAACATCCCCATAATGAACGTGGAGCTCGAGCTCCTCGCCTTCAGCCGCGAGAAGAAGACCCTTCTGTCCGGGGAGTTCTCGTACCGGGACGCCCAGGACGACCGCGACCTGATCGTTTCCCGGCGCCTCCATTCGGTCGATATGCCGCTTCCCCGCAGCAAGAAGAGCAGATACGTGCGCTTTCGGGCATTCTCCGAGTTTACCGTAATCGGGACCGGTAAAAAGGGGATCGGGATGGAGGAGCATCTCATCTCGCTTGAACGGCTCAAGACCCTGGATTGATGAGAGCCCATGTCACTTCTTTCGTCACGACTCCGGAGCATCGCCGTTTTCATCTACGTCCTTCTGTTCCTGCTCGCGTTTAACCTCTATTTCAACATGAATTATTCGTGGGAGGGGATAACTCTCATCGTCCGGATATATATCTACATCTTTTCGTTCTACCTCGTGTTCACTTTTTCCTCGATCAACATCGACCTTTTCGAAACCATGTACAGGGAGCGCTTCGGTCCGCCCGGTGAGCAGATTCTATTCCTCGAGGCGCGCGTCCTTCCCCTGCTCATTCTCTATCTCGTTATAGTCGTTTTTACCCTGATTGCCGGGGTGAACCGCCCCGACTGGCCGTGGGCACCTGTTATCGAGGTGCTTAAAGGGCGCTATTCCAACCTTGTGGTCTATTCGCTTTTTCTCCTTTTCGTCCTCAAACTGCGCCGGGACCCGTTTGTGACGATACCGCTGTTTCTCGGCCTGTGTGTGTTCTACTTTTACCTCGACATGGCGGTCGATTCCTTCGCGACCGGCGGCGCGATCGTTCATATCCTGATGCTCGGCAAATTTGTGATATTCCTTTTCTTCCTTTTCGTGGAGTTCTTCGCGCGGCGCAATCCGTTGAAGCTTTTCGCCACGGCTGTCGTTGTCAGCATGGCCGCCTACCTTCTCTCGCTCGGGGCCTATCGCCTCATTTTCGCGACTTCACCGGCGCTTTCATACCAGAAGAGGGAGTCGGGGCTCGAGCTTCTCAGGCTGGGATTCACCTCGCCGCTCGCGGATCTCAAGAAACAGGTCATGCAGAATCCCGACGAGGAGTTTTTCAGGACCATCCTCCTCTTCGCGAGGGAATACCGGGTCGATATGGAGTTCAGCGAGGAAGAATGGGAGGGCCTGCTTTTTTCGGGTTCGGTCGAAATGGCCGATCTCATCTCAGAACGTGTGCTGAACAGGAACCTGCGGCTTTCATACGAACGGCTCGTGGCCTTCGCGCTCGAAAAATCCGGCCATAGCGACTCGGGACTGCAAAACGCCGCGAGTTTTACGAGGATTGTCGCGCGCTATATCCCCGGAAACGAAACCGACTTCAAATTGAAAATACGGAACTCCGGCAGAGAATTTTCGCGATGGGGGCTTCTGGTGCTCGGCGAGCTCGCCGACGTGCAGAACGTACCCTTCCTCGTGGAATATCTGGCGAGCACCGATTCCGCGTTAGCCGAAATCGCGTACACCTCCCTGCAGAAGATTACCGGTCTCGACCCGCGGAGCAGCCTTAACCGGCGGATCAACGATCCCGAGGTGATGACCGCGTTTGCGGAATATCACCTGCAAAATCACAAAGCGCGCTGACCGGGCACCGGTCGCACAGCGGCCCTCGGGCCCTGCAGATCGCGCGCCCGTGGGAGATGAACAAAAGGTGCCCGGCGATCCAGTCCTCGGGCGGAATCACCGCCGTCAGGCACGATTCCACCGCATCGGGGCTCTCCGACCGGGCATAGCCGATCCGGTTCGAGACCCGCAGAACATGTGTATCCACGGCGAAGGCCGGAATCCCGAAGCCCATGGCGAGGATCACATTGGCCGACTTGCGGCCGACCCCCGGTAGCTCCATGAGCTCTTCGCGAGCGGATGGAAGAGTCCCGTTGTACAGCTCCGCCACGCGCCGCGCCAGTTCCCGAATATTCCGCGCCTTGGTGTGGAAGAAGCCGACGCTCCTGATGATTTTTTCGATATCCCCGCTCTGCGCAGCGGCGAGGCTCGCGAAATCGGGGTAGCGCTCGAAAAGACGCGGCGTAACCGAGTTCACCTGCCTGTCGGTCGTCTGCGCCGAGAGCACGACGGCAACGGCAAGCTGGTAGGGATTCCCGTACTCAAGGGCCGGTTCGGGCCGGCCGTAATGCGCGGCAAGGGCGGCCACCACCCGCGCCGAACGCCCCGGCGTCATCGTCGCCGGGCAGACGGGGGCTCTCGGAGAGTTTTTTCGCTCGTCCTTCATCGTCGGTTCGCTTCGTTCGGGCACCTCATGGCCTGCTCCTATGGTGATAACTGCATGTCCGCGGCAACGCGCTCGCGCTGAAACGGAAAGGTCATGACGAAGCGCGCTCCCTGGCCGGGGGGCGATTCGACGCTTACGGCCGCGTTGTGCTCGCGCAGAATCCTGCTGCTTATCGAAAGACCGATACCGGTGCCGCTTGCCCTGCGCTTGGTTGTAAAAAACGGAAACCATATTTTTTTAATAATGTCCTCGGGGATGCCGGTGCCGTTGTCCTCTATGAATAAACGCACGCCGTCGCCGGCCTGCTCGGTGGCGATCGTAATCCTGCCGGTAAATCCGTCTCCGGCGGTTTTCCGCCTGTCCACTATCGCGTCCCGGGCGTTAAGGAGGAGGTTTATAATCATCTGTTCGATGCTGATCCTGTCGCCGTGGACTTTTTGGATGTTCTCGTTCAGCACAAGGATGATGTCCACGCTGTATTTTTTGAATTGCAGATTCACGAGGTCGATCGCGTCGAGCACGACCTGGTTGAGGTCGATCATCCGCATATTCATGCCGTTGCGCCGCGAAAAATTCCTGATATGATCGATGATGGAAGCCGACTTGTCAACGAGCGTGCAGATCTTCATGAGCTCGGCCGCCGCCTCCAGGCCGTCGAACTCGTCGTAGTTGATGTCGTCCATCATGTTTTGGGCGATCGCCTTTATGCCCGTCAGCGGCTGGGCCAGCTCGTGCGCGATTCCCGTGGTGACCTCGGCGAGGCTTGCATGCCGCGACATCTGCAGAAGCTCGTTGTCCCTCTCCTGCACCAGGGTCTTGAGCTGTTCGACCTTCTGTCTGAGGCGGGTGTTGTTATGGATGAGGCTTCCGCTCAGCTCGCGCGATTCCTTGAAGTTCAGCGCTATTCGCGTGATCCTCGCGTGATAGCTGTACAGGAAAAGAAGCGAGGTCATGACGTGGACCAGCCCCGCCCCCGCGGCGTAATAGTGGGACGAGCCCGTGTACGCGGAGAGGGCGGCGGCGGCCATGGCCGCGACAAGGCTTGCCTGCAACACCAGGTAAATTTTTACGGAGGCGAAGATGCTGTTAAAGAAAAAGAACATGGCCCAGGCGAAGAAGACAAGCAGCATGAGCGGGGAGAGAATGGGCGCGTACCCCTTGAAGACGAGGGCAAGCCCCATGAAGAGCGGCGAAACGGCGGCAAGCGGTCCGATCGGCACGCGCGTCCTGGTTTTAACGTAGCCCCTGATCATCAGGGCATAGGTGAGCGGGTAGAGCGAAACGCCGGCAAGCGAGACGTAACCAAGCCATGCGGGCGGCTCGATACCCTCGAAAAGCAGGCAGACCGGCAGCAATATGATTAGTGTCGAGAGCGAGGCGGCCGGGAATTCCATCGCGGTCCTGCGTCTCACGAAAAAAAACATCGCGATAAATTCGACGAGAATCGCGAAGAAGAGGAAATCGACGATGATTTTGACCGGGCTCATGACAGGGCGTTCATCCGGTGACTTGTTATTTGACATTTGCCGTAACGGGTTTCAATATGTCAATAGCTTTTACCGGGAGGGCGTTCCGCCGGATAACGCATGAACGACACAGAGGACAGAAAACGACGCTACCTGCTGCTGTTCGGGCTTGGCGCGCGGTTCGGCCCGGAAGAACTCCAGGCGGCATACCGCACGCTCGCCAAGCTCAACCATCCCGACGTGGCGACCGACACGGGCGCGGGCATGCGGATGGTCATCATCAACGAAGGCTATCGCTTTTTAAAGGAACTGCTCGACGACCCGCGGCCGCCTTCCTGCGCCGAGGCGCCGGAGGACCCCTGCTACGACCGGTACCGGCGGGCGTTTAAAACGATGTCGGCGGCCTTCGATGAGTACTTCGGCGAGGGGGGGCGCCGGGGGGCCGTCGGCGATCTGGAGGCCCTGCGCGTGCGGCTGCGCGAGGCCAAGGCGCAGTTCGCCCTGCTTGTCGACGACATGGCGTACAATCCCTATGTGGATGACGCGATCGACCGGATCGCCGGTATAAATAAATGGCTCGAGTGAAAGAAAATAGTTGAAATAATTGTCACATCGGTCCAGCGTAGTACGGTCGGGGACGAAATATGCGCCTGTAGCTCAGTGGATAGAGCAATGGCCTCCGGAGCCATGTGTCGCACGTTCAACTCGTGTCAGGCGCACAGCAAGAGGGACGCGGGAAACCGCGTCCCTACCTGTCTGCGCTTCCTGTGCGGTCCAGCTCCCGCTTGCGCTCGCGGACGCGGGCCAGGTGGCCGTTTATGATCCTGCCGTAGTCGAGCTCGCCGCGCACGATCGAATAGCGCTCCGATTCGATGAATCCAAGGTCCGTCGTAAGCCGGTATTCGCTCGCCCGGCCCGCGTATCTGTGCGCCTCCTCCCAGTACGGCAGCGCCCGGCTGTAGAGCTCCTCGGCGGTATCGAGGCTTTCGGCGATTTCTTTCGCGAAGTCGAGGTTGTAGAAATAGATCCTTCGTTTGTCATAGCGCGCGGCGATCTTCATGTGGTCGCGCATAATGAGCATGTTGATGTGCATGAACATGAGGTTGCGGTACTTCGAGTATTCATCCTCGTTCTCAATTTTAATCAGTGCCTCGGAGGGGTGGCGGAATTTGCATTCCAGAGCGATCTTCATCCGCTCGATGTTCTTGCGGAGGGAGTTCTCGTTGTAATACTGCTTCATGCCGTAAAGCAGGTAGTAGTCTTCGAGATAATGAGGGACGGCCTTGAAGTGAAGCCGCGATTTGGGGATGTAGTCGGAGAAGGGCACATACCGCTCCTTCTCCTCCTTGAAGTACTGGTACTGGTAGTCCTCGGCCCGTGCGCGTTCCGCCGCGAGAAGCACGGCAAGCGACAGGGCGGCGCAAAGCGCGATTATTCTCGTGATGTGTATCGTGTGCATGACGCCTGTAACCGGAGTATTGCCCCCAGAGCCTCGATGGGGCGGATTCGCTACATATATCGACAAAAACGGGCGGGAGATAAAGGACTGTTCAGCCCAGATGCTCGATGACGATCCTCGCGCCGATGGCGATGAGGATGATTCCGCCGAGCCTCAGCACGCGCTTTCCCAGGAGCTCGCCCGCCTTTTTCCCCAGGGCGACCCCCACAAGCGAAAAAAGTGCACAGACCACGCCGATGATGACGCTCGGGAGCAGGATCGGCTTCCCCAATACGCCGATACCGAATCCCACCGCCAGCGCGTCGATGCTCGTCGCGATCGAGAGGAGCACGAGCGTCCATCCGCGCGACGGATCGGTGCGGGGGATTCCCGCGTCCTCCGGGAGGAAGGAGTCCCGTATCATCTTGATTCCTATTAAAGTGAGAAGCGCCATCGCGATCCAGTGGTCATAGTCGCGGATAAGGCTTTCGACGAAGATGCCCCCGAGGTAGCCGATTATGGGCATGAGAAACTGGAACAGGCCGAAATGAAAGGCCAGCCGGAAGTAATGCCGGGGGCCCGGACGCTCGATAATCATACCGGCCGCGATTGAAACTGAAAAGGAGTCCATGGCGAGGGCGATGGCGATGCCGGCAATGCTTAAAAGGTCCATCCTCGTCTCCGCTTGCGATCGATCAGGCCGCGTCCTCGGTGAAGAAGAGCTCGATGTATCGTTTGAGCGAGAGTGCGTATTCGAGTTTGATGGTCGTTTCCACGGCCCAGGTCGACTGGGAATAGTGCTCGAGCGCGTCCCTGAAATGGTATATGGCCTTGAGAATCATCGCGCCGCTTATGTCGCGCTTGAGGAAGCCGCGGTTATGCCGGTCGTAGAACAATTCGCGGTGCGCGAGGTGAAGCGCATCGTCGCCCTTTTTGTACAGTCTGAATGCCTCGACGTCGACCAGGTTGGCGTACGAGTCGGGGATGTTGAGGCATTCCGAAGCCCTGTAGAAATTGAACACCATTTCGGAGAAAACCGCAAAATGGTCCAGGAGCTCGTGGTCGGCTGTCAGTCCCGAAAGCTTTCGTATGGCGTGGTAATTCCTGCGCAGAACGCCCGTCACCTCCTTGAATATGCCGCGGTTTATGGGGTTTTCTCTGCGGACCAGGTTGTGCAGGCTGTACTGAAAATAGCGGTAGAGCGCGTCCTTGGCCGCCTCCCGGTGGCGCACGAACTGTCTGACGAGCAGGTCGTCCTTCAGCTCCTCGCGGGGGTCGGGACCGTCCGCGCGGCGGGAGGGCCGCCCCGATTGCGGTCGTTCCTCCGGCGTAACGGTGTCGGGCCCTTCCGGGCGGCCGTTGCTGAAACGGTGTCCCTTCAGGCTCGTATAGGCGTCGTTGAGCGATGCCATCGCCCGCGTGGCCCATTCCACCCGGTGCGGATTTCTGTCCGGGTGAAATTTGAGCGCGAGCCGTTTGTACGATTTCGCGAGGTCTTCGTCGCTTGCCGTTTCGGGAATTTCAAGCAGCCTGTAGCACGCCTGTATATCCATCTTTTGCCTTAAAGGGGCCCGATAAGTCCGCGCGGCCTGCCGGCCCTCGGCCGATGCAGTCGAACGAAGGCCGCCGGGCGCACGCCGGTTTCCGGAGGCTATTAAATTCCGCGCGGACCTTCAAGAGATTTTTATTTCAGTGTACTATTTTTTCGATGAGGCCGGACGAATAATCGCGCTTGATGTGGCGCCGCCGCAGGCAGTAGTTGTTGCGGGTTATAACATTGGAGCCGTAATCCGTGGAAAAGACGCGCTCGTAGCCGGCATGTCTGCACATCTGGACGAGCGCCAGATTGTAACGGCCATAGGGAAAGGCGAAATAACGGATCTTTCTGTTCAGATGGAGTTCGATGATCCTTTTCGAGAGATAGATTTCGTCGAAGAGTTTTTTTCTGGATTCCGGGCCGTTCCTGTCGTACAGGCGGAGCAGGTCGGCATGGCTGATGCTATGGCTCTCGACGGCGATGCCGCCGGCGTCCAGCTCGCGGAGCCGCTGCCAGGTGATGCTCTTCTCGGCGCGCGAGTATACGTTGTCGGTGTAGACGAAAAGCGTTATCGGATAATTGAATTCGCGGCTGAGCGGAAGGAGCTTCGTGTACATGGACAGAAAGCCGTCATCGAAGCTGATGGCGACGGTCCTTCCGCCGAGGGAGCCTGAAGTGCCGAGCCTGTCCACGAACTCCGGAAGGCCTATCACCCGGATATCCGCGTCTTTTAAAAGCGCGAAATGGCTCCTGAGGATCTCGAGGTCGAGGGAGAAGGGGCCCTTGCCGTCGATATTGTGGTACAGCAGAATCGGGACCGAGTTACGACGGTCTGTTTCCTCTTCCTGCCGGACCTCCCACCCCGCATCGCCCTGTACGGGCGGCCTGAACGCGGCAGAGCGCCAGAAGAGCAGCAGATAGACGGCCGCGCCAGTTATGAGGAAAATCGCGGCAAGCACGGGGATGTTATTTTTGTAAACCTGTTTCACTCGCGCTCCAGGGAGGTGATGTTTAGGCACCACGGTACTACTATCGTACGAAACCGCCTGAATCAACCCTAAAATTGGGCTTCGTTTCCATAAAGAATTCTTGACAGACGGAGGCCGATGGCATACTCCAATAGCAGCAATTTCATCGGGGAGACTGCGGCGGCATGATTAAATTCACAAAGATGCACGGGATCGGAAACGATTACCTGTATATCGACGCGAGAAGCACGGCGGTGCGCCATCCGGAAAAACTCGCCGTGGCCATGAGCGACCGGCATTTCGGCGCGGGCTCGGACGGGATCATCCTCATTCTCGAATCGGATACGGCGGACTTCAGGATGCGCATGTTCAACTCCGACGGCAGCGAGGCCGAAATGTGCGGCAACGGCATACGCTGTTTCGCAAAATACGTTTACGATCACGGATTGATAAAGAACAAAAGCATAGCGGTCGAGACACTCGCCGGCATCAAACAGCTCGACATGCAGGTGAAGAACAAAAAGGTCGAAACGGTCCGTGTCGACATGGGCGAACCGATCCTTCAGCGCGAGCGCATCCCGATGACCGGGAAGCCCGGCATGGTCATCGGCGAGGCCCTGATGCTCGAGGACGGGGTGCGGTTCGAGATAACCGCGCTGTCGATGGGGAACCCCCATGCCGTGATCTACGTTGAGGACGTTGAAAATTTCCCGGTCGAGAAATACGGAACGATGATAGAGAACCACGATCTCTTCCCCAACCGCACCAACGTGGAGTTCGTCCAGATACTTAACGAGGACGAGGTAATTCAGCGGACGTGGGAGCGCGGTTCGGGGGAAACCCTCGCGTGCGGTACGGGCGCCTCGGCGGTGACGGTTGCCGGTGTGCTGACACGGCGGACGGCGCGGTCGATACTTGTTCATCTCAATGGGGGAGACCTGCGAACGGAATGGAGGGAGGACGACAACCACGTTTTCCTGACCGGGCCGGCGGTCGAGGTCTATCAGGGGACCTGGCCCGAGTAGCCCCGGTCGGCCGCAGGTACCCCGGCGACTTCCCACAGCCGTTTAAGCGGTACGCCCTTTTCGAGCAGAACGACCCGCTTAATGGACGGAATGTTCTCGACGATGCTTTTCTCGAGCGCCGTTCTGAAATTTTCCTCCGATCCGGGGATGACGGCGGTATTGTCCCTGAGCACCGCGAGTCCGGCGTCAATATAACAGGTATCCCCCTTCAGCCAGACCGTCCGCACGTAGGTGTCGACGGGCACCGCTCCCGAGGTGTTCTCGTAGATCGATCCTTTCGCCACCATCCCGAAAAGCAGCCCCGCGAACCGGTCCGTGTCCTCGGGCACATCGATTTTTCGCGTCTCTTTCAGAAGGCTTTTGCCGTCGTTCGCGGGAACATAAATTGCGCGGCGTTCCCGCAGATCGAGTTTCGGAAGCGCGGGAAAAATATCGAATATGTTTTTGTCGGCGTGATAGCAGAACACCATATAGTCGAAAATGAGCAAAAGCGAAATGGAAAGCACGAGGAAGCGGTTCCGCCTCAACGGATCGCCGTCCAGGAGGCGCTTGTATTCCATCGCCCGGTTGGTAGAGACGACGGCAAAAGCCCTCATTTGCGATAAGCGTGTTTTTAGGCGATGTATAAGTTTTTTCATGCAGCGGCGCCCGAATCCGTTTAATGGTGGGAGCAGGGTAGACGCCCGGACCGGGCGATGTCACTAATTTTTTATCATCCGGTTGTATTTTTTTATAAAGGAGACGAGTCCCTCCCCGATTCCCCGCGCCACCTTCTCCTGATATGCGGCCTTCGTCAGGTGCTGCGCCTCGCGCGGGTTGGTGATATACCCGATCTCCGCGAGTGCGGCCGGCATCAGTGAGCCGCGAAGAACGAAGAAATCGGCCTTTCGCACTCCGCGCGATTTGAATTCGCTTGTCGAGCGGTCGATCCCGGACTGTATGCATTCGGCGAGCAGGGCGCTCTCGCGCTGGATCTGGGCGGTCAGCATGAAGGCCTCCATGTGCTCGACGTCGTCGTAGCTTTTCCGGTGAGATTTTTCTTCCAGCACCACGACGTTGTTTTCGAGCGCTGCGGTGGCGCGCGCCTCGTCATTGGACGGGTTCTGGGAAAGGTAATAGGTCTCGAAGCCGGAAATGCGCGGCGAAATGGAGGCATTGACATGGACGCTGATGAACACGCCGTTCTCTTTTTCGCGGAGGTGGCTGTTGGCGATTTTGGTGCGTGTGGCCAGCTCGATGAATGTGTCCGAGCGCCGTGTGAGCACAATGCTGACGCCCTTGAGGTTTGACTTGAGGTAGCTCTCGAGCCTTCTGGCCACGCCCAGGGTGATCTTTTTTTCATGCAGCCCCTTCCTCCCGATGGCACCGGGGTCTTTGCCGCCGTGGCCGGCGTCGATGATGACGAAGCCGATCCTGTCCCGCGCCTCCGGAGCGCCGGCCTTTTCCGGCGGCGCGGCCTCATCGGCCGGGGGCGTCCGGCGCGGAGCCCGTTCCATCGCTGAAAACACGATGAGCCGATCCTTTCGCGTTACGGCCCCCTCCGGAAAGAAATCCCGCAGAAGATCCTCGGCGAAAGCCGCGGGGAAGAGAACGTCGCCCGCCCTGCGGAATACCGGACGCGGATATTTTTTAAGGGTGCCGCTGAACAGCGCGGCCGAGAGGCCCGCCTGGTAGACCGCGGTACGGGTCCCCCGATAGAACCTGCCGCGCTGCGTTATGATATCGAACGAGCTGTCGAGGCCGTCCACGCGGCCCAGGTCCGACAGCGCCACATAATCGGCCCCATCGATGGTCAGGACCGGGATCGCCCCGTTGTCCGCCGCGGCCTGGGAAAAGATGAATAGAAAAAACAGCGCGAGCGCACACCGGGATTTACCGCTCTTTTCCAAAATAGATCCTTGAATAAATCTTCCAGTAGGCGAACGAGGAGATGAAGAGGAACACGAGCACCGCCGCGAGCGAAAGCGCCTGCAGGGTGATCCCCCATACGGTGATTCCGGGTTCGAGGATGAAGATAAGTCCGGAGAGGACCATGAGTCCCACCATTATCTTGCCGTAGATGTTCGGGCGCACCTGGATGTCCCTGCGTGAGAAGAGGAGGGCGCCGCCGATGACCGCATAGATGTCGCGCGCGAGGATGATGGCGAGCGCCCACGCGGGAAAGCCCTTGTATACGCACAGGGCGATGCCGAGCGTGAGCACGGCGAGCTTGTCGGCGAGGGGGTCGATGAACTGGCCGAGCCGCGACACCTGGTTGAGCGTTCGGGCGAGGAATCCGTCGAAGAAATCCGTTGCCGCAAGGAAGATAAGAAGGGCGATGCCGTAGTAGCGGTATCCGGGGATGCCGTTGACTTTTTCGAGATGGAAGGTGACGGCGATAAAGGGGACGAGCAATACCCGCGTCAGCGAGAGGAAATTGGAGATGGTAAAAACCCTGCCGGAAAAAAGCTCTCGTATCTTCATCGTTCCTTCACTCGGCCTTTGCGGCGGCGCCGGGAAAACGCTTTCGTCGGCGATAAAGCCGCCGTCTCCGCCGCGCCCGGTGCCATGGATCCGCCGGGTGCTGTGCAACTATTTATACGATGAAGGCATTCAGTCAAGAGAATTTCCCGGCCTGAATAATAATGCTTGACGAATGCCGGAGGCTTATTTCAGATACTCCAGTATCTTACTGCCGCGCGGCTTTTCGTGACTACCTCGGTTGCTGGAGCGGCATGTACTCATTGATATTGCGGGACGGCGATGCAGGACCAACCTCAATCACACGACGAAAGGGAAAAGGCCCGTTTCGATTTTACCTATTTCAGGCCGGTGGGCAGGATTGCGCTCATTTTCTTCGTGGGGCTTTCCTTCTACCTGTTCGTGTCCACGATCACGCTGTTGCTCCTCACCAAGCCCGACCGCGAGGTGAAGGTGCCGGACGTCGTCGGCAGACAGTTCGTCGACGTGGTAAACGGGCTGGTGCGCAAGGGGTTCAAGCCGGAGGTCAGGTTCCAGGAGGTCTATGACATCACGAACGGCACCGTCCTCGGCCAGTATCCTGAGGGGGGCGAGATCGTCTACGAGGGCGGGGCGCTGAAGCTTTTGGTCAGCAGAAGTGTGCTCTACGTGGACGTACCAAATCTCACCGGCATAGAGCTTCCGTTCGCCGTCAACAAGCTCAAGAACCTTCACAGCCACAACCGGTCGGTGTCACTGGCCACCGGAGCGATAACCTACATACCCTCCGATAAAACGGCCGAAAACATAGTTCTGGACCAGAGTCCTAAGGCGGGAGACCGCGTTACCCCCGACCGCCGCGTGAATATTCTCGTGTCGGCCGGCAAAATCGAGGGAGACCTGCTGATGCCCGACGTTGCCGGGCAGTCCGTCGACCTCTGTCTCGACCTGCTTCTTTCAAAGGGTCTGTCGGTCGAGGAAGAGGTTGTCGAAACGGGCCTGCCCGAACGAAGCGGCCTGGTCGAATCCCAGAGGCCGGAAAAGGGCGCCGCGGTCAAGCGCGGCGATGCGGTCAGGATCAAGGTGTCGTACTACAAGCCGGTGGAACAGATGTATCGCGCCTACGAGCGCGTTCAGTACGAAGTGTCGAAGGGCGACGATCCCGGCCTGTATGAGGCCTATGTGGAAGATGACAGTCCGCGGCGCATAGTGTATTCGCGCATGATGCAGCCCGGGCAGAAGATGGATTTCGCGTTCCACCGGAACGGAAACGCGCGCGTCCTTATCGTGTATAATAAAAAGAACGTCAAAACACTGCGGTTCAATGCCGACGAGTTCTGACAACGGCATTCTCCTCTCGCCTTCGATAATCGCCTCGGACCTCTCCACGATGGGGCGCGACGTCGCAGCCTTCGATCCCGCGGCCTTCGACCTCCTGCACCTCGACGTGATGGACGGGAACTTCGTTCCCAACCTCACCTTCGGGCCGGGGTATATAAAGAGCCTCAAGGCGCACACCGCCATACCGTTCGACATACACCTCATGATCGAGCGCCCGGAGCTCTCCCTGGAGAGCTACCTGGATCTGGCCCCCTGGTGCGTGACGATACACTATGAGTCGACAAGGTTCCCGTCGAGGCTGCTGCAGATCATCCGCCGCGCCGGTGTGCGCGCCGGCCTTTCGGTCAACCCGGCCACCCCGCTCGAGGCGATCCATGATCTCTGTTCCGAGTGCGACCTGGTTCTTGTCATGTCGGTGGACCCTGGATTTTACGGCCAGCCCTTCATGACCGCCGCGCTCGACCGTATCAGGCGCCTGCGCGAATATCTCGATGCGCTCCGGGGCGGCTCATCCACGCTCATTCAGGTGGACGGCGGTATATCGATGAAGAACATCGCATCGGTGGCGGGTGCGGGCGCGCGCATAATCGTGGCCGGGAATGCCGTATTCGGCGCGGACGATCCGAACCGCGCGGCCCTGGATCTCAAACGGGCGGCGCGGAACGATCAATAATAAGCCGTGGGCAATAGCGGGCGGCCCTGCCGGTGAAACGCCGGAAAACCTTCGGCGAAGCGTCAATAATGTACGCTGCGCGGGCGGTCCGGTCATTTTGTATTGACAAAAATCGGGCGGGGGAAATAATCATCCCCTAATCTTCTCAGGAGGTAGCGGTGTGTCGGTAAAGATTCGGTTGCAGAGAGTTGGAACCAAGAAAAAGCCCTTTTACCGGGTGGTTGTGGTTGATGAGCGCAAGCGCAGGGACGGCGTGGCGATAGAAAACCTCGGGCAGTACCAGCCTGTTTCCGCTGGAAATCAGTTCGCAGTCGACGAGACCAGGGTCATCGACTGGTTAAAAAAAGGGGCACAGCCGACCGCGACGATCGCGAGGCTCTTGAAAAAAACCGGAGTGTGGCGGAAATTCAAGAGCGCGGAGTAAACCCTGGAGGCCGGAATGAACTATAAGGACCTGGTGGAATACATGGTAAAGTCCCTGGTGGACCACCCCGGCGAGGTGCAGATCCGGGAGGTCGAAGGAGAGAAATCCACCATCCTCGAGCTCAAGGTCACCAAAGAGGACATTGGAAAGGTCATAGGGAAACACGGCCGCATTGCGCGGGCCATACGGACGATCATCAACGCTTCGGCCACCAAATCCGGGAAGAGGGTAGTGCTGGAAATACTTGATTGAGCGATTCCCATATCAGAATAGCGAAGATCGCGGGTGCTCACGGGCTTAAAGGGCGCCTTAAAATTGCTCTTATATCCGACATCGTCGAGCGTTTTTCTCCGGGAAATCAGGTATATCTTGAAAAGGGACCGCTCCACACGGCGTACACCATACGGGAGTTTCAGCCTGTCGACGGGAAAACGGCGCTGCTTTACCTGTCGGGTATCGATGACAGAGACGCGGCACTCGCCATGCGGGGGCTCGATCTCTTTATCACCCGCGAAGAGGCGGAGAGAACGAGGGATTTGCTGGACGAAGATTCCTTTTATTATTATGATATTATCGGGTGTGAGGTATACAGAAACGAGCGGCACTTCGGCCGGGTGATGGATGTCGTTTCCGGCGGCGCCGGCGAGCTGCTCGTAATTCTCGATTCCGACGGTCGCGAGCATCTTGTCCCGTTTGTCGGCGCGATGGTCGATACGAAGGGAATCAAATCGAGAAGGATCGATATCGATCCCGTGGAAGGGCTTCTGGACTGACGGGATGCCTCGAAATTATGTGAGGATGATGGCCGGTCGTCAGTGACAGCGGTAAAAATCATAACCCTTTTCCCCGAGTTTTTTAACAGCCCTCTCTCGACGGGGCTCCTGGGCAGGGCGATACAGACGGACCTTATACGCGTAGACGTGGTGGACCTGCGTGATTTTGCCGAAAACCGCTACCGCCAGTGCGATGATTATCCGTACGGCGGAGGAAGCGGCATGGTGTTGATGCCGGGCCCGCTTTTCCGGGCCATCTCGTCCGCCAGGGACGAGGATACGAGGGTGCTTCTTACCAGCGCCTCCGGAACGCTGCTCACGCAGGATCTCGTAAAGCGGCTCGCGTGTGAAAAAGAGCTCTGCATCGTCTGCGGGCATTACGAGGGCGTGGACCAGCGCGTCGTCGAACGGTTTGTGGATTATGAGATTTCCGTCGGCGACTACGTGCTCTCCGGCGGAGAGTATGCGGCCCTTGCGATCGTCGACGCGGTCGCGCGATATATACCGGGCTTTATGTCGAACAGCGAGTCGCTCGTCGAGGAGAGTTTTGAGGACGGCCTGCTGGAGTACCCGCACTATACGCGGCCGGCTGAGATCGATGGGCTCGCGGTGCCGGACGTGCTGCTGAGCGGTGATCACGCGAGAATACGGCTCTGGCGCCATGAACAGCGAATTGAGAAAACCAGAAGGCTCCGGCCCGATCTGTATAAACGATATTGTGAAAGCGAGGATAAAGGAGAAGAGCGATGAATATACTGGAGTCCGTCAAAAAAGAAATCATGCCGCCTGAGCGTCCCCTGAACTTCGAGGTCGGGGACACCGTCAAAGTGCACTACAAGATCGTGGAGGGTAATCGCGAGCGCATTCAGGTGTTCGAGGGAATAGTCATCGCGATCAACAACAAGGGGGTCGGCAAGAGCTTCACCGTGCGCCGCATTTCCTACGACGTCGGCGTCGAGAGGGTTTTCCCGCTCTATTCGGCCCGCATCGCCAAGGTCGAACCCACCCGCAAGGGCAAGATCCGGCGTGCCAAGCTGTACTTCCTGCGCGAGCGAACCGGAAAATCGGCCAAACTCAAGGAGAAGCGCGTCGCCCGCGGGAAATCCGCAACGACCGTGGTGGAAGTGCCCGCCACTACCGAGGTCGCGCCTGAAACCAGGGAACCCGAAAACGCCTGATTCGTCCGACGGCTCTTCCCCGTCTTCCCGCCTGCCGTCATTCGGCATTGAGCGGGAACTGGTCGAGCAGGGCTACCGGCGTATAGCCGGTGTCGATGAAGTCGGCCGGGGTGCACTCGCGGGGCCCCTCTGCGTCGGTCTCGTGATTTACCCGCCGGAGATAATCGCCGGCCCGCCGGCGGGCCTGCTCTCGTCCGTCAACGATTCCAAAAAGCTGACCCATCCCGCGCGCCGGCGTGCCTCCGGGCACATCCACCAGGGCGCCGCGTCTATCCATACCGCCATGGCCTCCCACAGAACCGTCGACCGGCTTAATGTCAACGGCGCCACCGAATACCTGCTTGCCAAAATCATAGCCAACCTGGCCGAGCCGCCGGACGTCGTCATCATGGACGGCCGTTTCTCCTTCTCTCCCGGCATGCGCTTTATCGCGGTCAGGGGAGGGGATTCGCGCTCCATCAGCATCGCCTCCGCGTCGATCGAGGCGAAGATACGCCGGGATGCCATACTCGATGAATTTGATTTGCTCTATCCCGGCTATGGCTTTAAAAGGAATAAAGGCTACGGGACGCTCGAACACAGGGAATCCATCGGACGTATCGGCCCATCGCCGGTGCACCGCCGCAGTTTCGCCCCCCTGCGGGACATGGCGTGCCGTGAAGACCTTTTCGTGGGCCATGAGGATCGATAACGCCGCTACCATTACCCTGACCGGAAAGGGAGGCCTTGCGGAGGCTTTCCGGAGCCTGAAAAAGGGCGGTGAAGTCGGCGCCAGAATCGTCGAGCGTATCGACTCCCACCAGGCAGTCATTGAGGTGGCGGGCCGGCGTATGACGGCGGGCTTTGTGCGGGGGCTCCCTGCGTCGAATTTTATGACGCTCGTGCTCGAAAAAAGGAGCGGTTCGACCCTGATGTTCAGGCTCGCGACGGCCGATCCTCAGGCCGCGGGGCGGGAGCGTCTTATGGGGTATACCGCCTTTGACCGGGCCGATATCGCCAGAATTCCCTTCGCCCGCGCGTCGGCCGAAGGGATTTCGGGCGTATATGCGTACAACAGCCTGCTCTTCAGGCTGGCCGGCGGGGCCGAGAAAAAGGGAGCGATGGCGGACGTGTTGAACGCGCTTGCCGCCAGGGGTGTAAAAAAAGAGCAATTGTTGTTTTTTTCTTTCCTTTTTTCGGATTATGAAGGTATTAATCTAAATTGTCTCATCTCCGTCCTCGCAATATCGGACAGGGAGGGGCGGCGGCGGCACAATCAGTCCTTAAAAAGCTTTGTTGACGACGCGCGTTCCGGCGCGGAATTGGACGAAGTGCTCGACGCGGTAGATGACCTCGCCGGGGACAATCCGGACGGGGCAGAGTTCTTGCGGCAATTGCTTCTGTCCCTGCGCGGGGACGGAAAAACGGCTGATCTACAGGCCAGACACGGCGTGTTGTATCATTTTGACGATGCTTTCAAGGAAGTGCTCTATATAGGAAGTGCGGACGCCATTGTGGCCGTGGTGGATTTTTCGAAGGCGGGACGCGTGGAGGTCCTTGCGAAGGATCGTGATGGCCGGATACGCATCGACGTTTATTGCGAAAGCGAAGCCGTTCGCGAGGAATTGAGCGCAGGGGCGGAGCGCCTGGCCGCGATGATAGGTGAAGCGCTCGGCCGGGACTGTTCGATTTCGGTGGGCACCAGCGCTCAGGCCGTATCGGACATTCGCGCGCTCGGAGCGCTTCTTTCGCAGGGAGGCGGGTTCGATGCGCGGGTCTAAGAGGGCCGAAAAACTGAGCATAGCCCTGGCCTATGCTCCGACCGACGGGGCCCCGCGCGTTCTGGCGAGCGCACGGGGGTACCTGGCCGAACGGCTGGAGAGGATGGCGCGGGAACACGGCATCGAGGTATACAGCGACGCGGATCTCGCCGGCGCGCTTTCGGCCCTGAACACGGGCAGCCTTGTGCCGCCGGGGCTTTATCGGGCGGTTGCGGAAGTGTTGGCATACTGCTATACTATTAATGAGCGCTTGAAAGAAAAATTGGCGGAACAAGGGAATTAGAGAATGGCGGGAACCATAAAGAAAATCCCGGTTGAGGATCTCAAGCCGGGCATGCGGTTTGACAAACCGGTCTACATCGACAGCAGCAACATGCTCGTAGGCGCGAACGTCACCATAAAAGAGAGCGACATAAAACGGCTGATGAAGTGGGGCATCAGCGAAATTGAAACGATGGGCAGCCTCGCCTCGAGCGAAGACGACATGCGCTTCGCCCAGAAAATAGACGCGTCGATTTCCGCCGACGCGAAGAAAATCGTCGACCAGTACAGCCTTCTGCTCCTCAAGCGCAAGGAATTGATGGACGTGCATCGCGAGGCCTGCCGCGTGGTGGGGGACGTTTACAGCGCGATCAAGAACGACGAAATGTTCACCACCGATTCGATCGAAGACGCGTCGAAGAATATAATCAGGCTCATGGAAGAGGACAACAATATCGTCCTGTTCCTCTATGGGCTCGAGGAAGGCAAAAACTATCTGGTGGCGCATTCGGTCAACGTCACCTTCTATTCACTTCTCATCGGCACGGCGCTCAAGTACACTCCGGACAAGCTTCGCGAGCTCGCCCTCGGCACGCTTCTTATCGACGCGGGTATGGTGAAGATGCCGGCGTATATAGCGTACAAGCAGTCGAATCTGAGCGACCACGAGTTCAACCTCATCAAGACGCACCCTCTGCATGGATACCGGCTCATCAAACAGCTTGGCAAAATCCGCGAAAAGAGCGCGCTGGTCGGCCTGCAGCACCACGAGTATTTCGACGGAAAGGGATACCCCCGCAGCCTCAATGGAAACCAGATAGACGAATACGCGCGCATAGCCGCCATCGCCGACTCGTACGAGGCACAGATCTCGAGTCGGAGCTATCGGGAGAAGCAGTCATTCTATCACGCCATGAAAAACCTCCTTTCGAGCGGGGTCAACAGGTTCGATCCGGTTATTCTTCGCGTCTTCCTTTCGAAAATGTCGGTTTATCCGATCGGTTCGCTGGTTGAGCTTAATGACGGCAGCGTGGGCCTCGTAATCGGCTCGGTGTCCAAGAAACCGCTGCGCCCCATCATCAAGCTGATATTCGACAGCGAAAAAAACAGGCTTTCCGATCTCATCATCATCAACCTGCTCGAGGAAACCGCGCTTTTCGTGAACCGTGTACTTGACGAAAAGGAGGCCGGTGTAAGCCTCCTCGACGTCCTCTGACCCGCCCGGTGGAACACCGTAATTTCAGGCAGATCGGAGCCGGGGGGGAAGAGCGTGCGGCCCTGTTCCTTGAGGAGCGGGGTTTCGCCATCCTCGAACGGAACTACCGCTACGGCAAAGCGGGCGAAATCGACCTTATCGTCCGCAGGGACAAGCTCGTGGTCTTCGTGGAGGTGAAAAGCCGGAACACCCCCGTCTATGGAGGCCCCCTCTACGCCATAAACGAACGGAAAAAACGCACTCTCCGGCTCGTCGCCTCGCACTACCTTTCCGCACGCCCGGCCCTGAACACCAAAAACATCACTTTCAGGTTCGATATGATCGCCGTTTACGGAGAGGCCGTAGAATGGATTGAGGATATTCTGCGCTGACCGCCCCCTCCCGAAACAAAAAACGCTCATGATTCGCCTTCCGCATTCCGATAGGTAAAGATGAGGTCCAAAAACCCGTTCATGGAGGAACGGGCGACCTTAAATGCAAGGAGTGCACCAATATGAAGAGTCTCATGAACAAGGATGATCGTGAGATAAAACCGGGATCCCTCCGCGGCGACCCAAAGAAGATAGAAGAATATCGAAAACGTATCTCCGATGAGACGTATCTGGATCACGCCATCAAAAAGATAGCGACGGATCTGTCTCATTATCTCACGAAATGATGAACGTCCGTATAAACCCGAAAAAACCGGACCCGGCAAGGCGGCCGGGGCATTGCCATGATTGAAAAAACCGATTCATACAGGAGCCTGCAGCAGGACAAAAAGCTCAAATACCTCTTTCTGGCGCTGTTTTCGCTGCTCCTTTTTTCCATGGCGTACATATTCCAGTACTATTTCTGGCCGCTTCTCTTCGCGCTCGTTTTTTATATCGCCCTGTCGCCGCTGCACGATTTCATCGGCAGGCTCATCACGAGGAGGTCGCTGTCGGCGACCCTGATGATACTACTTCTATTCCTCTGCTTTCTCGTTCCGCTCTTTTTCCTGCTCCTGAACCTGGCCGATCAGAGCTACGACGTATACCAGTTCGTGGAGAAAAAATTCAAACCCTCGAAAATGGACGAATTCTTCTATCGCAGCAATTTCATCGGAGAGATCGCGTACAGCCTGAGGATCTCACGCGGGGAACTGATTAAAAAAACAACGGAGATCATGCAGAGCGCCTCGTTTTCGGTGTTTCGGAACCTTACCGACCTCCTGACGTTTTCAATCAGGTTCTCGATCAACTTCTTCTTTATGCTGCTCATCCTCTTCTTTCTCTTTATCGAGGGCGGCAAGTTCAAGGAGGCGATTTACCGGGCGAGTCCCTTCCCCAGGGACATCGAAAACGATATCGCCAACCGGCTGAAGGAGGTCATCAAGGTCCTCATCGCGGGAAATTTATTGATCATGCTGCTTCAGGGGGGCATGGTGGGGCTGGGCTTCTTCATCGCGGGGATCAAGGGACCGCTTCTATGGGGAAGCGTCGCCGCGGTTTTCTCGCTCATCCCGGTAATCGGGACGTCGGTTACGTGGATCCCGGCGGCACTGTATCTCCTGGCGGCCGGACACGTCGGCTGGGCGGTCTTTCTGTTCGTCTGGGGCCTTGTCTGGTATCTGCTTCTGGAGAACCTGTTAAAGCCGAAGGTCTTTGGCGAGCGTTTGCATTTCCATCCCCTTATTTTCTTCTTCCTGCTCCTCGGCAGCCTTCAGGCCTTCGGTCTGTCGGGTGTTATCGTGGGGCCGATTCTGCTTACGCTCTTCTACTCATTTATGGAAATTTACCGGGTGCTCGACGAGTACGACACGCGGCAGTCGGCCCAGTGCAATGACGGCTGAGCCGCAAATCCCCTGGGCGGCCGTCTCGGCTGCCGGCCGCCGGGCTAACGGGAGCCGTCGTAGACCGTGAAACAGTTCTTGCCCTTCTCTTTGCTCGCATAGAGCGCGAGGTCCGCCTTCTTGATAAGGTCTTCTTTGTCTTCGGCATGGTCGGGATACGAGGCGATCCCGATCGAAACGGTGATGGTATGCGCCACCGGGGGATAGGAGTTGGATGAGATGGCGTTTAGTATGCGCTCGGCGACTCGCGTCGATTTCTGCACCCCCGTCTCCGGAAGAATGATGCCGAACTCCTCGCCCCCGTAGCGAGAGACGGTGTCGTGACCGCGGCAGGCCTTAATGATGTTCGACGATATCCTCTGGAGGACCATGTCCCCCGCCTGGTGTCCGTAGGTGTCATTGACCGTCTTGAAGCTGTCGATGTCCGCCATCATAATGGTAAGGCTTTCCGTTTTACGCCTCGCATACAGCATCTCGCGCTCGAGGCTTTCCTGGAAATATTTGTGGTTGAACGTGCCCGTGAGCGCGTCGGTGAGGGACATGCGGAAGTAGATATCCCGTTCGCGGGCGGCCTTGATGAGCTCCTTGCGCTCGAGCGTTTTCTGTACGATGATGTCGAGATGATCGAAGTTGATCGGTTTGCTGATGTAATCGATCGCCCCGGCCCGCATGAACGAAACCGCCGATTGGATCGAGCCGAAACCGGTGATTACGATGATGTCGATGTCGGCGTTGATCGATTTGATCTTTTCGAGCACGGCCATCCCGTCCATGCCGGGCAGGTATATGTCCGTGATGACGATGTCATACTCGCTGTCGCCGATCAGCCGCACGCCCTCCTCCCCGCTGTCGGCCGTATCGATGGTGTGGCCGGATCGTTTCAGAAATTTCTTGACCACGGCGGCCACGTCCCTGTCGTCGTCGATGAGGATGATCCGTCCTTTGGCGTTACTTTCGGGCATGTACATTGGTTTTTTCCTTTTTCATGATGAACAGATAATTAAAACCCCGAAGAAAGAAGTTGGCTTCCTCGGCCGCCCTGTGATAATTCCCCATCTTGAGGGTCTTGTTGTGCCGCGTTACGGCGATTATGTCGACGGGTGTGAAGTAGTGCGAGAGGAGGCGGAACAGCTCGAAGCCGATGGGGACAAAGCCCTTTTTCCGGTGGTAGTAGTCGCTGACATAGAGCGCCATATAACGGTCACTTTTCAGCACGCGGTCGATCTCGCCGATGACGCCGGCCATCGCGGTGAAGTACCCGGGGTCGGATGCGCTGATCCGGCCTATGCAGTCCTTCTCGTCCGAGTACTCGATGTTATCGCCGTACGGCGGGTCGATGAACACAAAATCGGCCTTCCGGTCCTCGAGGGGAAGCTTCCTCGCGTCGGCCCGGAAGATATCGTTTCTGACCGGGTGAATGTCGTATCCGAGGATGCGGCGGGCGGTGTCCCGGCAGACGTCGATCGTGGTGCCGCTGCCGCACATGGGGTCCACAACGAGATGGCCCTCTTTTGTATAGCGCGCGAGCACGTTCCAGATGATGTAGGAAGGGGTGGCGCCCGCGTAATTCTGGTCGCCCTGCTTGCCACCGCCGTAATTCTGGGAGGAATAATCCCAGAGGGTGGTTGTCTGGAGGCGCAGCGAGGGTTTACTCATCTTGCTCTCCGGCACGCTTAAAAATCGTTTTAAGGCGGAAGGCCTCCGGCGGCCCCCTTGGTGAGCATGTGGTCAGTTGCCGCGATTTGTAAAGGAGTTTTTCCAATCGGCCCCGGTATGCCGGGTGCGAATTCGGATAATGCCCGTAACGGCCAGGGCATCCACCCGCCTGTTCCAAGGCTCTTGTCTATACGGTTTGAAATATTGGGAGGATTCTAAAAAATTCATTGACATATACGGTTATGGAAATAAAAGAAAATTACTTCGAGTCCTTGCTCCTACGGCGGATGCTATGGAGCCCGACCGCAGGCGGGGTGAGAAATCCCCCTGCCTCCCGATTCTGTAAAGAAGAGTAGACCCTTCCAGTCGATGTCGAAAGGGGCGTTGCCCGTGCGGGTAGCGGCCCCGAGCGTCGCGGGAGGGGGCCGCTTTCGATGCGGCTACACTGATTTCAGGATTGGGAGGGATGAGATTGACTGTCGGTCCGAAATTCCGTTTTAATCTGGCATATCCCCTTTTTCCCGGCATCCAGGGCGGAATTCTGCCGCCTCCCGTAATTATATGTCTTCCGCCTTCGCGGAATGCACATAGAGAATTCATACATTTCATTACCGGTCGATCAAAATAAAGGCAGGAGGATAGTTATGTCCATAACCAGAAGAGATTTCCTCAGGCTGTCCGGAGTAACGGCGGCGGGGGCTTTCTTTGGTGGCGTATCGTTCCTCAGCGGATGCAAGTCCGCACCGGACAAGCTTCAGGGGACCCGCGAGAGCACGACGATTTGCCCCTATTGCGGTGTCGGGTGCGGCCTTATCGTTTCCGCCAGGAACGGAAAAGTCGTCAATATCGAGGGTGATCCGGACCATCCGATCAACCAAGGTTCCCTCTGTTCAAAGGGCAGTGCGCTCTACCAGATTGCCGACAATCCCCGAAGGCTGTCGAAGGTGCAGTACAGAAAGCCGTATGGCACGGAGTGGGAGGAGATCCCATGGGACCAGGCCGTCAAGATGATCGCCCGGCGGGTCAAGGACACCCGCGATGCGACTTTCATCGAAAAAGAAGGCGGCGTTACGGTGAACCGCTGCGCGGGAATCGCGAGTCTCGGCGGAGCCGCGCTCGATAACGAGGAGTGTTACGCGCTCTCAAAATTCTCGAGGATGCTGGGCATAACTTATTTAGAGCATCAGGCGCGAATTTGACACAGCGCAACAGTCGCCGGTCTGGCGGCTTCCTTCGGTCGTGGCGCAATGACGAATCACTGGATCGATCTCAAGAACGCGGACGTCATTCTGATAATGGGGTCCAACGCCGCGGAAAATCATCCCATTTCATTCCGCTGGGTGCAGAAGGCGAAAGACGAGCGCGGGGCGAAACTCGTCGTTGTCGACCCCCGGTTCACCAAGTCGGCATCGCTCGCGGATCTCTACGCGCCGTTGCGTCCCGGTTCGGACCTCGCCTTCCTGGGCGGAGTCGTCAATTACGCCCTTGAGAATGAGCGGATACAGAAGGAATATGTCGTTGAGTACACCAACGCGACGTATCTGATAAATCCGGATTTCAGATTTAACGACGGTCTCTTCAGCGGCTACGACGCCGGGAAGAAGAGTTATGACAATAAATCATGGGCATACCAGCTTGACGACAAGGGCATACCGAAGCAGGACAAGACCCTTAAAGACCCGAATTGCGTCTACCAGCTCATGAAGAAGCATTACGCACGCTATACGCCGGAAAAGGTCGAGCAGTCGACCGGATGCCCTAAGGAGTCCTTCCTCAAGGTGGCCGAGCTCTTTACTTCAACGCACAAGCCCGACCGGGTGGCGACCATCATGTATGCGATGGGCACCACGCAGCATACCGTTGGAACGCAGAACGTGCGCATTTACGCGGTGCTGCAGCTCCTCATGGGGAACATGGGTCTTGCGGGCGGCGGCATCAACGCGCTTCGCGGAGAGTCGAATGTACAGGGCTCGACCGATGCCGCGCTGCTCTGGCACATACTGCCCGGCTATCTTCCCTCGCCGCTCGCGAAGAAGCACCAGAACCTCGAGGCCTATATCAAGGGCACAACGCCCAAAACCAACGACCCGAGGAGCATCAACTGGTGGTCGAACAGGCCGAAGTATCTCATCAGCATGCTCAAGGCATGGTATGGAGACGCGGCGACCAAGGAGAACGACTTTTGCTACGACTGGCTGCCCAAGGCGCACAAGCCGGTTCCGTACATAACGCTCTTCGAGGACATGTACGCCGGTCAGCTCAAGGGCGCCTTCTATATGGGCACCAATCCGATCGTCGGCGGACCGAACGCGAACCGCACGGCGAAGGGGATGGAAAAGCTCGACTGGCTGGTGGCCGTGGACCTGTGGGAAACGGACTCGTCGATTTACTGGAAGCGTCCCGGCGCCAATGCGGCGCAGATAAAGACCGAGGTTTTCCTCCTGCCGGCGGCGGCCTCGTTCGAAAAGGAGGGAAGCGTTTCCAATTCGGGACGCTGGGCCCAGTGGCGCTATAAGGCGCAGAATCCTCCCGGCGTGGCCAAGAGCGACCTCGACATAGTCGACCTGATCTACCGCGAACTGAAGGCCCTCTATCAGAAGGAAGGCGGCAGCTTTGCCGATCCCATCCTCAAGATGGTCTGGAACTATACCGAGCCCGGCGAACACGAGGTCAGCCCTCACCTGGTCGCAAAGGAGATCAACGGCTACAATTACAAGTCGAAGAAGCAGATGGCAAGCTTCGTCGACCTCAAGGATGATGGTTCGACCGCCTGCGGCAACTGGATTTACGGCGGCAGCTACACCGAGAAGGGCAATATGATGGCGCGGCGCGGGACGAAGGACGCGTCCAACAAGCTCGGGATGTATCCCGAATGGTCATGGTGCTGGCCGGTGAACCGCCGCATCATCTATAACCGCGCCGCCGTCAACCGCCAGGGCGAGCCCTGGGACAAGGACCGCTGGGTCGTTAAATGGACCGGCAGTGCATGGAAGGGCGATATTGTGGACGGCGGTGGAACGGCCGGCCCTGGCGCGAAAAATCCCTTCATCATGAACGAGGAGGGCGTGGGCAGACTCTTCGCGAAGGGCCTGGCGGACGGTCCTTTCCCCGAGCACTACGAGCCGATGGAAACACCGGTGGCGAACATCTTCAACTCGCAGAGGATGAATCCGGCGGCCAAAGTTCTCGATACGCTGAAGGGCGACTTCGGCGACGCGGGGAGGTTCCCGTATGTCGCCACCTCCTATCGCGTGGTCGAGCACTGGCAGGCCGGCGCCATGACGCGCAACCTCCCGTGGCTCACCGAGCTGGTTCCGGACATGTTCTGTGAAATAAGCCCGTCGCTCGCGAAGGCCAAGGGCATCGAAAACGGCGACAGGGTCCGGATATTCAACTCCCGCGGCAATATCGGTGCGTACGCGCTCGTGACCGAGAGGGTGCAGCCGCTCAAGGTACAGGGGAGGATGGTGGAGATGGTCGGCATGATCTGGCACTTCGGCCATGGATGCGGCGTGTCGGGTGACAGCTGTAACCAGCTTACGCCGAGCGTCGGGGACGCCAACACCAACATTCCCGAGTTCAAGGCATTTCTGGTAGACATCAGGAAGGAGGCATAAGTCATGTCAGAGAAAGCGTTTTTGGTTGACACAACTAAATGTTCCGGATGCAGATCCTGCCAGGTTGCCTGTAAACAGTGGAACAATCTTCCCGCCGAGAAGACGAAATTCTTCGCCGGTCCGGAGCTTACCAACCCGAAGGAGCTTTCGGCGATCACCTGGAACCACGTGAAGTTCTTCGAGGTCGACCGGTCCAACCCGGACCATCCCATCTGGACGATCATGCACAAGAAATGCTACCACTGCGAGGTGGCCAACTGCCTGCGCGTGTGTCCCGAGAAGGCGATCTACAAGAAGGACGGCTGGGTGGTGATCGATCAGGAGAAGTGCATCGGCTGCGGCGCCTGCGTGAACGAGTGCATCTACATGGTGCCGCAGGTAAGCGACATCGATCACAAATCGCACAAGTGCCATGCCTGCGTGATGAACCCGCGCGAGATTCCGGCCTGCGCCTTCGCCTGCCCGACCGGTGCGCTTACGTACGATAACCGCCTGAGCGTCATCAAGACGGCCGAAAAGCGCCTGAAGGAAGTTAAGAAGGACTTCCCCAACGCGAGCATCTACGGCAGGGACCAGTTCGAGGGCCTCAAGGTCATCACCATCCTCAGGGACCGTCCGGAAAAGTACGGTCTCGAGCTCGATCCCAAGCCAATCGATTTGGTCAAGGCGGAGTCGATACGCGAAACCTATAAAATGCTCGCTTTCTTCAGCCTGGGCATTCCTTCTCTCAAGAGGGTGGCCTATCGCATGGCGAAATCCACGGTCGAAAAGGACCGGCGGGCGTAAGTTTTTTCATCAGACTGAATTGTAACGAGAGGGCGATGATATACTTCATCGCCCTCTCCATTTATTGCGGCACGAAAAAGATTATTTGACAAAAACCCGTCCGCGCCAATTAATAGTGGCTCGCCGCGCGGGCCCGTATATTCGAGCGGACGAGGATTTCAGGTACAGGAGACCTCAATGAAAAAGCTGGTGGTCGTTATCGCGCTTCTGGCGCCCTTTGCGCTGTCGTGCAGCTACTTCTTCAAGGAAACGCTGAACGTAAAGCAGGTTGTCGCGAAAAAAGAGGAGATGGACCGGTCCGGCAATCCGGCCTACAAATTCCTTGCCACCAGGGACCTGGCGGAGAAACGCGTACAGGTACGGAACGTGACGGTCAAGGACGTTATCGTTTCGGGAAATATCGATTATGAATTCTGCGTGCTCGTCAGCGTGCCCTACGAGAAGGGCATGATCGACTGTTATATCTATTCGCGCGAGCTGAAGACGGTTTCGACCCTCGTCAAGGGTACGACGAAAATAGACGCCGTCGGCGATTTCGGCCGGTTTTTCACCCTGCTCGACGACGCGTACACGAAAATCGAGATCATCAATGCGGATATAACCATACTGAAGGAGAAATAGATCGCCATGGAGCCGTTTGTTCAGGAGCTTTTCGCGGAGAGGATCGGCGGAGCGCAGTTCGGAAAAGATGATAAAATATACAAGTTCGAAAAGATAAAACGCGCGAAGCGCGAGGCGATGAGCAAAAACCCGGGCATAAATCTCATCGATCTGGGGGTCGGCGAGCCCGACGAAAAGGCTTTCGGCCTGGTTATCGAAGCGCTCAGAGAAGAGGCGGACAGGCACGAGAACCGCGGATATTCGGACAACGGCATCGATGAGTTCAAGACGGCCGCCGCGGGCTATCTCAAAAAGGTTTTCGGCGTCGAGGACATATCGCCGGAGCGCGAGATAAACCATTCCATCGGATCGAAACCCGCCCTGGCGATGGTGCCGGCGGCGTTCATCAATCCCTCGGATATAACGCTCATGACGGTCCCGGGGTATCCGGTCGCGGGTACGCACACGCAGTGGTACGGGGGGGAGGTCTACAACATTCCGCTGAAAAAGGAGAACGGTTTTCTCCCCGACCTCGAGTCCATCCCTGCCGGCATCAGAAAGCGCGCCAAGGTACTGGTCATAAACTATCCGAACAACCCCACCGGCGCACGGGCGAGCGAATCGTTCTATAAAGACGTGATCGAGTTCTCGCTTAAAAACAAGCTTGTGGTCGTCCAGGACGCGGCCTATGCGGCGCTGACGTATAACGCGAGCCCGCTGTCCTTCCTGAACGTCCCGGGAGCGAAGGAGGTCGGCATCGAGATCCATTCGCTGTCGAAATCCTACAACATGACCGGATGGAGGATGGCATTCGTGGCGGGGAACGAGCGGATCGTAAAGGCCTTCGCGACGGTCAAGGATAATTACGATTCGGGCCAGTTCAAGGCCATCCAGTGGGCGGCCGTACGGGCACTCGAGCACCCGGAGTTGACCGACCGGATCAAAATGAAATACGAGCGCCGTCTGAGGGAGCTCGTGCGCGTTCTTTCGGGAATAGGTTTCACCGCACAGATGCCCGGGGGGACCTTTTACCTGTACGTACAGAGCCCGAGGGGACTCAGGAACGGGACGGAGTTTCCGACCGCGGAGGATTTTTCGCAGTTTCTCATCAGGGAGAAGCTCATATCCACCGTGCCGTGGGACGACGTGGGGCATTTTCTGCGCTTCTCGGCGACCTTCGAGGCCCCCTCGATTGAGGCTGAGACGCTTATCTTAAAAGAGATCGAAAAAAGATTTAGTGATTTACAACTAATGTTCTGACGTTCTATACTCGGCCTGTCGCGTTATCGAGCATACAGGCATGGTCGTCCGCCGGGGGCCGGCGATAAGGGGTTCCCGGAGTTCGCGATAAATCGGTTGTGACGATAAACGGCCCGGCCCCACAATGGCGGTATTCCGATGGTCCCGACGAACTCCCGGGATGGGCGCGGAACATCCGGCCTGAGCGGCGGACCGGGAAAGAACGGTTGCGGTGATGGAATGACTGTTACCAGAAAAACACTGATGATTGCGGGTATCACTGCGGCGGCCATCGCCATCGTGGCACTCGGTATTCGCCTCCTGCTCCACAGTACCGGATCGCTTGACGGATCCTTCGCCGGGGCCGTCAACGACAGGGTCGAAATTCTGCGGGACGGCCGGGGGACGCCGCTCATCAAGGCGGCGAACTGGAGTGACGCCTGCTTCGCACTCGGTTATATCCACGCGCAGGACCGTCTGGTGATGATCGAATATTACCGGGCGATGGCGAGAGGGCGTATACGGGAGCTTTCCGGAGACGACGCACGCCTTATGGACAGGCTTGCCGCCGTTATGGGATTTCACCGCCGCGCGGGCGAAATTGTGGACAGGCTCAAATCGCCGTACCGCGAATACCTCGAGGCCTACGCAAAAGGCGTCAATTCGATGAAGGACAGAAAATACCGGGAGATCGTCCGTTTCTCCCGCCTGCCGGTTGATCCATGGACGGCCCGGGATGTTGTCGCGATACTGCTGCTCGCGGACTGGTCACAGAGCTTTCTCGCCAATCGGGAGCTCGTTTTCGCGCTTCCCGAGCGCCTCAGGGCCTTTCCCCTGCGCGACGTCATTCCGGAGGATATGCTGTACTGGTATTCCGATGCCGAGCAAAAAAATGTTTTCGCGCTCAGGGAGCTTAAAAAGATTGTGGGCGATTTTGTCGGCTCATTCTGCTCGGGCTTTGCCTGCCTGGTCCCGACCTCGCTGACGCACGACGGCAGGGAGAGAATCATCTTTAACCTCGATGTCCCCCTGCATCTTTATCCCTCGTGGTACCCCGTATGTTTCCGTGTGGGAGGCGATGAGCTCGATGGAGTCAGTTTTTCGGGATTGCCCTTCGTCTTCACCGGCAGGACCCCATCCATGGCCTTTTCGTCGTTTACGATGAAAGCCGATACGCAGGACTTCCACATCGAAACGACCAGAACGATCAAGGATTCGACACAATATCTCGGGGCGCTCGGCTGGCGCGATTTCGAGATGGCGGAAGCGTCCACCTCCCCGGACGGAGCGATGCCCGTGCGTTCCACCGAGCGCGGACCCGTCCTGAGCGATATCTTCGCGGGTATGTACAGGACCGATTGTATCAGCATTCGAACGCTCTCCCCCGGCGAGGATTATATTGCCGCGCTGTTCGACGTGCCGCTCGCCGTCTCGCCCGCCGCGGCGCGCGCGCGCCTTGCCGGCGTGAGCTCGCCTCCGAAGGCCTACCTCTTCTCGTCCGGGGACAACGCCCTGCGCTGTTTTTCCGGGAAAATACCGGTGCGATTGCCGGGGGCGGGATTATTTAAAAACAGGGTGTTCAATCCGGCATGGATGGGCGTTGCCGACGTATCGAATTATTCCGAGGCGATAGGGCGCGATGTGGGCATGATCGGCGATTCGATCGCCGAGGGAATCCCCCCCGTTATGAGGAGCGGCCTGGCCTATGGCGATGAAAGCAGGCCGGAACGTATCAGAACCCTGACCGGAGCGGGCGGGGTGCTCGATATCGTGGCCCTGCAGAGGGTGCTCGATGATACCTATTCGGTGTCCGCGGCGAAATTCGTACCGTTTTTCATGAGGCTGCTCGAGAAGATACCGGTGACGTCGGCAAGGCTTACGAGGATTTATTTTCTGGACTGGGACTGTCGCATGCGCAAGGATTCGGTCGCCGCGACCATCTACCAGACGCTTATGCTTAAGCTTGTTCAGGAAACGCTGGGAGATGAGTGTAAAAACGAAATTTCGGGAATCCTCGAACACTATAATTATTTTTCCGACAGCTTCCTGAAGGCGCTGGAGGACGAAAAGTCGCTTCTCTTCGATGATATCACTACGGTCGCGCGCGAGGAGCGCCGGGACGATATTTTCGACCGGGGCTTTCTGAAATCCATGCGTTATCTCAATGAACGGCGCGGCCCGATTATGGAGAACTGGACCTGGGGAAGCCTGCACACGGGGCATTTTGCGGTTCCCCTCATCGACGAAAGCGCGTTCTGGTCGCGCCTCTTCTACGGCAAAACGGACGAGCCCGTCGAGGGCGGATTCGCCACCGTTCACCGCGGAACATCGCTTCCTTCAGAGAATTTCAAGGCCGACGTGACAAGCTGTCTTTCCGGCATATACGATACCGGGGCGGGGGCCTACTCCGCATCATACAGCTACTCGCTGAATCCATTTTCTGATTATTTCGACTACAGGGTGGAATACGGCAGATTTGCAGCGTTCAGTCCGGACGACACCCGTCATCGTATAGACATACGCCCGGCGAAGTGAGTCGTGTGGAGCTGATCGGGATCGAACCGACGGCCTCTAGAGTGCGATTCTAGCGCTCTCCCAGCTGAGCTACAGCCCCATGGTGCATCCATCGTATGCAGTGCCATAGACTCCGTCAATGAAAATTTATTCATGGTTGATGATAAATGATGACTCTCCGGTGCCGGCGTGTAAAAAAAAGTTTGAACGGGAACCCTCGCCCGGAGATCGACGGTCCCGGCGCATGCGTTCCCACGGCCGGAAGATTTCATCGTATCGTAGTGTCGGTGGTCATGCTTCTCTTGTGCGCGGGGGCCGTTTCGGCCGCAGAGCCGGTGACGCTCGACGGAAACTTTACCAAACGCCGTTTGAGCGGGCACCTCGAATATTACCTGGACAAAGCGGGATCGCTCGGCATTGCGGACGTCGTTGGGCCCGGCTTTCCGTTTCGCGGGGTGACCGAATCGGGTGACAGTCCGAGTTTCGGCTACAGCCGCGGCGCGCTGTGGCTGCGGTTTCGCGTCCAAAATTCATCGCGCGCTCCGCTCGAATGGTATCTCGAATACAATTATCCCGTCATCGATCGACTCGAGTTGTTCATTCCCGAAGGAAGGGGCTTCCGGAAAATCGAGGCCGGCGATCGCAGGCCTTTCGCACAGCGCGCCGTTGAGTATCGTTCGCCCGTGTTTCTGCTGACCCAGGAAAGCGGCACCTCCGCGTATTATCTGCGCGTGCGAACCCAGGGCTCGCTCACCGCGCCGCTCATCGCATGGCTCCCCGGGGCCTTCGAGAAAATGAAGACCGATGAAATGATCCTCCTGGGCATCTATTACGGCATTATGCTCGGGCTGGCACTGTATCATATGTTCCTGTTTCTTTCGGTCAGGGAGCGGAGCTATCCGTACCTGATTCTTCTCATTTTCGGAATGATGATTTTTACGATGACGCATAACGGACTGGCCTTTCAGTATCTCTGGCCCGAGAGCGTAGAATGGCAGAACCGGGCTCATCCCTTTCTGATGTTTTTCATGAACGCCGTCGCGCTTCAGTTCACGAGGCATTTCCTTTCCATGCGGGAAAGAATGCCGCGTATCGATGTGCCGGTGCGTCTCCTGGCCGCAATAAACCTGCCGGCGATGGCTGTCCCGTTTATTACGGAGTATTACTACGCGACCCAGATCGCGGTAATCCTGTCGGGGATTTCGGGCGCCATGCTCATTTTTGCGGGGGTTGCGGGCTTATTTCTTCGCCTGCGCGAGGCGCGTTTCTATCTGACGGCCTTCCTGTGTTTTCTGGTCGGGGTACTGCTCATGACGCTGCGCGCGTACGGCCTGCTCTCCGAAAACCCGGTAACGGCGTGGACCTACCAGGTCGGCTCTTCGGTGATGATCCTTCTGTTCTCGCTGGGTGTGGCGGACAAAATCAACTCCATGCGCGGTGAGCGCGAGCGGGCGCTGACCCGCCTCGCCGAGTCCGAGGAGAAGTACCGCACCCTGGTGGAAAACGCCCGCGACGGGATCGTTCTGCTGGCAGGCGAAAGGCCGTTATATGCAAATCCTTCGCTCATCGCGATGCTCGGTTATCCCGAACGCGAATTCTATGCGAAGAGCGTTCCCGATTTCCTTCCGGACGGTTTGATCGGCACCGATTCGGCGCCTCCCCGATATCGAGGGGAGGTAGGCGGGATCGAACTGCCTTCGAATTTTGAGACCCGGCTACTGACGCAAAGCGGTGGTACGCTGGATGTGATCATCTCGGCATCGCGCATCCGGATGGGCGGCGATGAGGTGGTCATCGCGATCATAAGCAATGTCTCGAGCCTGAAAAAGGCCGAAAACACGATCCATCGGCAATACCGGGAGATCCGCGCCCAGTACGAGGAGATGGAATCCCTGAACAGAGAGCTCATGAGTACGCATAACGAGCTTGTGAACCTGAACGAGCGGCTTGCCGGGGAGAAGGAGCAGCTTGCGGCGACGCTGGTCTCCATCGATGACGGGGTTATCACGACCAATACGGAAGGCCGGATCGTGATGCTCAATCACGCGGCGGAGCGCCTTACGGGCTGGTCGCGGGCGGAGGCCGAGGGACATCCGGTCGGGGAGCTGTTGAATCCCGGAGGAGCGCCGGTAAAGAGTAAGAAAAAAAGAGGGATCGTTTCCGAGGTCACCCGCAGGGGCGGCCTCGAGCTAAGCGACGTGCCGCTTGCGCTCGTCAACAGGAAAGGGGAAGAGCGGATAGTGGAGATCTCCGGCGCGCCGGTTCAGACCACTGACGGAAAAATCCTCGGGGCGGTGCTTGCCGTACGCGACATCACCGAAAAACACAAACTGGAGAAGGAGATCGCCAAAATCGGAAAGATCGAATCGCTCGGTCTGCTTGCCGGGGGCATAGCCCACGATTTTAATAATCTTCTCACCGCGATAATCGGCAACCTCTCACTGGCGAAGATGGAGGCGAAAGGAAACAGCGCATGCGCGGAGATTTTGGACAGGATCGAGAGCGCGTCGCAGCGGGCCGTAAATTTGACGAGACAGCTCCTCACTTTTTCTAAGGGGGGAGACCCCATCATAAAGACCGCCTCCATAGTGGAGCTTCTGAAAGAGAGCGTGCCCTTTCTCCTGGCGGGATCGAACGTCAGGAGCGATTTCTTCGTGGAGGGTGATATTCGGCCGGTCGATATCGATCCAGACCAGATAAGCCAGGTACTGCATAACCTCGTAATCAACACCCTGCAGGCCATGCCCGGCGGAGGCAGACTTTCGATACGGGTGCAAAATACATCGGATGTACGGTGGCTGCCTCTCCCGGCCGGCCGCTACGTCAGGATATCCATCTCGGACGAAGGGGTGGGGATACCGCGGAAGCATCTCGCCAGGATATTCGACCCGTATTTCACGACCAAGGAGTATGGCAACGGACTCGGCCTCGCCATCACCTATTCCATCATCAAAAAGCACGGCGGACACATCGACGTCGAATCAAACGAAGGGGTTGGGACGACGTTTAACGTGTATCTGCGCGCCTCCGAGGCCGAGGGTACGCCGGGTGATGCGGCCCTTCCGCCGTCGGCGTTCCGTCCGCACAGGGGAAGGATCATGGTGATGGATGATGAGGAATACATCCTCGACCTCGCGGTGAACATGCTCGAACATTTCGGTTACGAGGCTGTGGGGGTCCGCAATGGAAGCGAGGCCATAGAGTCCTATCGGCAGGCAATTGATGCGGGGAAACGCTTCGATGCGGTGATCATGGACCTCACCATCCCGGGGGGGATGGGAGGCCGCGATGCGCTTTTAGAACTCAAGGGCGTCGATCCGGAAGTGGTCGCGATCGTTTCGAGCGGGTATTCCAACGATCCGGTCATGGCCAATTTCAGGGAGCACGGCTTCTGCGGTGTTCTCATGAAGCCCTATACGATCGAGGACATGATAAACACGATTGACGAAGCCACCGACCCGGGGGATGGGGCGATCGCCTGAAGTTTACGTGTGTGCCGGAACAACCGGCCCTTTGCCGCGCGCCGTTTCTTTCCCGAGGGCGAAGGCGCGCCTGTTGGTTTCGAAATCGGGAAATTGTTCGCGCACAACGGCGAGGATCGACTCGTCCGATACCGGCAGCTCCCCCAGGGCGCTTGCCATGCCGAGCGCGATGGTATTGACCTGCCGCAGTGAATTGAAATGTCGCCGCGACAGCTCGTCGATCGGGAATGCATGGACGTTCGAGGCGAATTCCCGGAGCCGCGCGTGTATCGATTCGAGCGGCGGGTACTCGCGCTCCCCCATGCGGACCGACACCGGCGTGAGCGGGAAGTCGTTGACGATCACTACGGACCGCTCGTGGAGCCAGCGCGCGTGCCGGAGGGCCTCCATGGGCTCCATGGATATCATCATGTCGGCCCCTCCGATCGGGATGAGCCCCGAGGCGGCCATGCGGCGCTCGTCGGCCGCCTCGCCGCTTTCGAGCCTCCTGTACCGGACGT
>JADFDB010000050.1 GCA_018263175.1 Spirochaetota bacterium
GAAACCGGTCACCCGCTCCCCGAAGCGGATGAGCGAACCGGCCTCCTCGATCCGCTTCCTGATCTCCTTAAGCAGCGGAACAAGCCGGTCCGTGCCGATGTGCGGCCGCGCCTCGTAGAGGATGGCCGGAGGAGCCCCGCACTCCACCATCGTCTGGAAGAACCATTCCACCTCGCCCCGGTGTATTCTCGTGGTGAGCTTTCCATCGGAGTAGGCCCCCGCGCCCCCCTCGCCGAAGAGCACGTTGCTCTCGGGATCGAGCCGGGAGCCCTCCTTAAGCGCATGGATATGGCCCAGACGCTCCTCCACCGGCCTGCCGCGTTCGAGCACCACAACGCGCGCCCCGGAGCCGATCAGCCTGAGCGCACAAAAGAGCCCGGCGGGGCCCGCGCCGACAATGATTACCGGCAGTGCTTCCCGGACCCGCGGGGCCGGTCCGTATGCGCGGGGCTCGTACGGACGCACCTCCGGCAGGGAAAGCGCCTCCCGGGCGGAGTGCTCCGGCAGATCGAGCAGGACCCGATAGCGGTACACGATCCGTCCCTTGTCCCGCGCGTCGAGCGACTTGCGATCGATGGCCCAATCGGGATCGGCGTCCAGGCCCAGCCGTCCGCGGACTAGCGACGCGATCTGCTCCTCGGGCTCTCCGGGGGCGAGTTCGATGTCATCAATTATTATCTTCATGATAAAAAGGTGTGGACAGACCGGCCATGGTGATTCATGCTTTTGAGCCGATTTACAATCGAGGGCCCGGCCACAACGGCTTGTACACCGGGGGCCGCTTATTTGCAACAACAAGATCGGACTATGGACATCATCGACGACCGAAAAACGCTGAATCTCGCGAAGATCAGCGGCATCAACCGCCAGATCAACTCCAGCATGAATTTGCCGGAGCTCCTGACCGTTATTCTCGACACCGCCCGCGAGATTCTTCACACGGCCGGCACCTCGCTCCTGCTCTCGGACCCCTCCACGGGCGACCTCATATTCAATATTGTGCTCGGAGAACACAGGGAGGAGATCAAGGGAGAGAAGGTTCCGCGCGGCGTCGGCATCGTCGGCATCGTCGCTGAAACCGGAAAGCCCCTTATCGTCAACGAGGCGCAGAACGACCCCAGGGTCTTCAAGGGCATCGACAGCAAGTCGAGCTTCACCACCCGGAACATCATCTGCGTCCCCATGACCGTTCAGGAACGGAACATCGGGGTGCTCGAGGCCGTCAACTCGATCGGACGGAACGCCTTCGACGACCTCGACGTGGAGCTCCTCTCGTATATCGCCGGACAGGCGGCAATCGCCATCACCAACCGGCGACTCGTCGACGAGCTGACCAGCCGCGTAAAGGAGCTCACCGCGTTGTACGACATATCGCAGACGGTGTCGTTCTCCCGGGCCGAGGGCGACCTGCTCGACACCATCATCGCCTCCATGCAGCGCTCGCTCGGGGTCGATCGCGCCTCGCTTCTTCTCTTCGACCAGGCGAAAAACGCCCTCGTGCTCCGCGCCGCCCACGGCCTCCCCGACGGCGTCAGGCCGGGCACGGAGGCCCCGATCGGCGGCTCGATCGCGGGCCACGTGTTTCGGACCGGTGATCCGCTCATCGTCGCCGACCGGGAAGGCGAAATCCCTTTTGTCGGTATTGACCGCCGCCGGGGCTACCGAACGCCGTCGTTCGTCTCCGTGCCCGTCCGCAGCGAAAACGAGGTGATCGGGGTCATTAGCATCACCGACAAAACCGACGGCTCCATTTTCAACGCCTTCGATCTGCGAGTGATGTCGACGATCGCCAATCACGTCAGCGAGGCCCTGCGCAGCATCCAGTACCAGAAAAACAAGGAGGCCCAGCGGCGCTTCGCCCAGGAGCTCGACATCGCGGCGGAGATCCAGCGGAAGATCCTTCCCGAGATACCGCCCGTTTTCGGCAATCACCGCATAGCGGCCTTCAACCGCCCGGCCAAGGAGGTCGGGGGGGATTTTTTCGACTTCTTCAATTTCGGCGCGAGCAAATACGGCCTGGTCGTCGGGGACGTTTCCGGAAAGGGGATTCCCGCCGCGCTCTTCATGGGCTCGGCGCGCAACGTGATCCGTGCGGAAGCGAGGATAAGCACTCAGCCCGAGCCCATGCTGGTCCATTCCAACCGCTATGTGTACGACGATTCCGAGTACGGCATGTTCGTTACGGCCTTTTATATGCTCATCGACACCCACAACCGGCTGCTCACCTACGGAAGCGCCGGTCACAACGACCAGATCCTCATCAAGAACAGTGACCGCCGGGCCGTGCGCCTTAACGCGTCGGGCAGGGCCCTGGGGCTGTCCGCTGAGTCGGCGTACGAGGAAAGGGTCTTTATCTACGAACCGGGGGACCTCCTGCTGCTGTTCACCGACGGCGTCCTCGATTACCTCGGGGAGGGCGACATCGACAGGGGTGAGGAGAGCCTCATCAAAATCGCGCTCCGGCACTTCGACGACGACCCGTCGGTCATCATCGGCTACTTCAGGGACCTCATGTCCAATAATGCGGTTGACAATTATTTTATCGACGATTTCACTATTCTCTCCGTGAAATTCTGACCTCCAGGAACAACAGTGAAAAAATACCGGACGATTTTTATCGGCGCGGGAGTATTAATTCTCGCTCTGCTCTTCTACGGTTTCGGCGTGCAGAAAACCATCGACGATATCCTCGCCATGGGATGGCGGTTCTGGATCATCGCCGGAATATTCCTGTTCAACAACATCTTCATGACCATCGCCTGGAAGGTGCTCATCAACCACCCGGTCAGGCCGTCGTATTACCTTCAGCTTTTTATGGCGCGCGTGGCGGGGGACTCCACCTCATCGGTGAACGCAATGGCGTCGGCCGCCGGCGAGGCGCTCAAGGCGATCTACATCAAGGACGTGGTGCCCTTCCAGACCGGCCTGGCCTCGGTCGTTCTCGACCGCACCGTCCACATCATCTCGAACGTGCTCATGATGCTCACCGGCATCTTCATCAGTTTTTTCGTGCTCAATATTCCGCTGTGGGTTTCCCTGGGAACGCTCGCCGCGTTCATGCTGCTGCTGTACATCATGATGGTCGTGCTGAAGAAACAGCGGCAGGGCTTCGCCCGCTATCTGCTGACGCGCATCCCGAGGCGATGGCTCGATCGTTTCATGAATGAAAAGCGCTGGGAGAAGGTCGATACGCTCGACGGGGAGATATCATTCATATTCAGCTCGAGGAAGACCATGAAGAGTTTCTATGCCTCCCTCGCCATCCATTATCTGTCGGGCTTCTTTTTTTCAAGCCTCGAGATATACCTCATCGTCGTCTTCTCGGGCAACTCGATCACCTTCGTGCATTCCATGTTTCTGTATATCTTCAGCATGTTCCTCACCGGCATCATCTTTTTCATGCCTGCCAACCTCGGCACCAGCGAGGGTTCATTTTCGCTCGCATTGCGTTTTCTCGGCTACGATCCGGCCATCGGCCTCACCGTGGGGCTCATCAAGCGCCTTCGCACGCTCGTGTGGTCGCTTATCGGCATCATCATTTTGTTTTTTGCCGGAATGACCAAAAAAAGCTGAAGGCCCACCGCGCGCCTCAGCGCATATATTCGCACCGGAAATAGCCGTCAAGCCGGTACGCCCCCTTCTCGCGGTCGATGATTACGGGGGACGCGCTCGTGATCTCCACGATATCGCGTTTTTCGTCGCCCGCCAGAAGCGACGAGGCGAGTTTCTTCAGATGAGGCAGGTGGCCGACGATCAGCACGTTGACTCCGAGCGCTTTGAGCTCGTCCTCCGCCGGCCGGATCTGGTCGTCCGGATTCAGAAACGATCGTTCTTCGATGTGCACGCCGCCCAGGGCGAAGGAGATCGCCTCGGCGGTCTCCCGTGAGCGCGTTTTTCCGCTGTGCAATATGAGGGCCGGGTAGAACGGCAGCCGCCGTAAAAACTCCGAGAGGCGCTTGACCTGCGAGCGTCCCTTGTCCGAAAGCGGCCGCTCTGGATCCTTCTCCGAAGTGACGGCGTCACCGTGCTGCACCAGGATAATCTTCACCGTGGCACCTCCTTCCTTCCTTTTTTTACCCGATTATAAACGGCCGCTCCGAAATAAAGCAAATGAAAATCCTGATCTAAAATCTGTTTGCTTTATCCGCGAATTACGGACTATTTCAAATAGACTTGTTTCATATCTCGCGAATAGCGGGTTTTCCCCCGCCGCAGGCGGGGGAAAACCGATATAATTCCCAGTTATGAAAAAACTCTAATGGGAAGAGGTGGAAGCATGGGGATATTACGGCTCTATCATCGGCTGCGGGGCAGGCCCTTCTATCGAAAGAGGAAAAAGGCCCTGGTGCTCGAGGGCGGCGGCATGCGCGGGATATTTCTTACGGGCGTGCTGCAGAGCTTCACCGACCGGAGCTACTTCCCCTGGAAGCTCATCATCGGTTCCTCGGCCGGTGCGCTCACCGGGACGGCCTACGCCGCCGGGCAGATACACCTCGCGCGCGACGCCTTTTTCACCGAGCTTTTATCGGGAAAATTCATACGGCTCTCCAACATCCTCCGCCACGAAAAGCACATCCTCAATCTGGACTGGATGGTCGACACGATAATCAACGGCGCCGAACCCCTCGATGACCGCGCCCTGTCCAGGGCATGTCCCGTGCTCGTCACCGCCACCGACTGCCGCCCGGACAATCCTCCGCAAACGATCTATTTAAGCTCGCGTCACGATGACATGGACGCCGCCCTCAAGGCGACTGCGGCGATCCCCGTACTGTACCGCGGCTTCGTCGAATACGGAAAGTATCACCTCCTCGACGGGGGGCTGCTCGACCCGATCCCCTACGCGAAAGCGCTGGAGATGGGCTTCGACGAGGACGAGATCCTCGTCGTCGTTACGCGGCAGCACGGCTACCGCAAGAAGGAGGAGTCATTCTGGATCAGGTCGCTGTACGAGTCATACTACAAGGACCACCGCTACCGCTTTCTCGTCGAGTCGATCAGCAACAGGTATCTCTTGTACAATAAAATGCTCGACGAGCTCGAACGGCGGCACCGGGGAATCGACGTCATCTATCCCCCGGACGACTTCCGGGTGGACCGTCTCAGCCGCGACGAAAAAAAAATACTGGAAGGATTCACGCAGGGCGTCGTGGCCGGAAGGAACTATCTGCGGCGCCTGCGCGCCTGAGTCCGGTTTTATCGTTTCGGGGGCTTCACCGATTCCTTGTCGAAACCTTCCTTTATCTTCTCCATGCTTTCCCTGTGCTTGCCCATTATCTCATCATAGGCCCTGCCATACGCCTCGCGCACTGCCTGCAAAGCCTCGTAATTTATACGCTGCTGTTCCGCCACCTTGTTCGACTCTTCCTTTATGCGATAAAAGGTGTCGTAGATTTCCGCCTTGTCCTTTCCGAAGCGGTCAAGTATCCCCTCTATGGAGGCCCCGGCGCTCTCGTTGAGCAGCGCATCGTCTTCCATGTCGCGCTGTACCGCCGAAAGCTCCTCGCCGGTTTTCTCAATCTCCTTCTTCCCGACCGCGGCCTTTCCCCCCAGCCTCGAGTCGAGATCACGAAGTTTACCCGACGACTTCGAGCTGCGCTCGCCCATGGTGCCGATATAGCCCTCGAAGCGCTTGCCCCGTTCCACGGGATCGCGCTCGAGTTCCCCATCGCGCGCCGTCTTCCAGGCCGCCATGTCGGCCTCCCCTTCCTCATCGGCCGGAGATTCGGCCAGGCCGATTTCGGCCTTCGACGACGGGCCGAGGTTCTTTCGGCCGTATGGATTGCGCACCTCGAGATCCCCCTCCTTCATCTCGACGCGGGAGTCGGCGCCGTCGCTGACGCCGACCAGAAAGTCCGTGCCGCGCACCGAGCAGACCGTCGTCGGGGTTACGACCTTCCGCTCGGAGCCCCTGGCCAGCTTCTGAAACCGTGCATTGATCGCCCCCGAGATCACCGAAACCGAACCCGAGTCCTTAACGGTGATACTGCCGATCCTGACCCTGCTCTTCTCCATAACGCGTATCTCGCTGCCGTCTCCGTAGGAGAGGACCGCGAGGCCCCCCGCGCCCGTTATCACCGTGTCCCCGTCTGCGAGCGCCTGGCCCATGCCCGCCGCCGTCGATTTCCCCTGGTGTAAGAGCGATACATCGCCCACGAGAAATGAAACCTCGAGCGCGAACACACTTTCCGTTCCCGCCGCCACCGCGAGAACTGTGAATAGCGCGAAACACGCGCGCGCCACCGTTATCTTTTTCATCCTTCATCGCCCTCCTTTTTTTTATAACTCATGCCGATAAGGGTTATGTCGTCGCCGGGGCGCCGGCTGCCGCTGAATTCCATCACCCTCTCGAAAATGGTCTCGATAAGCTCGTGAATGCCTTTCTCTGCGCACCTTTTTAAAAGCTCCAGGAAAACCCCCTGTCCCATTATCCTGTCGTTTGCGCCGGTGAGTTCGAAAACGCCGTCCGTATAGAAGACAAGGCGGTCCCCGGCGCCGATGCTTATGCGTTCGCTCCTGTAGACCGAATTCTCGAAAATTCCGACGAACGGACTGTTGGGGTCGAGAAACGCGTAGGTTCCGTCAGTGCGCATAACGACGGGCGACGGGATGCCAGCGTTGCAGTAAGTGAGCGTATCGGCCGCCAGGTCGAAGAGCCCGTAGAAGATGGTCACATAATTGTAGCTCATTCGCTTCTGCGAACCGATCAGGAAGCCGTTGATCTCGCTCATAAATTCGGCAGGCACGAAGCTCGAGGTCTTAACCGAGCTGATGGCGGTTTTCACCATGGCCGAATACAGCGCGGCCGGCACGCCGTGGCCCGAGACATCGGCGAACACGAAGGCGAAATGCCGGTCGTCGCAGGGGATGAAATCGAAAAAATCCCCGCTTACCTTTTCCACCGGCCTGAATTTCAGCGCGAGCTCGAAACCGGCGAGATCGGGCAATGCCGCCGGGAAGAGACAGCGCTGCAGGTTTGCGGCTATATCGAGCTCTTTTTCGATTTCGATGTTTCGCGCTTTGATCTCCTCGTTCAGCGCTTCGAGCTCCTGGTTTTTCTGCCTGAGCTCCTCGAGAAGCGCGCGATTCTCGAGGATGAGCCGCCTGGCCTCGAGCGCCCTTTGGACCGAAATGCTTATCTGCTCGTTCTTGAACGGCTTGAGGATGAAGTCCGTCGCCCCGCTCTTAAGCGCGGCTATGGCGGTATCGATATCACCGTATCCGGTTATCAGAACCACCGGAACCCCTGAATCGACAAGCTGGACCCTGTCGAGAAACTCTATGCCGTCCATGCCCGGAAGGTTGACATCGGCGATGATTACATCCACCGAGGCGAGGTTTTCCGAGCGGAGGGCCTCTTCAGCGCTCTCGTAGCCCCGCGCGGTATACTCCTTCTTGAGTATGCGGCAGACGAGGTCTCGTACGAGCCTGTCGTCGTCGATAACCACCACATTGGCTTTCTCCCGGACGCTTTCGCTCATGGCCGCGCCCTCCCGTCATCGAGCGCGTTAAGGTACAGCCGTATTCCGGCCCAGTAGGCCGGATGGCTGAACTGCCGCCTCGAGCGGACTCCCTGCTTCGCCCTCTCGAACGCGGGGATCAGTTCGGTCCCGGCCGCGAGCTCGCGGTAAAAAATATCGACGAAGACCGCGTTGTTGACGTCGTGTACCGCGGCATCGTTGACCACCAGCGCCCGCGCGCCGCGCATCGACGCGTACAGCGCGAACTCCGAATGCCCCACGATACCGAACGCGTCACCCGACGGCAGGTAGATGAGCGAGCCTCCTTTGACGGCCTCCGCATAGGGGCTCCCGCCCAGGGAGAGCGATCCGGCCATCGGGTTGTACGCAAGCTCCGCCATCAGATGTCCGACGCCCGAACGAAGCGTCGTCCCGGCCGCCCAGGCTATTCCCGACTGACGCAGGGCCACGCGCTCAAGCTCGAGATAGAGCGAGCCCCGGGGCCCTCCAAGCAGGCTCAGCCTCGGAGCGACGCGTTCGTAGTCCCGCAGGGCGGAGATGATGGAGGAGCAGTACGCCACCCGGTGGGACTCGTCGAGCATCCGTTTCTCTCCGGCTATCTCGAACGGCACCTGCTCGAGATCATGGTCGACAATGAAAATTACCGACTCCCTGCCGCGGTAATAATTCTCGAAGGGCTTTAAGAGTGCCGCGAGCTCCCGCGAAACGGACGCCACGCTTCCGAAGGCTCCGACCGCATCGCGGTAGCGCTCCGCGAGCCGTGCCGCCTGATCGTAGCCGTCCTGTATGCGGACGGGCTCGATGAACCGCCGCGCGATGGTCCATCCGAGGATGTCCTTTCCGTTTTTCACGAGATAGATCACCACGGCCGTATCGGGAATCCTGTGCTGAAAAACCTCTATGGGGAGCGCACCCGCGACCGCTCCCGCCTGCAGGGCGGGACGGGCATTCAGGAGCCGGAGGAAGTGCTCGCGTCCGGCAATTCGGTCTTCAATCGATTTAAACTCGGAGACCGCTTCACGCGGAATGTCCGAGCCGAGGCCGGGAAAGCGCGAACGGAGCTGCAACTGCTTCTTCGTCTCGGCGTAGGCGAGCGCGGAAAGATAATCGCGTCGGCTCATCCTGTATGATATCATAAAATCGAGACTCTGCTCGACCAGGTCAATCCTGTCGAATGCCGAAAGTACATCCGCCGATGCGTCGAGTGCCCGGAGCCCGTCGGTTACGCGCGACTCGACGCCATGCCACTCCTCTTCGGTCGCGTTCTTTTTCTTCAAGATCCGCGCGAGCTCCAGCCGCGCGCCAAGCAGATCCAGCACATATCGATATCCGGCCGGCGAGCGTCCCAGCGAGGACAATCGCACCGAGGCCTCGTCGAACCTTCCGAGCGAAATCTCGTTCTCGAGGAGCAGGACCTCGAGCGGGATGACAAGCGGATGGGCGGCATCCAGGAGGGCCCTTCCGGCCTTCGCCGATTCATACGAGTCGTGGTATCTCTCGGCCCCGAGCAGTTCCATGCCGAGGGCATAGTGGTATGCGGCCCGGAGCGCCGGCGCCTCCCTGCCCTTTGTCGACCCGTACACCGCACCGAGGATCAAGAGCGCGTCTCCATGACGCCCCCCGGCCCTGTTCAACTCGTAGAGCCGCATTAACAGCGGCGTAGAATCCATCCAGAACGATCCCGCCGCGATGCCGTCGAGGTCGATCGTACTCGTGAAGGCGTGAATGAGCGAAAAGCTCCGGGCCTTCATGTAGCGCTCCACCGTGACGGCCGCGGGAAAGGCTGAAAGCGCGTCGAAATGCCCGTTTTCCTCCAGCAGGGGGGCGGCCTTAAGCCTGACCCGATCGCCGTCCTTCTCGGAAAACAACTCCATGATTCCGGCAAGCCTGCGCGGGAGCTCCCCGGTTAGCCGCGGCTCTCCGCCGAGAAGCGCGATTTTGCACATCTCGCGCGGCGATAAGGGCGTAGCGGCGCGCATAGCGGACACGACGCGCCGCGCGGCGGGCTCATCGCCGTTCAGGTACAGGTACTCGGCGAGGAGCAGGCGCAGCCGGTCGGCGGGGATGAGCGTGCCGCTTTCGGACAGGGCCGCCTGCAGGGCCCGACCCGCCGGAACCCGTCCCCCGGCGATATCGACGGCGAGGGAGAGGGCCCGGTAATCGCCGGATTCCGTGCCGCCCTGCCGTGTGCGGACTCCGATAATGCCGGCCGCTTCGGCCGTCGCGCCTCTGTAGAGCAGCAGGTACGCCTTAAAGGCCATTGCCTTTTCGAACACCGCGTCGCCCGTCTGGTCCCGTGCCGCAAGCGCCCGGTCTACCATGTCCGCCGCCGTGCGGTGATCGTCCGCGAGCACGGCAAGCTCGGCGAGGTGAAACGCGTACAGCGCGGGCGCATTCGGATCGCCGCGCGCGCCGTCCTTCCAGCGCTCGAGGAGCGCCCGCGCATGGGCGGCATCACCGTTCCTGAATTCCTCGACAAAACCCGCGTACAGCGCGTCGTCCGACCGCCCGTCGCCGTCCGGCAGGCTGACGGCGGTGCCGGCCTTTCCAAACGCGAACGAGATTCCCGACGGACCGCCGATATCGGCATTGAGCCGGTCGCGCGGCGAAACGAGGGTGCGCCGGACAAGCTCCGCCATCCCGTCGACGCCGAGGCCGTGGCTGACAACGACCGAATGCGCCCCCGCGTAACGGGCCGCTTCGGCCGCGAGTGTGATGCGCTCCACATCAAGGCGCTCCATGTTCAGAATAAGGACTTCCGCGTCCAGGCGGCTTCCGAACAGTGCCGCGGGCGAGAGCGGGCCTTCTTCCCCGTGCGGGTCAACCAGCACGGGGAAGCGCTCAAGCTCCGGTCCCGGAAGAACACCATCGCGCATAACGACATTCATAAACACCGGGATGCCCTGTAATTTCTCCCTCAGTTTGCGGTCGGTCGTGTACAGGCTCGCGAAGGATGGGCCGTCCCGACCGCCCCTGCGGGCGATATCGTCGGGAGCGGTCGCAAACATGAACGGCGGAAATCCGGAAGGCCCGAGCAGTTCGAACAGCGCCGCGGAGTGCCCGTCAAACACGACAAAGCGCGACCCGTCCTCCTCTCCCGGTTCGGACAGAAAGCGCTTCATGCCGGCCCTGAGCCCTTCACGCCCTTCCTCTGCGGCATCGCCGAGCAGCCGGTATTCGATGTTTTTCCCCCGGAGCCGCCATCCGTGTACCGAGCCGTCCGCGATCAGAAAGCTGAAGACCGCGGCCCCGTGTATATCGGGCGTCATGTTTGGCGGAACACGCAAAAACGAGGCGAAGACCGGACGCGATTTTTCCAGGCCGTCGACGAGACGCGCGAACTCGCGCTCATTGTCCGCGATCGATCGATCGAGGGCCGATAGGTCCCCGGCGGAAGGGGGCCCCTCCTCGAGGAGGCGGGAGCGTTCACCGGCCAGCGCCCCCCTCGATGCCGAGAGGGCCAGAGCGCGCCGGTAGGCGAGCGTGTCCTCGCTGCGTGAGAACGCGGGCGAGGCGGCCCGGACCAGCAGAATCCGCTCCGTCGCCCGCTTCCGCTCGAGGATGGAAAACGCCCCGCGCGCGTCCCCGCGAAGCGCGAGCAATCCGGCAAATTCGTCGTAGAGGCGCGCCGTCCGTCCGCTGTCCCCGGCGTGGAGCAGGGGATGCGCCTCGATCGCGCCGAGAGCGAGCCGGTAGCGCTCAATGGCGAGACCCGCGGAAGCGGTCCCCTCGAGCGGCGCGCCTCCCCGGCGCAGCAGACCGGCAACCGAGGCGTCGATGATCCACAACAGTTCGTCATATTTTAATTTCTGCGCGACCGCCTCCGCGTCGAGGAAGGTCTCATACGCCTCCTCGACCATGCCGAGGCGCTCCCTGCACAGCCCGGCATTGAGGAGCAGCCTGACCGAGAGCCTGCGAGAAGGCCGTTGGCCGGCCTTCTCGAGCGCGGCGGTAAATCCCGCCTCGGCCCGCGCATATAAACGATATACCTCGCTCTCCCGCGCAAACACGCGGCGGGCCGTTTCGAGCCGGCCGCCGTCGCGCTCGGAGCCCGCACCCGCAAGGAGTTCCGCCCGGTAAAAGGCGAGCACGGACAGGGCCACGTCCACATCGTAATGCACCTCGGCGGTTTCCTCCGCCACCTTCGCTCTGAGCGACTCGATCTCCGCGGGCGCCGGTTCCCGCCGCAGGGCCTTCGACTCCGCCTCGAGGCGCGCCATCTCCGCGTCGATGCGCCGCTTTTCATAGCCGTTCCTGAAGGCCGTTATGCGCTCTGCGAGCGCGTTGATGTCGGAGGCGGGCTCCTTGAGGTCGAGCGCGTTTTCGGCCAGATAGGCGTACAGATTGGAGAGATTGATGATCGCGATAAACGCGCCCCCGAGGTCGTCGACCTTCGGGTTCGCCGCGATCTCCCAGGCGTGCTCGAACGCCGCGCGCGCCGCGGCGTACTCGTGGAGGAGAAACCGGCAATAGCCGATATTGTTGACCGTCCGTATCCTCGTCTCGTTGTCGACCCTCGCCGAACGCCTGCCGAGCAGCTCGAGCTTCCGCTCGAGGAAGCGAATCGATGCCCGATAATCGCCGAGTCCGTAATGCACCTCCTCCTGCAGGGAGAGATTGAGCAGACGTTTGTTCATCGTATCGAGCCCGGTGAAGATACGGTTTTCGCCGATGACGGCGACATCGCTGCCGAGGTCCCACAGCGGTACCGGGCCGAGGCCCAGCACCCTGACTTTAAGATAATATTTACGCTCGGTGTCGCTGTAGCCTTTCAACGCCGAATCGGCCATGTCGAGATACGAAAGCGCCGTATCGGTATCGCCGAGCTCCATACGGCAGAAGGCGATCTCCTGAAGGTAGCGCGCCCGGTCGATTTTGACGCGGTTGGCCGCCGCAAAATCGAGCACCCGGTTGTACCAGACGACGGCGTCCGGGTAGTTTTTTTCCATTCTAGCGAGCAGCCCGAAGAAACGGTAAAGGTCGAGTATCTGCTGCCGGTAGCGGCGGATGTTCCTGCCCGACGCCATGGTCTGGTATATATCGAGGGTCTTGTTAAGCTCCTCCCTGGCCCGGCCGTAACGGCCGTCCTGCCAGTAGCAGTAACCCAGGTGATAGTAGAAGAGCGCCTCCTCGATCCGTGAATTGAAGTTCCGCTTGTAACGCGCGGCGAGCTCGTAGTGCCGCAGTGCGCGCGGGTAATTGGTCAGCAGAAAATAGGTGTTCGCGATATTGAGATGAAGATTGCCCTCCTTCCCCGGATTGGCCGTCTCGTCGTTTATCTCGAGCGCCTTTTCGTACATCGGGATATTGCCCTCCCAGAGGTGGCGGGGGAAATACCGCGCGAAGAGCGACTCGTGCGCGCCCCCGCTCTCCCCGAGGTCGTCCCTGCGCCGGAGGTCGACGTACTGCAAAACCCATCCCTTCAGCATGTACGGATCGACAAAGGTGTCGTCGATAAAGAGCGCCCAGTCGAGCTCGTCGACGCATTTTCTGAAGTTTTCGAGCAGCTCCTCGAGCGCCGTGCCGTCCGCCCGTTCGAGCGCGACTCCCGTTTTCGCGTAGATGTAGCCGAGCCCGTAGATATGCGCCTTGTCGAAGTCCATGCGCGCTATGGGGAGATGCTCGAGGTATTCCTTTTCGAGGGCCTCGAGGGCCCGCGCGTCGCCCCCCCTCCACTCGTCGAAGGCGTCGATGTAGAGAACGTGGGCACGCGCGCCGTATTCGTTGTAGATGTCCTCAAAGCGCTTCTTGAGGTGCAGCGATGTCAGAAGGCGCACGTATTTCTTATAGAGCGAGACGGCCTCCGCGTGGTCGCCCGCGAGCTCCGAGCGTTCGCCGAATTCCTCGTAGTGCTCGACGAGCTTCATCACCACGGAGGGAAAGTCCCGCTGCTTCCAGGAAAGGATATAGTTATTCGCGACCGCAGCGTAGTAAGACTCGCTTTCCACGGCGTTCTTCTCGCGCTCGGCGATGGTGCCGAGCAGTACATTGCTCCGATAATAGACGACGTCGCTCTTCCTGACGACCTTAAGCGACTCCAAAAGCCGCCGTTTCGCCGACGTCATATCGCCCAGATCAAAATGCGCCTTTCCGGCGGCATACAGCAGAAGCCCCGGAAGCAGCTTGTAGTCCCTGTACCTGACCAGCATGCCCTCCGCGGCCGCGAGCCGTGCGGCCGCGTCCGTCCCGGCGTCGAAAAGCTCGAGGATACGGATCATGGCGTCGTTACGCAGATAGATGAAGCTCGAATCGAGCACCGCGATAAACGAAGGGTGGATGCCGGCCGCGAGATTTGTGGATTCGAGCGCGGCGAGCTTGTAATGTATGTAGAAATTCCTGCCATAGCCGGCGTGATCCTTGAGTATTTCGCGATAGACGCCGGCCGCGGCCGCACGGTTCCTCGAGCGCGCGTGTTCGTCGGCCAGGTCCTCCTTCAGGTAGGGGACGAAGACCGCCCTGTCCGCTTTAGCCCTCATGCCGACAAGCGCTTCGGCGAAGATTCGTGCCCCCGGCCTTCCGGCGATGCGCTCGCCGATGTACCGGCCGAGCACCGCCCGGTAGTCGCCAGGGTCGGCCGAGAGCGAGGCGAGGAGCCCCTGCAGGCGCACCGCCTCGGCGCTCCGTCCCTGGCCGAGGTTCTGCCGCGCCGCATCGGCCAGGGAGCGCGCGGTAAACGCGATCGATTCGGGGTCCCTCGCCGCGCCGAAGAAATGATACACCCGCTCGAGCGCCAGGAGATGGCGCTCGGTGTCGTCAAAATCCTGCAGGTACTTCTCGGCAAGCTCGTACTGGCGCCGCGCGTTCTCGCGCCTCGGGATGACGCCATAGTCGGGAATGATATTGATGTTGATATTGCTTCCAAGCTGATCGGAAAACACGATAACGCCGTCGAATGCGGGTGACCAGCGCGGCGCGAACGAGGACTGCGAATGGAGCGTAAGCGGGTATTCGATGCCGGTGGCGATGTTCAGGTGCTGTATGACCGAATTGTCCTTAAGATCTATTTTGCCGTCGCCGTTGGTGTCGCGGGCGATGAGCGTGTAGACGATCTCGTCGGACCCGCGAAGAAAGCACGGGTGCATTTTTATCCCCGGCCCCGCGGTGAGCCGCTTTTCGGCCCCCGACGCGAGGTCGATCGTATAAACGTCGCCGCCCGAGTCCGCGTCCCTGTATGAGACGAATATGACACTTTTCCCATCGCCGGAAAAACGGGGATGTGTACCGCCGCCGCGGGTGAGCTGACGCAGGGCGCGCCCCTTTCGGTCCATTAGCCAAATATTTTCGGTCCCGGCGCGCGTCGAGGAGAAGGCGATGAGCCTCCCGTCGGGCGACCAGCAGGGGGAGGCGTCCTTTACGATACGAATGGTGCCCGTCGACGGGTCCTGGTACTGCGTGAGATTGGCCGCTTCGGACGGGGGCTTCACGGCCCTCCAGGTCGACGATCGGGCGCTTTCGATCAGCGCGGCGGGGTCCAGCCGCATGAGATAGATGTCGCCCTCCGGGTCCTCGCGCTGCGAGACGAAGGCGAGGTATCTGCCGTTCGGCGAGAGCGCGGGAGAGGAGTCTTTTGAGGGATGATCGGTGATGCGCACGGTGGTGATGTCGGTGAGCGAGCGCAGATAGATGTCGAAATTTCCCCGCTCGCGGTCGGAGGCGTAGAGGAAAAAGAGCCCGTCGGGGCTGAAGGAACCCTCCATCTCCACGGATTGTTCGATCGTAACGGGAACGACCCTGCCCACTTCGTTCCGGTATTCTTTTCGCAGGATCTGCCCATAGCTGAAGAGCACGTCGGGAACGGACCTGTCCTCACAGGCGGCGAGGGACAGGCCGACCGCGGCAAGGGCTGCGGGAATGCACCGGTATAAAAAT
>JADFDB010000051.1 GCA_018263175.1 Spirochaetota bacterium
GTAATGAGCGAACGCACCGAACTCCGGCCCTGATTTCCTGTGGCTGTTCTCTTCCGTTTCGATATCGACGGCGAATGAATATCCGCCGTAAACGCCGACATCAAGAAGTGCATAACCCGATACGGGTAGCATCAAGAGCACGGCACATGTCAGAAGGACCGCTTTTGTGAATTTCATAGTTAATTCTCCATGTTTTAGGTTTACCGCCCAATAAAAGCCTCCGGGGACGATACTCCACCGCAGGCCGTTACCGCAGTATCATGCGATACCGCTGAAGAAGATAGCGATTGTTGCGGCCCGAGTCAATTCTAATTTTGAGCGTGAATTATCCCACCCATTCATAATAGACTTGTTGCATAACCGCTTATAATTACCGACTATGAAGTCCGTCATTCCCGCTCTTCGCTGCGCTTCGGCAGGAAAGACGGATGAGTTTTGCAACATGTCTAATGTTGAAACATTGAATAATCCGTAAAAAAATTGTGGTAAATACCGGGATATCCGGATATATTCTTCTCTGTGATTATACCAACCATGGCTGCGCCGTGGTCCCCTTCGGACATAACAAACCTTTTTCAGGGAGATACTACAATGTCGGGTCTACTCGGTGAAATACTCGTGGAAGCGGGAGAGATCACCATCGATCAGCTCAATGAAGCGCTTGAATTCCAGAAGGAAAACGGCGGACTGCTCGGCGAGGTGCTCGTCGGGCTGGGATATATCCAGGATGAAGAGTTGAAACAACACCTCAAGGACCAGTGGAAGTACAAAGCCGAAGCCGGTACACCGGCTCCCGAATAATTACCGCACCCTCGAGCTCGCGAAAGCTTAACCATTAATGCAGTAAATCATTTTAGAACAAGGCCTTCTGCGCATCCGACGGAGGGCTTTGTTACAGCCATTCCTCTTCCACGCCGAGACTCGCGTATAGCCTGATAACAGCTTCCATTTCGTGCTGCGGGCTTTTTAGAGACTGTGCGATATGAACGCACGGGCTCAATCTATGAATGCACCGTAATCGCCGGGATTATGTATTCCGGACGGCGGTGCGCACCCTGTCGCGTCCGTCCCGTTTCGCCGTATACATCGCGTTGTCCGCCGCTTCCACGAGCCATTGCGGGCCCGGCATCTCACCGGTCAGGCCGCCCGCAATCCCGATGCTTACCGTGACGCGGCCGGCCGTGCCCGGGGGGTCGCGAGTTATGCAGGTGGCCGCGATCCCGGCGCGTATTTTTTCGGCGATCGCGTCAGCCCTTTCCACATCAGTTCCGGGCAGAAGCGCCACGAACTCCTCTCCGCCGTACCGTGCGCACACGTCGTACGGACGGCGTACGGAGGAGCTTATGACTGCGGCAACGAGCACCAGGCACCGATCTCTGGCGTTGTGCCCGTAGGTATCGTTGTAAAGCTTGAAATGGTCGATATCGAGGTAGAGCAGTGAGAGGGGCATTCCGCTGCGCTGGGCCGCGCGCCATTCCCTTTCGAGGGCCTCGTCAAAATATCGCCTGTTATAAAGGCCCGTAAGCGGATCTGAAATGGAAAGCTGTTCGAGCGCTTTGTTGGAACGTGCCAGTTTTATCGATTCGACCCTGTTCAGAAGACTCACCAGGAAAACCCGTCGGAGCTCGGCCTCCATCTGGTAATTGCCGATGAGGCTCATGACGACGGCCGTCGACAGGACGAGCGAATGGTTGATGATCGCCTCGATAGGCATCGTGGTCGCTACCGGGAGCAGTGCTGAAAAAAGTGTCTGTACGATTATGGAACAGACCAGCGCCGTCAGGAAACGCATGCCGACGACGATATTTCCGAAGATAATTATTATGATGATGCCGGTGTGGTAGTGGATCTCGTTGGTGTCGCTGCTGAGCAAAAGCATTACGAGGATACTGATTGAGGTCAGGACCACGATCGCCCCGATAAACGCCTCGGTCAGCCGCGCACATTTGCGCAGATAAAAGAGCAACAGAATAATTGCCATAACCGGGGTCACTATGGCGAGCCGGATGAACCACGCCACCCGGTAGATATCTTTAAGAACGATCATATCCGAAAAGCAATAGATGTTATAAAGCAGTACCGCAACGAGTCCGAGTATCAAATAACGCTTCCTGCGTCTCGGCGTATCGTGTGCGGAAAACAGCTTTTCAAGACGCGGGGGAAATTTCAGGAAACGGAATCCCCGTTCGACGACGGCACGCAGCTCGCTCTCGCATTCGAGCAGGGTCGCCTCGTCGGCGAGGGAAACGATGTTTATCCTGTTCCAACCGAAGTTCATAGCCGTCTTCAGGACCCTCGCTGGCCCTGCTCCGTATATTGGGCTTTTCACAAATTTCTGGAATGTCGATTTTTTACAATTATGCAACAACTCTATTATCAATCTATACCACTCACCAATGCATTCGAGCAAATACGATGTCAAGGAAGATATCCGACAGAGGACAAATTCACCGGCCCTTGCCCGGTTTGCCACTCAAAAGGACTGGACAAAATTCTCGATTTATTATACATAAACTCTCCACACGGGAGGAACCCCGCGTACATCGGCACGTTGGAGGACGAGGTGCGAAAACTGCTCGTAGTGCTTTATCAACCGTACAAGTGGCTTGTATATGTTCCGTTTCTCGTGCTTTCCACATTGACCTTCGGGGCGATCGCCGTGATATTGTCGACCCTGGTCAATCAGAAAATAGGCAGTTTTATCGGGGGGGCCGTCTGGTCCCGGCTCAATGGATATATGACCCCAATTTTCGTCAGAGTTATCGGGAAGGAGAACATCGATAAAAAACAATCCTATGTCATCGTTCCCAACCACCAGAGCCATTTCGATGTATTCGTTCTGTACGGCTGGCTCGGTATCGATTTCAAGTGGGTGCTTAAACAGGAGCTTCGTAAAGTTCCCGGCCTCGGCATCGGCTGTGAAAAGGTGGGGCACATTTTCATCGACAGGTCCGATCACGAAAAGGCCATCGAATCCATCAATGCCGCGCGCAAAAAGATCGTCAACGGAACATCGGTCATTTTCTTCCCGGAGGGAACACGGCAGACTTCCGGGAAAATCGGCGAATTCAAGAAGGGTGCCTTTAAGTTCGCGATCGATATGGGGCTGCCGCTTCTTCCCGTTACCATCATCAATACGAATAACATACTGCCTCCTCATACGGTGAACCTCCTGCCCGGCAAAGCCCTTATGATAGTCCATCAAAAAATCGATACGGCCGGTTACAACGACACAAATATCGAGGAACTGATGCAGAAGGTCAGGAGTGCCATTCAGTCCGGAATCGACGAGCACCGATGAGCCTTAATCTGCCTCAACCGAATGCTTCGCAACGCGACGTCTATGATCGTCTCCGGGAGGCGATCGACCACATGCCCATCGGCTATCCCCGGACCGAGACGGGAGTGGAGATCCGGCTTCTCAAGAGCCTGTTCACCCCGACCGAGGCCTCGGTCGCCGTCCACCTCGGGATGCTTCCCGAACCGGTATCACGAATCCACCGCCGCGTGAAGAAAGAGCTTACGCTGTCGTTAGCGTCGCTTGAGGAACTGCTATATGCGATGTTTCGGAAGGGCGCAATATCCATGGACCCGGGTACCGGCACCGCAAAGCGTAAATACAGCCTCAGCCAGTTAGCCATAGGGATGTTCGAATTCCAGGTCGACCGGATTGACGCCGATTTCGCCGGAAATTTTGAAACCTATATCGAGAAGGATTTCAGAGCGGCATTCTTCCATTCGAAGACACCGCAAATGCGCACCATCCCGATCGGGAGGGCTATCGAGCCGCGCATGACTATCGCCCCCTATAACGATGTCCGGAAAATCGTTGCCGCCGCGCCGGAGCCCATCGTGGTGCAGAACTGCGTCTGCCGCCAGTCCAACGACGTACTCGGCGAGCCATGCACGCATTCCGAAATCAGGGAGACCTGCTTCGTCTTCGGCGATTCGGCGCGAACGGTGCTCGAGCGCGGCACTGGACGGCGCATCGACAGGCAGGAGGCCCGCTTGCTCCTGGACCGCGCCGAGGAGGCGGGATTTATCATCCAGCCGCAGAACGTCCGGTCGCCGGAATTCATCTGCTGCTGCTGCGGCGACTGCTGTCATGTTTTACGCGCGTTGAAAAAGCTTCCGCGTCCCTCGGACCATTTCCACTCGCTCTACATCGCCGTCGTGGACGCGGACGGCTGCCGGGGATGCGGCAAATGCGTGAAACGATGCGGCATGGATGCCATACGCATGGAGGGAAAGCTCGCCGTCATCGAAGAGGGCCGTTGCCTGGGCTGCGGGCTATGCGTTGCCGCCTGTCCGCATTCCGCCATCGAGTTAACCCCGAAGAATAAGACGAAACCGGTTCCGCTCACACAGACCTCTCTCTATGTCCGCATCCTTCACGAGCGTTTCGGCACCAGCGGGCTGTTGCGCCTCGCGGCGAGGCTTCTGACCGGCCGAAGGCTGTTGTAATCGACACCTCGGCCCTGTCCCCTTACCGCGCGGTCCTCTGCCGAAAGGCTTTCGCGAAGGTCTCACCGTCCCGTTTACCCAGATCGAAAACCTCCTGTATCCCGCGCGGGTTGGTATAATCCCACTTCGCGATCGGTGACGGCCGGGAAGGCTGTACGTATACCCGTCCGGCGATTGCCGGTATCGCCGTTTGAGGGTACTGTCGCGTCAGCAGTATGAGTGCGGTGCCTTCATTGTTCGAAAGCGCACGCATGGGCACGTTGTCGATGAGTCCGCCGTCCAGAACGGTGGCCCCGTTACGGCGCATGATCGGCGTGAAAGGCGGGGTACATGACGAAGCGAGGACGAGGTCGGCGAGCGCCTCGGCGGTTTCGCAGTCGCGCGCGCTCTCGACCTCCGGATAGAAGCCCAGGCGTGAGGGCAGTTTCGGATGGACGGACCCGTATAGATGCTTGTCGGTAAGATAAGCGCTGATCCCGATGAGCGTGGCCGATCGGGGGCCCAACCATGCGGGCGGACGTGAAACGAGTATGCGGATATCCGGACCCTTCTTCAGCTTTTTCATCGCGGGACCGTCCATCGTTTTCAGCATCAGGTCCCGGTACATCGTATACTGAGGAAAGACGGGTTGCCGGCCGAAGATTCTGAAAGGATAGAAATTCCGTCTGTTCCGCGATGTCGCCTCCTTGAAATGCTCCATGGCAAAATCCGTGCGGCCCGCATAGTACATGCAGGCGATTGCCGCCCCGGCGCTCGCGCCGGCGACCTCGGTCGGGACAATCTCCAGCGCCGAAGCCGCTTCGACCATAAAACCCGCTTGCCACAAACAGCGGCATCCGCCGCCCGCAAACACGACCGATGTGAATGGTGATCTCTTTTTCATGCCATTTTCCGTTATACCCGAACACATTTTCCTGATGGATTCGCAAAGCTTAGTATCAATGCGGCGGCCGGTCAAGGCCATAATTTTTTGTTGACGATCGCCTGATTATGCCCCTTACTCCGATGTGTCAATTGGATAGTTGTTGCATAACAGGGAAAACCCGAAATTCCTGAGATTTGCGACAATTCTGAAAATCATTCCTTATCGAGGAGCGGGACATGACCGTATTAGCCAACAAAACAGTACTCATAACCGGCGCAGCAGCCGGGATCGGCAGGCTCATGGCGTTAAATTTCGCCCGTGAACGATGCTCCCTCATACTCGTCGACATCAACAGAAAGCTCCTCGATGAAACCGAACGGGAACTCATCACCCTCAAGGCAAAGGTCTCGACCCACGTCTGCGATATTTCGAACAGGAAAGATGTGGACAGGATGGTGAAAATCATACAGCGGCAGTCCAATCCGGTCGACATCCTCGTCAACAACGCCGGCATCGTCAACGGCAAACCCTTCCTCGAATTGAGCTTCGATGAAATCAAAAGGACGATGGATATCAACTTTCTCGGAATGGCACTGTTTACCAAACACTTTCTGCCCGGCATGACGGAGCGAAACAGCGGTCATGTCGTGAACATCGCCTCATCCGCCGGCCTTCTCGGAATGCCGAAGATGAGCGATTACTGCGCCAGCAAGTTCGCCGATGTGGGCTTGTCCGAATCGATCCGGCTGGAAATGCTGAAGTACGGCTACACGGGGGTCAAAATAACCTGTGTGTGCCCGTATGTCATCGAGACCGGCATGTTCAAGGGATTCAAGCCCTTTATCTTTAATAAAACGCTCGATCCGCAATACGTGGCCGATACCGTCATCGATGCCGTCAAAAAAAACAGGGCCTGGGTCATGATCCCCTTTTCGGTCCGCCTGATAAAGTACGCCAAAATGCTTCCCGCGTGGCTCCACGACCGCGCCGTCCTGGCGATGGGCGCGGGGAGGGCCATGGATTCTTTTGTTGGAAAACGCTGACATCGTGATATACTCAGGTAAAATCGGTGTATAGCCTGTGAGGTGAATGCCTGCGCCCAGGCCGGGCGAAGGCTGGCATGACAGGGAGACCCGGAAAGTCCATTAATAGTGAACGGTATGAATAACATGGAACTCGACCTTAGCATAGAAAACATCGGCGAGTGCAAGATCGAGTCTCCTATGCTGACCAAATGGCCATCCACCGATTTTGCCTTCGTCACCGACGCGGAGAAGATCCTCTACGATGTGGCCTATTGCGATCGCGAGCCGCTGGTAAAGGAAAATCCCACGAGCTTCGAGAAGGCCGGACCGCGCCGAAAGGTATTTTTCGACTCAGCCCGTACGCGGGTGGCCATCGTCACCTGCGGCGGTCTCTGCCCTGGCACCAACGACGTAATCCGGTCGCTCGTCATGGAGTCCTATTACCGGTACGGCGTCCAGAGCATCATCGGCATCCGATACGGCTTCCTCGGCCTCAATCCTTCAACGAACTATCAGCCCGTCGCGCTTACCCCGGAATACGTTCGGGGCATCCACAAAACGGGGGGCACGATCCTGGGGTCCTCGCGCGGCGGCACCGACGACATGGAGGCCATCGTCGATTCCATCGAGCGCCAGTATATCAACATCCTTTACGTCATCGGGGGTGATGGAAGCCTGCGCGCCGCCCATGACATAGCGGTCATCGCCAAACTGAGAAAGCTCAAGCTCGCCGTTATCGGCATTCCCAAAACCATCGACAACGACGTCAGCTACATTCAGCGGACATTCGGATTCGAGACGGCCTTCTCGCGCGCCGTCGACTCGATTTACGCCGCTCACGTCGAGGCCGAAGGAGCGCCCAACGGCATAGGCCTCGTCAAGCTGATGGGGAGGCATTCCGGCTTTATCGCCGCGAATTCCGCGCTTGCCATGAACGACGTCAACTTCGTTCTCATCCCCGAGGTGCCGTTCGAACTTCACGGCGGCAACGGCTTTTTCCATCACCTCGAACAGCGTCTCGCCAGGCGCGGGCACGCCGTCATCTGCGTTGCCGAAGGGGCCGGGCAGGACATCCTTGTCAAGGAGCCCTCCAGGCAGGGGCACGACGCCTCGGGCAACATCAAACTCGCCGATATCGGGCTCTATCTCCGCGATTCAATAAACGAATATTTCAAAGCCAAAAACATCAATGCCTCGCTGAAATATATCGATCCGAGCTATATGATCCGAAGCGCGCCGGCGAACCCGAACGACGCCCTGTTCTGCGCGCTCCTCGGGCAGTATGCCGTTCACGCGGGCATGGCCGGAAAAACCGACATGATAGTCGGGCAGTGGAACAATATCTTCACCCATATTCCCATAGTCGTCGTCACGAGCAAGCGCAAACAGATCAATCCCCATTCCCGTCTCTGGTTCAACGTCCTCGAGGCCACGGGCCAGCCCGCCGATATGATGAACGGCTGAGATCGGGTTTAACTCCTCCCCGTGATGACCATTAAGGAAATTGAGAACAGCCTCATGCGGCTTGCGCTCCGCGAGCGCGAGCTCGTTGAGGAACGAGACAGGGTACGGGGAAAGTTTCTTTACAATGCCGAAAAGCATTCCGTGGTGAACCGTGTAATCAATGATGTATTCGTTACGGCACTCGGCTTCGATAAAAATTCGGTAGACCGCTACTCGCAGCAGGGACGCAGCACCGGCGAGGGCGGCCCGGAGCGCCTTTCCGAGGTGCTCGTACATCTTTCGGCTTCACCGCGCACCGGCTCCCCGCTCGAAGACTGCGCCGAGCTCAGCGTCCGGCTTCGTCTGAATGGCGGTTTTGATGACCCCGACGCACGGCTTTCAGAAATCAACCTGAGCGAAGAGATTGCGTCCATCCGCGCGGAGATTGCCCGTTTGAGGGAAATGAAGCGCGCCCTCCGCGTCGAGGACCGCTCCCGCTGACGCTTTACCCGTTCAGGCTCCTCATTCATGCTAAAAGATATTTGACAGACTCCTTCCGCGGCTCTTACACTACGTACCACTTGTTCCCCATATCACAAAGAAACGGTACAGAGACATGGTGCTGAAAAATTTCTTCGAAGACGCCCTTGCGACGGTTCATTACAGGAAGGGACTCGGTTCCGTCAAAGAGAGCATGGTGAAGGAGGGCCTTCGAAGCAAGGGTCAGAACTACGGCATTGAGGTGGTCAAAGAGGGCGGGGAATATCGACCGGTGCTCCGCTGGAAGGCGAACGCGCCGAGGGAACTCCTGCGCGTGGAATTCGTCCTAGACCGTAAAATCCCCGGAAGCTGGTCGTTTTTCAAACATGGGTACCAGTCGTGGACGGTTACGAGGAGTTACCGTCCCGGCGAGGTTCCGCTTCGGCCGCGGCGCCCCTGGTTTATGCCGTTTGTCGATCCCGTCGGCGCGATTCAGGACAACCTCGGCAACCTGCCGTCCGGTAAAGCCGGCGATTTCGCCTCGGAATCGTTCACGATGCTCAAGAACTATGATACCGGCGAATGCGAGCTTGCGGGGGTTTCCGGAGACTTTTCAGATTTCGTATATTTTCGCGCCCTTATCGACGACGACGGCATCCGGCAAATCCGGATCATCTACGATTATGAAAACTTCCGCCTGAGCGACGGGTCCGGGGAGCGCGCCCTCGAGCCGCTCTGGATTGACTCCGGTGATGAAGAGGCGCTTTTAGAAACCTACTTCGACGGTATCCGGAAAAAGCGTTCAATCCGCATACCATCCGGCATACCGGCGGGATGGTGCTCATGGTATTACTATTTTCATAATCTTAAAATCGACGACATTCTCGAAAATCTCGATGTGTGCAGGAAGAAGAAGCTGCCGCTCGACTACTTTCAGATCGACGACGGATGGCAGCTCAATGTCGGCGACTGGCTCGAGATGAAGCCCGATTTCGACGGCAAGATGGCGTATCTTTCCGATGAGATCCATCGCGCCGGCTACAAGTCCGGCCTCTGGCTCGCACCGCTGTCGGCAACGATCGCTTCCAACATCTTTAAAAAGAACCCGAAGTGGTTTATCAGGGGCGGGCTGCCCATCCTCACGAAGGGAAGGGCGTATGCCGGTTTTAATCCCGGATGGAGCGGCGGGTTTTTCTTCGGCCTCGATGTCACCAATCCCGAAGCGATGGAATATCTTCGCACCGTCATTCACACGGCCGCCCGTGAATGGGGATACGATGTGCTGAAGCTCGACTTCCTGTACTCGGGTGCGCTTGCCGGATCATGCGCCGATAATTCGCTGACCCGCGCCGAGCGCCTCAAAAGCGCGCTGAATGCGATACGCGAGGAGGCCGGCCCCGAGACGTTTATACTCGGCTGCGGCATGCCCATCATGCAGGGCATCGGCATCGTGGACGGCAACAGGATCGGCGGGGACGTCTCCCCGAACTGGATCGAAAAGGACGAAAAAACCTGGGGCGGCGAATCCCACGTGGGCACGCGCAACTCCCTGCGAAACACGCTTACCAGGGCCTATATGCACCGCCGGCTGTGGCTGAACGACCCCGACTGCCTGATGATCCGCGATACCGACACCGAGCTCTCGGAGAGCGAGCGGAAAATGCTCCGGGACGTCATCTGCATCTCGAATGGGATGCTGATCCTCTCGGACAACCTCGCCAGGGTAACCGAAGAAAAATTCGTCGAGATCAGGCAGTGCATCGCCTTCTCGAAGAAGCTGAACAGAGGGAAGGTCTATCCCCTGGGCGTTATGGACACCCCGCACCCGGCGTACCTGCTCAACACGGCGGGGGCACTGCTTGCGCTCAATTTCGGTGACGAGAACTCGGTGGTACCGCTCGACGCGGACCAGCTTTCGCGCATATTTAAAAGCAACGGGATAAAAATGCCGAGGGCCTTCACCGCGGAAACCGGGGAAAAGTTCACGCTCAGGGAGCTCTCCCGCGGGCTTGCGCTTGAGGCGAGGAGCTCCATCATACTGACTTTCTGAGCGGCTCCGATACCGATACGGTACCTTCCTTCACACGGCGGTCCCGGCGCGGAGGGCACATCCTTATTGAACCAGTTCCCAGCCCTGCATGCGGGCGAAGATCTCGAGAGGCCGGCGATAATCACCGTACGCCATCGAGGCATGATGGGCGATGCCGTTATAGATAATCCGTTCGAAGACGCTTTTAACCGGCTTCTCGAACACCACTTTAAGATAGGTCCCGCGCAGCTCCTTTTCCATCGGGATCCCGAGCGCGCTCTGCATGAACATCCTGTAGCATCCTGAAACGGAATCCATCCGCATGATTGAAACTGCGCCGGGCTTCATGACGAAATCGGCCGTCACGCCTTTCCCTCCCGCGAAATAGCTGTCCAGAGACCGTACGCAGTTCCCGTCCCACAGACTGCACGGCGCGGCGCCGCAGTGCCACAACAGCGCGAAGTTCTCGTCCACGTTTATCTGCGACAGGTCGGCCAGGAAGGGCGTTTCGGCCCCGGCGGCCCGGTGCGCAAGCATGGAAAGGGCGCCGTCGATATCACCCTCGCAGGCCACAATGCGCCCCTCGGACTGAAGCAGCGACATCGCCGCGCAGGGCGAGATGCCGTAACTGGCCGCGAATTCAGGCCAGCATCGCAGCGCGAGGGCCGAGAGTTTATGGTGGTCGATGAACGCGCGAAGCCTCGCCGCGAGCGACGCGACGAGCTCGAGCTGATCGGCCGAGATTCCGGATACATCGAAGAGGTTTACGTATTTTTTCCTCTCGGCGCTCACTTCGTCGGCTCCCGCCGGAAAATTGAATGCATCCGCGAGCTCGTAGTGATCGACGAGCGCCCCGATCTCCCGGTAGGTGGCGGGCTCGTCGATATCGATATTATAAAAACCATGCGCGCGGTAACCGGCAATACCGACATGCGCCGTGGAAAGGGCCGTTTTTATCCTTAGCGCGTCAATCCAGTTTTCATCAATCATGTCCTGAATTATGGCGTGATAGTTCCGCATTCCGGCCTTATAGAGATTTGAAGCGTCGAGGTTCACACCGCACACCGAGTTGAGCCGTATCTTGCCGCCGTCGTAGGGGAGCTCGTTCAGCCCCCATAACAGGAGCGGCGCTTTTATCGTGCGGACGATCTCGAGCACGAGGTGCCCGAGATGGAAGGTGCCGCTGATGCAGACGAGGCCGTCAATCGCCTTCCGTGAAAGCTCTCTCGCCGCGGCCTGCGCGTCCTCGACCTCTATGACGAGCTCATTCACGCATTCCCAGCGGACGTTGTGCAATTTCGAGAGATCATCCTGGATTTTTCGGTAGATCTCCGCGGCGGCTTTGTAGTCGAAGGTCGTGCGCGCAAGGCATACCACGCCGATGGTGACTGGCTGTTTCATGGCTCATCCCTGCCGGTAAAGTTTCTCGTACGGCTGCCCGGTCAGCTCTTCACAGACCAGCCGCGTGCTCACATCGACATCCTCCCTGCGGCCGCCCGCTTTCAGTCGCTCTATCTCTTTCATCAAGACATCGTGCGTCTCCGGTGAAATCCTGAGCCGGGAGGCAAAGATAATGCCGAGAACGATCAGAACCAGCGGGCAAAGTATGAAGAGGGCCTTGATGAGCAGGAGCGTGCTCTCTGCCTGTTGTACCGGTGTCTTCGCGGCGATCTGCTGGGCCGTCGGCACGGTGTATCCTATAAGCTTGAGCAATACCCCCAGGAGCGGGAGGACCAGGGCGCCCTGGATGAGCTTGCGGATGAGGGTCATCGCCCCGGCATAGGTGCCGGCCCGTTTCTGCGTGGTGATGAGCTCATCGACATCCGTTACGAACGGAAGCACGGTCCAGGGGATGACCACGCCGGCCGACATTCCGGCTCCTACAAACACGCAGTTGAGGATGAGCAGGTACGAGGGCGAGCCCGGTTTTTGCAGCTCCATGAGCACGGTGGCTGCGGCCCACAGCGCAAGCCCCAACATGTAGGCCCGGCCGTGTCCTTTTTTGTTCGTCAGCATCACGTAAAGGGGAAGCGCCGCGAGCTCCGTAAGCACGATCGCCCCGAGGCCCAGGTGGACGATGTCTCCGCGTCCGAGGTAATCGATAACGTAAAATTTGAACCACGACATCAGAACATCCATGGATGCATAGGCGCAGATGTACATGCCGATATGCAGTCGAAAGGTACGGTTGGAGAAAATAGAGCTGAAGTTGCGGAAAATGCTCATCGGCTGTGCCGGCTCGATTTCAGTCCGGGGAAGCTCCCATGTGCCGAGAAAAACGAAAAGCCAGGGTATCGCGAAGAGCAGTCCGAAGAGGGCCCCCACCATCATGTGCCCCTGTGCGGGATCATCGAACGAGTTGACGATGGGCTGAACCAGTACGCCCGCAAGCAGCGAGGCAAGGATCGAAAAGATCATGCGCGTGCCGGAGAGGCGGTTGCGCTCCCTGAATTCGAGCGTCATTTCGGCGCTGAGGGCGGAGTAGGGCACCATGGTCATGGTGGAGACGGTATAGAAGAACAGGTACGCGAAGAAATAATACAGGAAGGTATATACCTGCGTATCGAAACGCACGGGCAGCCAGAGCAGGAAGAAGCTGAGGGCCACCGGCAGTACCGCGATGAGAAAAAAGACCCTGCGCCGCCCGAACCGCGATTTCGTATTGTCGGTAATATATCCCATGAGTGGATCGGAAATGGCGTCCCAGATTTTACCGAGCCCCGGAATAAGGCCGGCGAGCACCGGCGAGAGTCCGATCACATTGACGAGATAGAACATGGCGAACGTGCTGATAATAAAAAACGATCCGCCGCCGTAGAGGTCGCCCACGCCGTAGGCGATGAGGTTCCTGGTCCGCAATTGCCGCTTTTTCTCCATTTATTTATTGCCTCCTTTCAGCCTTTCGTATCGGTCTTGTCCCATGCGTCCCTGAAACGCTGAAGACCGAGGTCGGTAAACGGATGATAAAAGCTCTCTTTAAAGACATCGAAGCCGGCCGTGACGATGTGAGCGCCCGCTGTCGACGCCTCGACGATCTGCTTGCCGTTTCGCACCGCCGCGACGATTATCTTTGTCGGAATGGCATAGTTCAGGTAGGCGGACACGATGTCACCGACGAAGGCCGTGCAATCCTCTCCGCTCGATTCCTTCCACCCGATAAACGGCGAAACGAACTCGGCCCCGATCCGTCCCGCCTGCAACGCCTGGGAGGCGCTGAACACGAGGGTTATATTGGTCCGTACTCCCGCTTCCACGAGCTCTTTCGCCGCCGCAAGCCCCTGTTCGATGCAGGGGATTTTTATGACGAAATTGTCCGACATGGCGGCCAGCTTGCGCGCGTCGGCCACCATCGATTTCGTGTCTTCGAGGTGAGGATTGATCTCCACCGAAATGGGAAAGTCCTTTCCCCTGAATTCCTCGGCCAGTTCGCCGATTACCGTAAAAAACGGTTTTCCCGAGGCGAGTATATGGCGCGGGTTGGAGGTAACGCCGTTAATACCCCAGTTCTTATACGCATATCGGATCTCGTCGATCTTTGCGCTGTCCAGAAAGTAGTTCATTGAATGCTCCCCCGTTACTGTTTTTTAAGAAAGTCTTTTATCTTGATGACAGTGCCGCTGTGCGCCGATTCCTCGGCGGCAGCCCCGACGACAATCGACCAGTAGCCTTCCTCGGCCGATGCGGTTTCCGTCCTGACGCCATCCATATTGTCGATAAAGGCACGGTGCTCGTAGTAGGTCGCCCCATTGTGTCCGCTCGCTTCGATGTAGACGGGATAGCACGGGGTTGAGGTCCGGGATGGACGTTTCTCGCCACAGATGATTTCGAGGTGGCTCTTCGGACGGGGGTCGGCGAGATAATCCTCGTTTTCGAAGGCACGCAGACGGCCCTCGTCCCCGCAGATCACTATTTCCTCGTAGAACATCGGAGAGAACATGCAGAGGTTGAAGCTTGCCCGCACCCCGTTTTCGTAGGTAACGACCACCATGGCGTTGTCCATGATGTCCGATTTCCGTCCCTTATATTCAAACTCGATGAAATTAACCGCCATCCCGCCGGAGGCGTAGACCGTTGCCGGCCTGGCGCCCGCGAAAAGATTCATAAGATCGAAATAATGACAGCATTTTTCGACGAGCGTACCGCCGGAATATTCCGAAAACTTGTTCCACTGGCTCACCTTGTCGAGGAAGGGAATACGATGCTCGAGTATGCTCACGGTCTTTATCCCGCCGAGTGATTTGCGGTCAAGCGCCTCATGGATGGCCTCGCGATAGATGGTCTTGTACCGGTATTGAAGCCCGATCTGAAAAACGGACCTGTGCTTCGTGGCGATCGTCAATATCTCCCTCGCGTCCGCCACCGTCGTCGCCATGGGTTTTTCGAGCAGTATGTGTTTGCCGGATTTCGCGGCGACCCGAACGATATCGATATGCGTGTAGTTCGGCGTGCAGAGGATGAGCGCATCCGCCGCGGCATCATTGCACGCCGACTCGAGCGAATCGTACACAACGAGCTCCCTGCCGGGCGCGTGCAGGGCGAACATCTGCCGCGCGCTTTCAACGCTTCGGGGATTGGTATCGTATATTCCATGGATCGCGCCGCGCCCCTCCAGTTCAGTAACCCTCATGTGTTCCTGGCCCATGATGCCGGCTCCGATGACGTTGAAGCGATAGCGCGGTTTTTCGACCTCGAGCAGATACCGGTCGCCGTCCGGCAGATAATTGAACTGAGGGTTTTTCGCGAAGACGTTGCTTTTAAATTCCTTTCCGGCCATCGATCACATCCTCCTTTATCCTGTCAGTTTTTCCGTATCGCTCGGGGACGCCGTTATTACGCTCAATCTTCGAGGCCGAGGCGCCAGAGAGCGGTGCCTCTGAGGCCGTGTTTCAGCGCGAGCGTTTCGAGCTCCCTTCGCGTCCGTGCGTCCGGGATGTAGGCCTTCCGCACGTCCGGGCCCCGGCGGTGTTCGTAGTACAGCGTTCCCGACTCGTGCCGGAGCGCTCCGTAACGTTCGGCCT
>JADFDB010000052.1 GCA_018263175.1 Spirochaetota bacterium
GAGCTCTTTCGAGAACGCGCTGATCGCCGCGCTCGTCTCGCGGATCTTGAAGATCTCGATGGCGCGCATGCTGATCATGTCGATAAACCCGTTTATCATGAGCCCTGTCGTGTCTATATTTTGCACGATCACGGTGAAGGTGTCGCTCATCTCGCCGATCATCGTCGCGCTCCGCTTCATCTCGGCGTTAAGGCGGCCGATCATGGAGCCGATCTCCTTTACATTGCTCGATGTGCGGTCGGCGAGCTTGGATATCTCCTCGGCCACAACGGCGAAGCCCCTGCCGTGTTCGCCCGCGCGAGCCGCCTCGATCGAGGCATTGAGCGAAAGGAGGTTCACCTGGTCGGCGATGTCCGAGATCACCTCGACGATGCCGAGCATGCCCTCGTGGAGCTTCTCCGTGGTGCGTATGTTCTCGATCGCACTTTCGACGAGCTTCGCCCCCTCGTTCGCGCTCGACTCGACCGAGCCCATCGACTTGATGACGTTCGTCGCGTCGCGCGAGAGCACATCCATGGACTCGTTGAGCGTCCCGATGGTCTCTTCGAGCCTGCCGATGTTGGAGCTCTGTTCCTCCGAGCCGCCGGCGATTTCGAGAAACGCTCCCGAAATCTCGTCGGACAGCCGCGTCGAACTTTCAAGAAGCACGGCGTGTGACGACGATGAATTTTTAATGAAGCTCCCCGATTCGGCGATCGAGGCGGCGAGGCCCATCAGTTTGGCCGAGATATCGCGCGCGCGCCCCATAAAATCGACGATGCTTCCCTTGAACTCGATAAACCTGCGAACGAAGTCCTCGAGCTTGTCCCTGGACTTTATCAGCCGGATGTCAGCCGTGAGGTCGCCCTGGGCGGCGCCGGTGATGGCGGGGATGGCGATATCGAGCGAGTGCGATATGACGCCGAGTTTGCGCCGTACCACGACGGCGATTACCAGGTTGATGACGAAAAGCGCGGCCACGGCGGAGAAGAGACTGAGATAGAAGGAATGATAGAGAACGATTTCGCGGAACACGACGATCATGCGTCTGCCCTCGCCCGTTTCTCCAGAAAAATACAGCGCGGTCTCTTCCTCGAAAACGCCCGCGGTTTTTCCGTTATTTTTGTCCGCCCGTTCAAACACTCCGCGCGCCGCTTCGAACAGGTGGCCCGGCTGGTTTCCCCTCGAAATGGCGGTCTCGGCGTTGAAGGGCCGTCCGTCGGTATAAACGAACGCTCCCGACTCGCCGGCGACGAGCACAACCCCGTCCTTCTCCCCGATGATGCCCGGTAGCGGCGGGATGACTCCGGACGAATCCGCGCGGAAAAACGACATCGCGTCGAATACACGCCGGTCGATCTCCGCGAGCTGGGTGCGTTCGAGGAGTCCGAAGATGAGCACCGCGATGGCGACAGAGGCCAGGAGCACAGTCGGGAGCACCAGGCTCTCGATTTTGCTCCGCAGTCCCTGTACGGCCACGGGTACGCCGAGGCGCCCGAGCGGGTAGGTGCGCTCGTACCACACCTGCATGGAACGGTAGCCGAGGAAGAAGATCACGAAGGCGTTGAGAAAAAAGACAAAGGAATGGTAGTAGAGGTTCGTGTAACCGAGAAAGAGGTACATAATGACGACCATCGGCACAAAGAGAAAGCAGAGGAGAAGAATGTTCAGTGAAAAGGTGAGCCGTGCGAAGCCGGCGAAGTGCCGCTCGAGCGTTTTGTACGAATCGGCGTTCAAGTTTTCCGCGAGGCGCAGTATGACGCGCACCCTCGCGAGGTAATAGATGAAGAGCAGCGCGGCGCCGAGGAGCGCGAAAACCCCGAAGAGGGCGAGCAGCCGCGTGTCCCGAAAGACCGGATAGGCGACAGCGCAGATGAAAAAAATGACCAGAATATTGCCGAATATAACCATCGAGCCGTATTTTACGAACTGCCCTGTCAGTCCCGATTGTTTCATGGGTACCCCCCCGTCAAAGAATACCGGGCATATTCCTGGTTCCTTCCGTTTCCGTCTTTCTCCGGCTGTATTCAGGCGGCAGCGCCTGTAGCGTCACCTGATAAATCGACGCCGATCGTTCAGCACTACATCCTTGCTTCCGGTTTTTCAATCATTAAACTTGTTTGATATCGTGCGGATATCGGGTTTCCCGCGTCGCGGGCGGGGGAAACCCGATTAAGCCCCCGGTTATGCAGCAACTCCGTTTATTCCGGGGGACCTTCCGCGAAAACAGCGAGCCCCCGCGTCGCGGGGGCTCGGTTCAGCGCAATGAACAGGATGAGGGACTATTTCTCTTCCTGCTGTTTCTTGAGCCCTTCCATCATCTTATTGAAGTCTTTGAGCGTGTCCTCGTTCTGCTTGAGGTACTTTTCCGTGTCTGCCTGGTACTTGTCGCCGATGGTGGAGACCGCCCTGTAGCAGGTGAGCGAGGAAATCAGCATGAGCCCGACGAGCGCCGCGAGCACGATGGTGATGACCTTTGCCGTCCCTTCCTTTGCCTTCAGCGCGCCGACGAGCGCGTGATAGAGCAGATAGAGGCCATAGAGCGAGATCGCCAGGCTGATGATGCCGCCGAGCCACAAATTGATGCCCGAGGCGAAGGAGAACAGCGCGTTGACCGGCGAAAGCACCATGAGCGCCGCGGTAACGCGAACGTTCGCCTCGAAATTGGTGTTGCCGCCGCAGATCGCCGAAACGATCAATAGAATCACACCGCCGATGAATAGACCGATGATCGCGCCGATGATCGAACCGACGAGCGCCATCACGCCGACTCCGCCGCCTAACGCTCCGCCGAACATTCCCGCCGCCGCGGTCAGATGCAGCACGCTCCAGATGAGCGCGAACACCCCGGCGATGGTCCCGTAAATGGTCGCCTTGATGAGCGGTCCGACAAACCCTCCCTCCGTGGGCATGGAGGGGAAATACTCCTTCGGCGCTACGAGCACCATTTTGGAATCGTCGATTAACTTTTTGAAATCAAACCCGCCTTCAGCCATACCTACCTCCCTTTTACTACGTTGATTTAAGGTTTATGCCGTCAATACAGTGCGCCGAACAAAAATACTCGCTTTGAGCCGGCGTCGAGCTTCGTGGTCCTGCGTTCGGAAACAGCGCATCAACGGTTAGCCATCCGGCCATTAAGCAATGTACGCAATAAAATCACGCCGCGAATAGCAGAGTTGCTGCATAACCGGGGAATACGGCCGGTTATCCGCCGCCCCCGGCGATGGACAATCCGATATCCTCGAGATTTGCAACAAGTCTATTGGTATAATATGCATATCTTCGATGCGATTTCAAGAAAAAAATACGGACACAAACCGTATTTTGAGTTCAACCGGGCGAAGAGTCCGGTTGAAAAAGAATTGACCGCGCGGTGACGGGGGATATACTTACGGCCGGACACGCACTCGCGCGTAAGGGACAAAGGGCCGCGACCCTATATCGAGGTAAATTATATGCTCGCTCATCAGCTTACTATCCCCGCCGAAAACAAACCCGGCATGCTGGCCAGGGTGACGTCCATCCTCGCGAAGGAGAAGATCAACCTGCGGGCCATTACCATCTCCTCGTTCGGCGACCACGGCTTTTTCAATCTGATCGTCGACGAGCCCAAACGGGCGCACAAGGTCCTCACGAAAGAGCATCTTGCGGTGGAGCTGAAGGAGGTCGTTGCCGTACTTATCGACGATCATCCCGGCGGGCTCGACGGCCTGGTGCAGTTACTCGCCTCGGAGAAGATCAACGTGGAGAACGCCTACGGATTCGTGCTCGAGGCCCACAAGAACGCGGTTTTCGTGGTGGAGGTCGACGACCGGGAGAAGACGCAGAAGATACTCGGCTCGAAGGGCTACAAGACGCTCGACGCCGACGCGTTAAACGCCATCGAGCCCTTCCATTACATGAAGTATTGAGAACCGGCCCCCGCCCGGGGGGCCGCCTGCCCGTTCAAAATCACCGGCATCTTTCCCGCGGCGGCTGGCTCCCGCACACGTCCCGTTTACCGTAAGAGCGACGGCAGAAAGAGCACGATCTGCGGAAACGGGATCAGGATGAGCGTGAGCACGATGAGGGCGATGAGCATGGGCACCACCCCGCGGAATATCACCTCGAGCGGGACGTCGCGCGCAACGCCGCTCACCACGTAGACGTTGATTCCCACCGGCGGCGTGATTACGCCGATCTGCGTGATGAGGACGATAATGACGCCGAACCATATCGGATCGTAGCCGAGGTGCAGTATGACCGGGTAGAATATTGGTATGGTGAGCATGATCAGCGCGAGTGAGTCGATGAAGCAGCCGCCGACGATGTATACGGCGATGACGAGGATCATTACCAGCCAGGGGTGCAGATCGAAATGCGCTATCCACGTGGCGATGTCGAAGGGAATGCGCGAGACCGCCAGGAGGTGACCGAAGATCGTGGCGCCCGCCACGATGACCATGATCATACACGAGATGCGCGTTGTTTCCATGAGCGCGTTCGAGAACCCCTTCAGGTTGATGGTCCGCGTGACGACCGCGAGCAGCAGCGTTCCCGCCGCGCCGATTCCCCCCGCCTCGGTGGGGGTGAAGATGCCCGCGAAGAGCCCGCTCATCACCATGACGAACAATACGAGGGTCTCGATGACGCCGCCGAGCGAGCGGATTTTTTCCTTCAATGTGGTCTTCGGTCCGCGCGGACCGAGCTCGGGGTCGATCGCGGTCCAGATGAGAATGGCGATGATGAAGAGAAGCGTGAGCAGTATGCCCGGCACGATCCCGGCAAGGAAGAGTGTTCCTATCGATTGCTCGGTGAGGATTCCGTAAACGATGAAGATAACGCTGGGGGGGATGAGGATGCCGAGGCTCCCACCGGCGGCGACGACCCCGGTCGCGAGGCTCGGCTTGTAGTTAAAGCGTTTCATCTCCGGCAGGGCGACGGCCGCCATGGTTGCCGCGGTGGCGTTGGTCGAGCCGGAGATGGCCGAAAAGCCGGCGCAGGCGCCGATGGTAGCGATGGCGAGCCCACCCGGCAGGCGACCGATCCAGGTGTAGGCCGTGTCGAACAAACGCCGGCTGATGCCCGAGTGGAAGGCGATCTGCCCCATGAATATGAACAGCGGGATGACCGTAAGGTTGTAGGAGCCGAAAATGGAAAAGATGTCCTTGGACGTTATGCTGAAGGCGGCCTCGGGGGAGACGATCCAGGCGAAGCCCGCGAAGCCGATAATACCCATCAGGAAGCCCACCGGAATACGGGTGAAGATGAGCGTGAAGAGCAGACCGATGCCGAGAAGACCGATGGCGGTTGGGCTCATTTTCTCAGGGCCTCCCGTGCGGTCCGGACAAAGGAGACCGCGAGTACGATGCTGAGGAGCGCACACCCGAGGGATGTTCCCAGAACGAACGGGAATACGGGCATTTTGATGGTCATGGACACCTCCTCTCCGCGATAGAAGTCGAGGGCATAAACGGCAAGGCTCCACGTCGCCATTGCGAAAAAGAGCGTGGAGGCAAGCCCCGTAAGGGCGTCGATGACCGACCTGGCGTTTTCGGGCAGCTTCTGTACGAGGAACTCGACGGCGATGTGGCCCTTCTCCACCGAGGTGTACGCAAGCGAGAAGGATATCACCACGGCGCCGAGGAGCCCCACGATATCATAGGCGCCCGGGATCGACATGCGTAATAATCTGAGGACGACGTCCACGACGGTAAGTGCCATCATGGCGAGCACCGCACCCATCGAGATCCAGTTGGTCCTTGCGGCCGCGGAGTGGAGTATCTTTTCAATTTGGTACATTGGTGTACCTTACCTCCTCACATACGGACGGCCGTCCCCGTGCGGGGGACGGCAGCGGGTGATCGTCAGTTACCGTATTTCGCCGAATAATCGGAGATCAGCTTTCGAAGCGTGGCAACCGCCTTTTCGCCGGGCAGCCCTCTGCCGGCGGCCGCTTTCGCGTATTCGTTTATGACGGGCCGTACCGCGGCCTTCCATTTCGCGTTCTCCTCGGGCGAGAGCTCGATTATGGAATTGCCCTGTTTCTGCGAGAATTCGCGGCCCTCGAGGTCAAGCCTGTCCCATGTTTTTCCGTGCACGTCGACCCACTCTTCGCTCGTCTCGGCGAAGATTTTTTTCAGATCGTCGGGCAGGGCTTCCCACTTCGCTTTGTTCATCACAACGTACATCGCGGTCGTGTATCCTATGTCCCGGCAGTCGGTGGTGTATTTGATCACCTCGGCCTGTTTCCATCCCTTGAGGGTTTCGATCGGGGTGAAGGTCCCCTCAACGACTCCCTTCTGGAGCGCTTCGTAGGTTGCGCCCTGGGGCATGGCGACGGGTACCCCGCCGAGTGCCTTGACGACTTTGGAGCTCAATCCGGTGGAGCGGATCTTCATACTCTTCAGCGCGGCGAGGTTTGCCACCGGTTTTTTTGTGTGCAGAAGCCCGGGGCCGTGCGCGTGAATGTACAGCACCTTTACTTCGTCGAGCGCTTTCGGGGACATCGCTTTATAGAATTCGTGCGCCACCCTCGTCGCGACCTTGCCGTTCGGATAGCCCATGGGAAGGTCGATCGCTTCCATGATCTGGAACCTGCCGAGCGTGTAGGCGAAACACGACATGCCGATATCCGTGATCCCTTTCAGCACGCCGTTATAGGTTTCGTCCGCCGACACCAGCGTACCGCCCGGATAGATATTGATCTTCACCCTTCCGCCGCTGCGGCTCTCGATTTCCCTGGCCCAGTCCGTGGCAATTTTGCACTGTTCGTGCGCCGGGGGGAAGAAGATGCTGTAACTCAGGGTGATCTCGGCTTCTTTTTTGGCGCCGCATGCCGCGAACGCAAGCGCAACCGTAATCGCCAGCGCGAAACACAGGATTGTTTTTTTCATGATTCGCTCCTCTATGCGTGTAAATATGATATTCCGTTATTTCGGAATCGCTGCTCCACGGGATGTAGGTGCTGGCTCCGGGCGCGGCCCACCGGGATTGTGAACGCGGTCACACCGGCACAAGACCTGTGGCGAAACCGGATTATTACGGGCCTGCGTATCGGCGGGGAGTGAAGGCACCGTATATCCACGTTTCGCAACATTCTCTACCGAACATTTTTCGAAAATAAAATCAAGTAAAATAAATTCGTTCCTCTCCGTGCGAACTGGAACGAATATGCAAATATGGATGAACACGTCGTCCGGCACGGCCCATGAGCAGCACTGGATCTATTCCATACCGAGAACAAGGGGTTGTAACCCCTTGCCCCGCCTCAAGGTCGTTTGAACAGGCTGACCCGGTGCAGGCAAGTACTTTTCAACTCACCCCCCCGGCCCCCTTCTCTTCGGAGAAGAGAAGGGGGAGTCCTGCGGACGAGCTCGTCGGCAGGCTCCCCCCTCTCTTTCGTTTAAAGAGAGGGGGCCGGGGGGGTGAGTTGGCCTGAGCTTGTTCCCAGGAGCTCGCTTTATCAGAGGTGGCGCGCCGGAAGTGCGAAGGATGTCATAAAATGGTTGACCCGGATGCCTTTATGTGACATAATACGGTTTCGCGGGGATGATGCCCGCAACGAAACATGAAAGAGATACATCTGTATACGCGGAACAACTCGCTTTATGAAAGTTTTTTTATAGAGGCGGGGTACACGCTTGCCCATCCCGGTGCGCCGTCGGTCCCGGCACGCGATGCCGCGTACGTCAAACCCACGGACAGGGTCGCGGTCGTCGAGATTTCAAACGATTCGCTCGAAGCGTGCTCGGCCACGCTCGGCGCATTGCGCGGCGAGGGAGTCCGCGTCCTCTGCGTGGCGGCGGAGGGCACGGAGCGGGTGAGGGGCTTTCTATTAAAAGAGGGAATCGCCGACCTGCTCCCCGCCGCACAGCCGGGCCGGCTCGTGGAATCGGTCGCGTCTATGGAGGGCTGGGACGCGGAACCGCGCGGCGTCTTTGTCGCGCTGGACGAGTGCGCGGCGCGCCTGCGCATCATGCGTTCGGTATCGGAGCGGTTCGGCTTCGAGCTTCGGGTGGTCGGCACAATCGACGATTTCTTCGCGGCGTTCGACGGTGTTTGCGCGGCCACCTTCGTCAACCTGGGTGCGGCCGGGTTCGAGATAAACCGTTTTATTCGGATGTCGCATGCGCACGGAAGGGTGAAGCTCGTGCCGCTTATTCCCTACAAGGACGCGTGCGACGGCGTTTTCGTTCACGAGATGATATCGGGGCTCAACCGCCTGGCGAGAGTGATACTGTCTCCCGAAGAGATGCTGAGTTTCCTCGCGGGCATGCTTTTCCGCAAGGAGATCCTGGGACCGATGGACGACCTTGCGCTGGCGCTCTGCTATCCGGACAGCGCGGCGTTCGCCCGCGAGAGCTTCGGGAGGCTCTATTACACGCTCGGCATGGACGCGTTCGAACTGGCCAACCTTCTCGGCGACGAGGACCACTCCCGCATGCGCGGCATGGTGGCGCGTATGCAGCGCGCGCTCGTGAAGGCCGACGGCGTACGCTGGCTAATCAGGGAAACCGGGCGGGTTCCTACCTGCGGCGCAACGGGTGCTTGAATACGAAATCGGCGATAAGCCCCAGCGGAAGCTGCTGACGCTTGCGTTCCTCGGTACTCTCGGGATAACAGGGGCGCTCCGCGGTATGGCAGTAGCGGCACAGACGCTCCCGCGCCTTTATGCCGTCGTACCCGAGAATGGGGTACATGCCGAGCGAAACGGCCTTCCTGTATGAGCTCTCGCGCGCCTCGAACGAGGCGTGATTGCTGAACTCGTGATAGAGGCTGCCCGGCCCGTGGCAGGCCTCGCATCCCACTCCCTCGGTTTTCGTGGCCTCCGTCTTCCCGCCGCCGGTCGTATGACATTTCAGGCAGGCGAGGCTCTGGGACGCGTCTTCTACTCCGGCCTTGCGGGCGATCTCGATGCCCTTCTCCTGTGAGAGCGACTGGTGGGCCCGTGCGTGGGGGGATGCCGACCATATCTTATGCTGGTTTCCGATGCTGTCGGACTCGTGGCATTTTTTACAGGCGGCGACGCCGATAAAGGATGGGAAATTCCGCCGGGGCTCGGCAGGCCCGGCCGGCAGGAGGGTCAGGATCAGAGCGGCCGAAGCCGCGACTGTAGACTTTTTCAGCATGCCTGTTTCCGTTACTGATCGGCGTGTATCGATGCGTATCGGCGCGGCGGAAGCGCCCGGGCGCCACGATGCAGCATGACGCCATAAGCGCATTCGGTCAAGAATTTAAACTTGACTTTGCCTTTCCGTCATATACCATACAACCGCATGGATCGTCAGGGGCGGGGCGGTACGGATTATCGCTTCGCGGCCGACGCGGCCTGTCTCCACGGCAAGGCTGAAAATTCCGCGCCGGACCACAGGGAGGTGCGCATGGATCAAAAGCCGATGTCCGATCTCAGGGTTGGCGAGTTCCTGGTCGAGAGCGGGATCATCTCGGAAAAACAGTTGGACGAGGCCCTGTCGCTCCAGAAAGACAACAAGGAACGCCTGATCGGCGAGATATTGGTGACGCTCGGTGTGCTCAGCAAGGAGGACCTCATTATGGCGATGGAGATGTACCTGATGACCACCAACAACCAGCCGAGGCATGTGGACGAATGGCTCGACCAGGACGAGATCGATATGCTCCTCGACAAGATGAGGGGGAAAAACAGCGGTCATTGAACCCGCAGCGCTACTGCGGTTTCCCGATTTTGGGCTGTCGTACCCGGCGTAAAAAGTAATTGACAAATAAAATCCATATTAAAGGATTGCGCTCATGATTGAGTTCGAGGACAAGACGTGTTTTGGCTGTGGCGTGGACAACGAGCACGGTTTACGGCTGAAGCTCAAGTTTGACGAAGACACCAAGACGGCGTACGGCGAATACAGGGCGCACCAGAAACTCGAAGGGCCTCCCAATATCATCCATGCCGGCATCATAGCGGTGCTGCTTGACGAGACCATGATGACCGTCAACAAGTACATGGAGCTTATGGCGCTTACGGGGGAGATCACGATCCGGTATCTGCAGCCGGCATTCATCAACGAGAACCTCTATATTCGCGGATGGTACGTGAAGAAAAATAAGCGGGTGATCGAAAACCGGGCCGAAATCGAGAACGAAATGGGAAAGATCGTCGCCCGTGCCAAGGGCAAGTACATAGAGATGGACGAAATCCCCCAGCCCGAGTGACGCCTGCCGAAGGGGCCGGCCTCCCGGCCCCCGCGTGTGATTATCAATAATAAGCCGAAGTGGTGGAACTGGTAGACGCAGCGGACTCAAAATCCGCCGGGGGCAACTCCATGAGGGTTCAAGTCCCTCCTTCGGCAGAGAAGAATTGATTACCCCTCCCGGCGGGCAATCGTCATTATGGGCCCACCCACGGTGGGCACCTCCCCGTGATTCATGTTTCTCTTGTATTTCTCCACGTTTCCGGTTACCATCTTCGGTAGGGTGTCGAAAGCAGCGGGCATTTCGGCTTAAAAGTGAGGATTATATGAGAACCAACATAGTCGTATCCGTACTGGTCGTGGTACTTGTAAGCTCGTGCGGCAGCGCGCCTGAAAAGGTCGAGGTTGACCGTTCCATGCCGAATCTGTCGGTTACCGTTACATTCAATCCCGATATTTACGGAACCATGATGTTCAAAAAGCTGTATCCCACCTATGCTGTCTGGGTAGAGGACGTAAAAAGCGGTGATGTGAGAACGCTGTATGTAACCGGTAAGGCGGGCAGGGACAAGTGGATCATGGCTGACGAGCGCCCCTCCTCCGTGCCGGTCTGGTATGGCGCGCGAAAACGGGAAAAACCGGTTGAAACCGCGGGCACCGTTGATGCCGTTACGGGCGCGACCCCGTCGGGACAGACCTTCACCCATTCCATAGAACTGCCTGCCGTGATGATGAACAAGAAGCTCGCGGTGTTTGTCGAGGGCAATGTTTCCTTCGATTACAGCGAACACTATCCAAAGAACGCCGGAAAGGGCGAACCGGGCTTCAGCGACGTCAACGGGCAGCCTTCGGTTGTATGGAAGGCGGTTCTTGATACGGGTCAGAGCGGCACCGAAGCCGATCTTATAATCGCCGGACACGGGCATGTGCTTGGGGAGGATCACCGTATTTATCCTGATATGTCCGCCATTACGACCGCGAAGGATATTTTTCTCCATGTCGGAGCCCGGTATTCCCCTGGTGAGGCCAGGTAGGCGGCCGTCGGCGCCGAGACGGAGTGCCGTACCGAGGGGAAGAAGTCGGGGACAGGGCTTCATGGATGCGGGGTTTGGGGGATAAAGGGATACGATATCTCCGAAACCCTGTCCCGCGGAGGAAGTGGGGGAGGTTACAATTCGCTGAGTTTATACAGGGGCGCCGCGGAAAGTCGCGCGAGCGATTCCACGGCGCCGCTTTGAGCGTTGATCATGAGTTCCGAAGAAACGGTATGCGCGTGCCGGCGGGTGACGCCATCGTACACGTGCCTTTCGGATTTCAGATTTTCAATCACGGTACCGCCAAACATGGCAACAAGGATTCCGATGGTTTCGTCGGCGGCGGAACGCCTTTTCGAATTATTACTATGTGCTTCTTTTCCGAAGAGCATACCCTGATCTCCGTTGTTCTGCCTGCGACTCTTATGAAGAAAACGACTTTTTGCCGGTCCATTCGCGTTCATGGGGCTCCCTGTATTTTTATACATGTCCATTCATACCGCACAGAGGGAAAATCCGCATGAGCGGCAATAGAAACATCCCGATTCGGGAAGCAGCGGCGCCCCGCACTCGGGACAGCGGCGAATGATCATCGGTCCTGGATATACGGTTGGCTTCATACTATACCTCCGTAACGTCAACAAGGGTATAGTATATATGTGTGTAGTATTTTACAAGCATTTTTTTATTATTTTCAGAATTTTTATGACGTATTGATGGTTGCCCACACAGGGGGTCGCGCAGGATGAGGTATGCCGGAAAGTCCGACAGGCCCGGAGAACAGGGACTTGCACCCCTTTGTTCTCCGGGCCGGCAGGCCTGATCGTCTATACGCCCGCCCCGCCTTCTTCTCGGAAGAAGCATAAATAACCTGCTGCACTCCTGTCTTTTGCTAATTAGTGAGAATACGGTTGAATTATGTTGCGCTTTCCGGATGATTGTCCGTATATTTTTACAATGGCGTCGGATTGTGATATGCTTGAATAACCGCCGAAAGCACGGTCCGCGCCGCGGAAATATGGATTATTAACCTGACTGGGCGGCCTGTAGCCGACCCTAAAAATGGGTCGGGTAACATTCGCGAAAGATCGATGACATATGGAAACAGAATATAAACCAGAAGGCTTGGTGTAAAACCGTTGCAGCCCCGGCCTCCACCGGACCGAGGGGCGGAGAAGGGGCGTTTCGGGGATGCAGCAAGTGTAACGAGGAGAAAATGGCGAAACCATCAATAGACCCGAACAGGGACTGGGAAGAACTGCTGAAGTCGGAGTTCACCGAAGGGGTCAAACCCAATGCCGAGACGACGGGCTCGAAGGCCGGCACGTCCGCGTATCAATCCGACATCAATTTTGATATAAAGCCCGAGGAGCTTGAGAGCTACCTCAATCGTTATGTCGTGGGGCAGGAGCCGGCGGTGGAGGTCATCGCCACGAAGGTGTGCACCCACTTTAACAGGATGAAGCTCGACAGGTCCATCCCGGAAGAGGACCGGATTCTCGGCAACATCAAGAGCAATATGCTTCTCATCGGCCCCACGGGCGTGGGGAAGACCTATATCATCAAGCTCATCGCCAAGCGCATCGGCGTGCCCTTCGTCAAGGCCGACGCCACCAAGTTCAGCGAGACCGGTTACGTGGGCGGGGACGTGGAGGACCTGGTGAGGGAGCTCGTGCACGAGTCCGACGGGGACATCGCCCGTGCGGAATACGGCATCATCTACCTCGACGAGATCGACAAGATCGCCTCGACGGGGAACGTCTATGGGCCCGACGTGTCGCGCACCGGGGTTCAGCGCAACCTGCTCAAGCTCATGGAGGAGTCCGAGGTCGATTTAAAAACGCCGCACGATCTCGCCTCGCAGGTTGAAGCCGCCATGGAGGCCCAGCGCACCGGCAAGGTGACACGCAAAAAGATCAACACCCGCAACATCCTCTTCATCGTATCGGGTGCGTTCGGCGGGATTTCGGACATCATCAAGAAGCGGCTCAACATGCAGTCCATAGGCTTCGAGCAGGGCGCGTCCACGCGGAACGAGCAGCAGAACATGCTCAAACAGGTTAAGACCGAGGACCTCATCCAGTTCGGGTTCGAGTCCGAGTTTGTCGGAAGGCTCCCCGTTACGGTCGTGCTGAACGAGATGACCGAGGAGGGTCTCTATAATATTTTGAAAAACAAGTACAGCACCGTGGTGCTTGGAAAGAGGCTCGACTTCAAGGCCTACGACATCGACCTCGAATTTTCCGACGAGGCGCTGCGCGTGTTCGCCAAGCGGGCCCATGCCGAGCGCACCGGCGCGCGCGGGCTCCTGAGCGTGTTCGAGAAGGCGCTCATCAAGTTCGAGAAGACGCTCCCGTCCACCGAGATCAAAAAGCTGGTCGTCGATATCGGCGCGGTCGAACACCCGGAGGAGACGCTTAAAAAGATGCTTCTGAGCGACAGCATCAAGCATTATCAGAAGGAGTTTCTGCTCAAAAACGGGATCTATCTCGATTTCAAAAAGGACGCGGCCGAGCGCGTGCAGGAGATGGCCCAGGCGAAAAACCGAAGCATCAAGCAGCTCTGCGAGGACCTCTTCCACGATTACGCCTACGGCATCCGCCTGATGTCGCTCGAGCACTTCACCATCACGAAGGACGCCGTGGAGAACCCGCAGGCGTACATCGACGACTACATCCGCGAGAACTACAAGAAGAAGGACTGACGCCCCGAAGGGAATCCCTTCATTTCTCCAGCCGCACGCTTCTGATGTAGCGTATCCGGACCGAGTCGATGCCGGGCGACTGCCGCCGGATTTCGTTCTGCAGTCCCTCGATCGTCTCAGGGGCGGGAAACTCCTCTCCGGTGACCGTAATCAGAAGCGTGCGGCGCCCCGCAATCGGTTTGATGTCCGCCGACAGCACGTCCTCCCCGAGCGAATCCTCGAGCAGGACGAGCGCCCTCCGCCGCGAGCTTTCGAGCAGGTAGCCCTCGCGCATATAGACGCCGACCGGCGCCGCGATCGCCGCGAGAATGATGATCGAAAGGACGATCTGGTAGAGGGCCCGTTTCTTGACCTGCGCGCGGTCGGCGCGGGACGGGTGGATCTTCATGACCCAGAAGACGAGCGCGCCGGCGAGCGAAATCGACACCAGGTTGATGAGAAATAGTAAGGCCGCGCCGCTGGCCACGGCCGCGTCGAGTCTGCCGACGCCGATGCCCATTGTGCAGAGCGGCGGCATGAGTGCCACGGCGATGGCTATGCCGACCAGGGTGTTGCTTATCCTCCTGTTGGCGTTACCATAGGCGCCGACCAGCCCCGAGGCTATCGCGATGATGATGTCGAAGAGATTCGGTGTGGTGCGTGCGAGTATCTCGGGATTGTATCCGGCGATCGGAATGAGCGAGGAGAGGCCGGCCGAGATGCCGACGGCGATGATCGTTCCCTTGATGATCGAGCCGAGCGCGGTGCGGATGAGCGGCACGTCGCCCCAGATAACCCCGAGCGAGAAGGCAAGTATGGGCGTCATGAGCGGTGCGACGATCATGGCGCCGATGATGACGGCGGGCGATCCCTGCAAAAGCCCCGCCGTGGCGATGAGGCAGGAGAGCACGGTGAGCAGATAGTATTCTATGGAAGGCCGGGCCCCCTCCGAGAGGACCTGAAATACGTCGAGATCCTCCCGCTCCTTTTCCTTTATCTGCCGGTATTCCCTGCGCTTGGTCATCCAGAAGCCGGCGCTCATATAGTTGCGGAAGGTACGCTCCTCGGGGTGGATGACGTGGTCGAACATGCCGCGGATCTCGCGGCCCTGGGTCGCGATCTGTTCTTTCGCGGCCGTTATTTTCCCCGGGATGGCCTTCTCCCCGGACCGGGCCTTCTCGCCGGGGGCGGCCTTCACGCCGTTTTTGGACTGCACGTTCGGCCCGTCCGCAGCATCGGCCCGCACGGGCTTCTCCGGCCTTTCTTCGGCTTCCCCGAGAGCCCGTCTGACCGCCGAGAAGATATCTTTCTTCTTCATTACAGCTCCTTTCGATCCGCCCCAGAGAGCGGATGCCGGCCGCGGGAAATGCGGTCAGTCGATCCTCTTGAACGTCGCGCGGTACTGCGAGGTGAGATCGACGTAAATCTGTTTGCTGAGTTCCCAGGTTTGCCGGTGCTTGTCCTTCACGTCGCCGATCTC
>JADFDB010000053.1 GCA_018263175.1 Spirochaetota bacterium
AACCGGAAAACTCGTCCTTTATGACGTCGATGATCCGTCCGATCCCGCTGTGAAGGGTCGGCTCGCCGGACCCGGAAAAGGTTACCGCGTCGAGCCGCGGCCTGGAATCCAGATACATGCGGAGCTCGGCGATCACCTCGTCGGTGGGCACAAATTCAGCCGGCGAGGCGGTAAGCTTCGTGGTCTTGCCGCATTCGCAGTAAACGCAGTTGAGTGAGCAGGTCTTTAACGGCACAAGATCCACGCCGAGCGATATGCCGAGCCTGCGCGAATCGACCGGTCCGAAGAGATGTTTCATCACGAGTTTCACCGGGCCGTACCGCTATTCTCCCATAAGCTCCACGCGGTTGAGTTCGCTGATTTTACCGATGAGGATGGCATCGGTTTTAGCGAGCCGCTGGGCGAGTATGTGAACCATCTTGGCGGCGAATGAGGGGTTCTTCACCAGGAAGGCCTTCAGGTCCTGCAGATTGTCGAGGTAGGCAAGCTTTACCTCCCCGAGCGCGATTGCGTTTGCGCTCCTCGGTGAGTTGTTGAAGAGCGATATCTCGCCGAAGAAATCGCCCCGCTGAAGTGTGGCCACCCGTATGGTGCTTTTACCATCGCTCAAGGATATCCCCACCGAGCCTTCGAGGATGATGTACATCCGCTGTTCGACCTTACCCGCCTCAATGATTTTCTCTCCGGCGCTGTACCTCAACACTCTACCGGCCATAATCCTCCTTGCCCGTTCCGGATTTCCGTTATACGAAACTATTTGCTCTTATTTCTCGGCCACCTCGAGCAGCCTGAAGGCGAGGGTTAACGAGTAATAATTGCCGGCCCTCCGGCCCATAACGGAGACCGTATCGATCCGGTTTACGATTCCCGCCGCGTGCGGTCCGGCGTTATACATCAGGAACATCAGGAGCGCCTTCATGTAGCTCTCCTTTTCTATTTTCAGAAACGATAAAAGAAAGGTGTCGGCCCCCGGATTACCGAACAGTCCCGCGGCGGGCGCCGATTGTTTGTTTTCCCCCGCGAGCACCATCCTCAGAAACTCGGTATTGTTGGCTATGAACACGCCCCTTTCATCGGCGAGCACGCTTATCCTGTTGCCCCGTTTGTCCTTGAACCAGAACGAGGGGATGGCGTCGATCCTTTCATTGCCAAAGGCGCCCTCTTCGGTGTTCTTCTCCTTTGCGGCGCCCCGGAGCTTTTTTATGAACGCCGACGCCTTTTCCCCGTCGGTCATCGGCACGTACATGACGAAATTGTCGAGCGTCCCCGCTATTCTGGCCTTCCGCATAATCACGTTGAAATAACCGCCGAACCAGGGAAGAAAGTCCTCGTCCATCTCGATACCGAGCGAGCCGCCGGTGCTTTTCTTGAATTTTTTATACTGTTCACACATTTGAGCGTACTCGGGCGTGGAAGCGTTCTTCCGGCAGAAGACATCGAGTGCCTTAAGGTCGAACGACACATAGTGATACGCGAGCGGATCGGGAGCGGCGAGCAGGTAGGCCGGAAGACCGGGGCGGAACAGCTCCGCGAGGAGTGCTGTCGATGGATTGCCGCCGGTGAGCGCCGCACCGAAGTCAACCGATACGCCCTCCTTCGTCCGCGCGAACGCCACGGCCACGTAATCGAAGAAGTCGGTCTGCGCGCGTATCATCGAGAGGGCGTTTTTGCCCCCCGGTTCGCGGCCCGGGGCCTTTTCGTCCGTCGCCGGCGGCTCGCCTTTTTCGCCGGAATTCCCCTCCCGCTCGTCATCGTCGTCGGCTTTTTGTCCGCCATTGTCACCGTCTTCGGCCTTGTTAAGGCGCTCCTCGCTTATTTGCTTCAGGAAGGTCTTTTTAAGATAGATATCCAGATCGTTTCCCGCCCGTTTCTTCGCGGTGTAGTCGGTGAAAAGCGGTTCGCTCGACAGCGGCGCCGCTCCCATGTCGATCACCGAAGTTATGATGTCCTTCGAAGAGGCCACGGCGAGGTAGCCTTTTATCCCGGTAAAGAAAACGTCCTTCATCATCCGGTACACCGCGTGATTGTTATGGCGGCTGACCGCCGGATGCAGGTCGAGCGCGGGCTTGTCCCTGTTGAGTTTTTTCAATACCTCCACGAACCGCTGAGGGAAGGTTTTTTCGTTCTTAACGGGGACGAGGATCATTATGCGTTCCGATTCCTTTTCCGCGTCGAGGTAGGCCATCGCCGCCGGACGGCTGACATCGATTTCAGCTTTTGAGAGCGAGGCCGCGTCGAGTACATCGACTCCGGTCTTCGTTTTGAAATTGTCCCTCCACGCCTCCACCTTCTTCGCGTTTTCGGAGGGAAGGAGGCTGCCGATGAAGTAGGCGGCCGCCGGTACGGCGCTGGAAAGGCGCGATGTCTGTATATACATGATCGCCGATGAAGGCACAAGGTCCGCCGGAGTGCTATGGTTTGACCGGGTCTGGGCTCCCGTTACGGAGGTCATAAAAAGCAGTATGAGGGCCGCCTGGATGGCGCTTCGGGCACGGCCGCGTTTTCGCTTCGATTCAGATTGCATATCCCCTCTCATCGTACTACGACATATCGTTATGCCCGGCTCTCGTCTGCGGGCGGTTTCACCGGCTTTCCGCGAAGTTTTGGTCTCCGGCGCCCCGTCCGATAGTTATTCCTCCGGAGATGGGCCCGCTCCCGGCGGAACGGCGGCATAGTGACGATATAATACAGTTTGCATCATTAAGTGCAATTAAAATATACTGGACTTGTTTCATATCTTGCGGATATCGGGTTTTCTCCGCCTGCGGCGGGGGAAAACCCGATTAATTCCAGTTATGCAACAACTCTAATGAATACCAGACGGCACAGCCGCGGCCCGGTCAAGACGAAAAACCGGCGAAGACGACGCGCGCGAAGCGTGAAAATTAAATTTGACTGTGGTGCGAGCCCGCGTAGAATGCGCATGTAAAATGAAGCGAGCGCCGGCCGCCCCAGGAGAACACCCTATGGATAGCATCCCGATACAGCGAAGTTATGAAGAGATAAACGATAAAATCAAACAGGGAAAGGCGGTCATCCTGCGCGCCGACGAGATGACCGAACTCGTGGCCTCCGAGGGCGTAAAAAGCGCCTTTAAAAAAGTGGACGTGGTGACGACCGGCACGTTCGGGACCATGTGCTCCTCCGGAGCGTTCATCAACTTCGGCCACACGAGGCCCAAAATAAAGGCGTCGAACGTATGGCTTAACGATGTGGAGGCATACGGGGGCCTGGCCGCCGTCGACACCTACCTGGGCGCCGCGCAGGTGCAGGACGACGATCCGCTCAACAAGGTGCATCCCGGACAGTTCCGCTACGGCGGCGGCCATGTCATCGAAGACCTCATCGCGGGCCGCCCGGTGAAACTGCGCGCCAAATCGTACGGCACGGACTGCTATCCGCTTCGAGAGTACGAGACGACCGTCACGATCAGGGACCTTCGCGACGCCTTCCTCTACAATCCACGAAACGCCTATCAGAACTACAACTGCGCGGTCAACCTGTCGAAGCGCACCATCTATACGTACATGGGAATACTCAGGCCCAACATGGCAAACGCCACCTACTCGAGCGCCGGACAGCTCTCGCCGCTCCTGAACGATCCGTATTACTGGACCATCGGCGTGGGCACGCGGATTTTTTTGGGCGGAGCTCCCGGCGTGGTGAGCTGGCGCGGCACCCAGCACAACCCCGACGTCCCGCGCGGCGAAAACGGCGTGGTCCGCGAGGGGGCTGGAACCATCGCCGTAACCGGCGACATGAAGGAAATGTCGGCCGAGTTCATCCGGGGGGCATCACTGGTGGGCTATGGCTGTTCGCTCATGGTGGGACTCGGCATCCCGATCCCCATCCTTAACGAGGACCTGGCCCGATTCACCGGGGTTTCCGACCGCGACATCGTCTGCCAGGTAGTGGATTACGGCATCGACTATCCCAACGCGATCAACCGCACGCTGGGCGAGATACGTTACGCCGAGCTGAAGACCGGAATGATCGACGTACAGGGGAAAAGCATCCCGGCCGCCCCGCTTTCAAGCTACCCGATGGCCGTAAAGGTGGCCGAAAACCTCAAACTCTGGATACGCGAGCGGGGATTCATTCTGGGAGTGCCGCAGGTCCATCTGCCCACCACGCACTTCATGGCGCCCTGATGAGCTATGCCGAGCGGTTTTACCGGGAATTCTCAGGCACGCGGCGCTGGACGAGCTTCCGGGTGAAGATCGAGACGAGCGACCTGTACATCCGGGCGAACGGGGATTATTCCGGCGCAGCCTCGCGCGCCGTCGGCGAAGCACGCGAGGCCCTGAAGCGGCACATCGCCGTACAGGAGTCCTTCCTCACTTCATTCGACCCTGTGCCGCGTACGGAGTCCGCACATCCGATCATCGAGGCCATGTACCGGGCTTCGGAGGCGGCGGGTGTGGGCCCGATGGCCGCGGTGGCGGGGGCCATCGCCGAACACGCAGGAAGGGCGCTTCTGGATCATTCCGACGAGGTACTGGTCGAGAACGGCGGCGATATCTGGCTCGTTGCGCGCGAGGCCGTCAGCCTGGCGGTCTACGCCGGCAGTTCGCGCTTCAGCGGCCCGCTCGGCATACGGATAGCGCCGGAGCGCACGCCCGCCGGCGTGTGCACCTCGTCGGGACGGGTCGGCCACTCCTTCTCGTTCGGGAGGGCCGATGCCGCCACCATCGTCGCGGCGGACGCGGCGCTTGCCGACGCCGTGGCCACCGGTGCCGCCAACCGTGTACGCGACGAAGACGATCTCGAGGCGGCGGCCGCGTACGCGATGGCCGTGCCGGGAATCCGTGGTATACTCATCATCAAAGGAGGCCGCCTGATAGCGCAGGGAGAGATTGAACTCATAAAGCCGCAGGCCCGCGTTTGAGCGGCGCGTATTTACCTGACAGGAGACCACAATGGCATCGAAGAACGTGCTGCTGATATTCAAACAGAACATCATGTACCGCCCCATCATCTACCGGCTGGCAACCGAGTACGGCATCATCTTCAATGTGCTCGAGGCGAAGATCCTCCCCAAGCAGGAGGGACGGCTCATCCTCGAGCTTTCGGGCCTTGAGGAGGATGTTGCGAAGGGGATCTCCTATCTCGAGGCCGAGCTGGTCCAGGTTGAGGTGCTGGCCGACAAGATGCACCGCGACGAGGAGCGCTGCGTGGACTGCGGCGCCTGCACGGCCGTGTGCCGCACCGACGCGCTCGCCATCGACCGCCCCACCATGGAAATACGCTTCTACCCGGAGCGCTGTGTCGCCTGCGGGCTTTGCATCCTCGCCTGCCCCGTGAAGGCCATGTCGGGCATATCCATCGACCACGACAACGAGATATAGCCGGCGATCCGGCCGGCTATTTTAAAAAAAACTGAAATATCCGTAAAAATTTTGCCCTTCCTGTTGACGATACTCGCCGCTGGTTGTATATTAATGTTGTTGGCACTCATCAGCATAGAGTGCTAACAAAAAGCCTGATGAGAGGAGGTTTGCTATGAAATGGGGTATAAGCAGACGGAATGAACAGCCCGAATGGGGCGTTGACTCCTTCCGCAAGGAGATCGACCAGCTTTTTAACGACTTCTTTTCGATCGGCCCTTCCTCTTTGTCTGAAAGTGGGTGGATGCCTACCGTGGACGTGGAAGAGGACGACAAGGAAGTGCGCATCAGGGCGGAGATTCCCGGAATCGAGGAAAAAGACCTGAGCGTAACGCTCGAAAACGACATACTCACCATAGCGGGAGAGAAGAAGGAAGAAAAGAAGGAGGAGAACCGGAGATACGTGGTTTCGGAGCGTCGTTTCGGCTCGTTTCACCGTGCGATCCGGCTCCCCGAGGGCATCGACAGGGACAAAATCGAAGCCGGTTTTAAAAACGGGGTCTTGAAGATAGCCATACCGCTCGTCGAGGCACCCGAGAAAAAGCGCATGAAGATAGCGCTGAAGTAAGCACATGCAGAAGGAGGGATGTCATGTTTACGACCTATGATGTTTTCGATGATGTGGTTCATCTGAGGGACCTGGTTGACCGGTTTTTCTCCGAGGCCCCGGCCGTGCGGCGAAACGTGGAGTACCCGTACGTCAATCTGAAAGAGAATGATGATGAGGTGGTGATCACCGCGTTGCTGCCGGGCGTCATGGCCGACTCGCTCAACATTCAATTGATCGACAACAGCCTTGTGCTCGAGGGCGAGAAGAAAAGCGACGTGCAGGACAAGCCGTATATCCGCAAGGAACGCGTGTTCGGCGGATTCAAGAAGGCGGTCCGCCTGCCCTACCGGGTGGATGGTGATAAAATCGAGGCGGGACTGAAGGACGGGATACTGACGATAAAGCTCGCCAAGGCCGAAGAGGCCAGGCCGAAGAAGATCGAAATACGCTAAAGGAGGTAGGATCATGGCGAACGAAGTGAAGAAGCTGAGAAAGGACGCATACAACTGCGAGGAGTGCGTCATCGTTCCGACCGCAGACATATACGAGACCGCCGAGGAATACGTAATAAGGGCCGATATGCCCGGCACCCGCAAGGAGAACCTCGACATCACCCTCGAGAAGAACCAGCTCGATATATACGGCAGGCTGGACGAGGAGCTGACCAGCGAGGAGAGCCTGAAATACGGAGAATACCGGCTCCACAATTACCACCGGACGTTCGTGGTCGGAGACGGGATCGACAGGGAGAAGATCAACGCGACGCTCGAAAACGGGGTATTGACGCTCGCGCTTCCAAAGAGCGAGAAGCTGAAACCGAGGAAGATCGAGATAAAAACAGAGGCATAATCGTCCGCGGACCCCGCCCTCTCCGAGCCCCTCCCAGGGACCTGGCAGAGCGGCGGGGTTTTTTATCTACATCAACTTCGCGACTCATCAACTCATCCCCCGGCCCCCTTCTCTTCGGAGAAGAGAAGGGGGAGTTCTGCAGACCGGGGCGAGGCCTACGGGCGCGAGAGCATCACCATGTCCTCGACCCTGTCTATTGGTTCAAGCAGCACCTTCACCCGGTCTTCGAGCCCGGTTTCAATCTTATGGCCGCAGTAATCGGGTTGGAGCGGCAGCTCCCGGTTGCCGCGGTCCACAAGCACGAAAAGCCGGATGGCGCGCGGACGGCCGAAGCTCATGAGGGTCTCGATGGCGGCCTTGGTGGTGCGTCCGGTAAAAATGACATCGTCGACGAGCAGGATCGTTCGATTGGAAATGTTGAACTCTATGCGCGTCTCCTTGATGACCGGGAGCACCCCCCTGGTGGCGAGATCGTCGCGGTAGAAGGTGATGTCGAGGACACCACTGTCGATCTTTTTCCCCGACAGCTCCTCGATCTTCGCGCGGATGCGGTTGGCGAGTTCGACCCCTCTGGTCTGTACGCCCACTATGGCGAAGCGTTCGATGTCTTTCACCTCGCGCAGTATCCTCGCTGCGTTCTCGTCGATGATCCGGCGGATGTCGCCGGCGGAAAGAAGGGTCGTTTCGGTCATGGTGTTTTAAACCTCCGCGTGATATTCCTGGATCGAGCGAACCGAGATGTCCCGGTTCTTCCTCACTTCGAGCAGCCCCTGCACCGCAGCCTTCGCACCCGCGATGGTGGTGATGATGGGTACGCGGAAGCGAAGCGCCGCCTGCCGTATCGAAAAAGCGTCGTGCTTGGGGATCTTGCCCGTAGGCGTGTTGATGATGAGGTCGATCTCGTCGTTCTTCACCAGGTCGATGATATTGGGGCGTCCCTCGCTCACCTTGTAGACGCGTTCGCAGGGAATGCCGTGTTCATTGAGAAAGAGCGCCGTCCCCTCGGTGGCGACGAGCCTGAAGCCGTTTTTGTGAAGAAGGCGCATCTCGGGAAGCAACGACTCCTTCGAGACGGAATTGATGCTGAGGAATATTGCCCCGGAGAGCGGGAGGGTCTCGCCGGCCGCCATCTGGGCCTTGTAAAAGGCCTCGCCGAAATGCGCCGCGATCCCCATCACCTCGCCTGTCGACTTCATTTCGGGGGTGAGGATGGTGTCGGTTCCCGGAAATTTATTGAATGGGAGGACCGCCTCCTTCACGCTGATATGCGAGAGCGCCTTTCGTTTGTCGAGACCGAACTCGCCGAGTTTCCGCCCCAGCATGAGCTTCACCGCGATTTTCGCCAGCGGCACACCGACCGCCTTTGACACGAAGGGCACGGTGCGCGAGGCGCGCGGATTTACCTCGAGCACGTAAAGGCCCCCGTCCTTGATCGCAAACTGGATGTTGAGCAGCCCGACGACGCAAAGCTCGCGCGCGAGCGCCGTGGTGGTGCGCGTGATCTCGTCGATCATCGCCGCGTCTATGGAGAGCGGCGGGATGATGCAGGCCGAGTCGCCCGAGTGCACGCCCGCCTGCTCGATATGCTCCATGATGGCGCCGACATGCACATCCACGCCGTCGGAGAGCGCGTCCACGTCGATCTCGATGGCGTCCTCGAGAAAGTCGTCAACCAGTATGGGGTGCTCGGGCGAGAGCTGCACGGCGGTGTTGATGTATTCGACGAGGCTCTTCTCGTCGTAGATGATGCTCATGGCCCTGCCCCCCAGCACGTACGAGGGACGCACGAGGATGGGATAGCCGATACGGTTGGCGACGGCGATCGCCTCCTCCTCGGAGAAGGCGATGCCGTTGTCGGGCTGAAGGAGGCCGAGCTTCCGCACCACGCCGGCGAAGCGCTCGCGGTCCTCGGCGCGGTCGATTGAATCGGGAGAGGTGCCGATGATGCGCACGCCGTTCTCCTCGAGCATACGCGCCAGACGAAGCGGCGTCTGGCCGCCGAACTGCACGATGACGCCGAGGGGATTTTCTCTTCTATATATATGCAGTATGTCCTCAAGGGTCAGCGGCTCGAAATAAAGCCGGTCCGAGGTGTCATAATCGGTCGAAACCGTCTCCGGGTTCGAGTTCACCATGATCGACTCCACGCCCTCCTCGCGCAGGGCGAAGGACGCGTGGCAGCAGCAGTAATCGAACTCGATGCCCTGCCCTATGCGGTTGGGCCCGCCACCGAGGATCATCACCTTGTGCCTGTCCGTCTTCCGGGACTCGTCCTCGTCGTCGTAGGCCGAGTAGTAATAGGGCGTGAACGCCTCGAACTCGCCGCCGCAGGTATCGACCAGCCTGAATCCCGGCAGGATTTCGTTCGCGAATCTGAACTCGCGTATCTCCTTTTCGCGCCGCTTCAGCGCCTTCGAGAGGTCTTTTTTCGCGGGGACGCCGAGCGCGTGCAGCTCGTCGATCTCCGCCTTTCCGGTAATGTACCCGAGCTGCATGTCGGAGAAACCGAGCTGCTTCATTTTTAGCACCGAATCGACCGCAAGGCCGCCGCGTTCATGCTCGACGCGGAAGGCCTCGCCGGCCTGTACGATCTCGCGAAGCTGTTCGAGGAACCAGGGGTCGATGGCGGTAAGCCGGTGAATGCGCCCGACCTCCCAGCCCAGGGCAAGCGCCCTGTGCACGTAGAAGATGCGGTCCTCGCGCGGCGTAACGAGCGCCCGTTCGATGAGGTCGTCGCGCTGCCTGTCGGGAAGGCCCGCGAGCGCGTCGTCGAGCTTCATGCCGCCGTCCGAGCCGAAGCCGTGCCGCTCTATCTCGAGCGAGCGAAGCGCCTTCTGAAAAGCCTCCTTGAAGGTGCGGCCGATCGACATGGCCTCGCCGACCGATTTCATCTGCGTGCCCAGACGCGAATCGGCCCCCTCGAACTTCTCGAAGGCCCAGCGCGGTATCTTCACCACAACGTAATCGATCGTCGGCTCGAAGCATGCCGGGGTCTCGCGCGTGATGTCGTTCGGTATTTCGTCGAGCGTAAGCCCCACGGCGAGCTTGGCGGCGATCTTGGCGATCGGGAAGCCCGTGGCCTTGGAGGCGAGCGCGGAGCTGCGGCTCACGCGCGGGTTCATCTCGATGACGATCATGCGGCCGTCCGCCGGGTTTACCGCGAACTGTATATTCGAACCGCCGGTGTCCACCCCGATCTCGCGTATGATGCGGATGGCGGCGTCGCGCATGTGCTGGTATTCGCGGTCGGTGAGCGTCTGCTGCGGGGCGACGGTGATGGAATCGCCGGTATGCACGCCCATCGCGTCGAAGTTCTCGATCGAGCAGATGATAACGACGTTGTCGCACGTGTCGCGCATCACCTCGAGCTCAAACTCCTTCCAGCCGATGACCGATTCCTCGAGCAGCACCTGGCTGATCGGCGATTCATCGAGCCCCTTGCGCACGAGGTCGACAAAGTCTTCCCGGTTGTAGACGATGTTGCCGCCGCTTCCGCCGAGCGTAAATGCCGGCCGTATGATGAGAGGAAGCTTTATGCGCTCGAGCACCGCAAGCGCCTCGTCGATCGACGAGGCGAGCCCCGAGTCGGGCACATCGAGACCGATCTTTATCATGGCCTTTTTAAACAGGTCCCGGTCCTCGGCCTTGCGGATGGAGTCGACGCCCGCGCCGATGAGCTGTACCCTGTATTTTTCGAGCACGCCGCGGTCGGCAAGCGCGAGCGCCGTGTTGAGCGCGGTCTGGCCTCCGACGGTGGGGAGCAGGGCATCGGGCCGCTCGCGCTCGATGATCTTCTCGACGACCTCCGGGGTGATGGGCTCGATATAGGTCCGCTCGGCCAAATCCGGATCGGTCATGATGGTTGCGGGATTGGAATTGATAAGGACCACGGCGTAGCCCTCTTCCCGGAGCGACTTGCAGGCCTGCGATCCGGAGTAATCGAATTCGCATGCCTGCCCTATGACGATGGGACCCGAACCGATGATAAGTATCTTTTTGATGTCGTCTCTTCTCGGCATTCAGTACCTCAGAACAAGAGCAATGGTCGCGGAGGCTGGCGGGTCGAGACATTAAGGAAAAATCCAAAGAATAAAGTAAAGGGAAAAAAATCCTGTCAATTACAAATATGTAAAATAATTGATTCACACACGCCTTCCCGTGCGCGCGATTAAAAAAACCCTTTAAAAGAGTGGACAAAAATGCACTCCCCGCCTACCATGCGAACACCTTCAGCAAGAGAAAATCCTTGTTGTTTGGAAATCACTGCTGCCGGGAAGGAATATGAAAGCATTATTTATCGGGCAGACGCGGGTGCGCGAGATCGATTTACTGGAGCATGGTTTCGACGAAGAGTTTCTCAAGCTGATGAGCGAATTCAAGATACTTGAGTCGCATATCATCTATTTTTCGGCGGGCGACTCCAAGATCAAGGAGATACTCGTCAAGAAAGATCCTTCCTACTCGGTCTGACCGGGCCATCGGCGCCCCGGAGTCCGGGCGGCCGCTGGACGCATACGGCCGGCCGCCCCGTCCCGTTTCATACCCTCAAGCCTTCTGGTACCCCACCGACTCAAGCGAGCTTTTTATCTCGTCCAGAATCACCGGATCGTCGATCGTTGAAGGAATGCCGTAGGTCTCGGCGTCGGCTATCTTTCGCATCGTCCCGCGAAGGATTTTTCCCGACCGCGTTTTCGGCAGGCGTTTGACGACGACGGCATGCTTGAAGCACGCGACCGCGCCGATCTGGTCGCGCACCATGCGCACGAGGTCGGAGACGATTTCGTTAGGATCGCGCTCCACGCCGCTTTTTAGCACCACGAACCCGAGCGGGAGCTGCCCCTTGAAGCTGTCGGCCGCGCCCACGACGGCGCACTCGGCGACGTCCGGGTGCTGCGAGATCACCTCCTCCATCGCGCCGGTTGAGAGGCGGTGTCCGGCCACGTTGATGACATCATCGACGCGTCCCATTATATAGATGTACCCATCGGTGTCGTAATATCCCCCGTCACCGGTGAAGTAGTAGCCCGGATAGATGTCGAGATACGACTCGCGAAACTTCTCGTCGTTCTTCCAGAGCGTCGGGAAGGTCCCCGGAGGCAGCGGGAGCCTGATGGCCACCACGCCCTCGGTCCCGTTTGGTACGGGCCTGCCGTCGCCATCGAGGATTTCCACCTTGAATCCAGGCACCGGCCTCGTCGGCGACCCCGCTCTGACCGGCAGGGCCTCGAGGCCCATGCAGTTCGCGGCGATCGCCCAGCCGGTCTCGGTCTGCCACCAGTGGTCGATTACGGGCTTGCCCAACATGCCGCTCGCCCAGTGATAGGTATCGGGATCGAGCCGCTCACCGGCCAGAAAGAGCGTACGGAACTTCGAGAGGTCGTATTTTTTAAGGTACTCGCCGTTCGGGTCCTCCTTCTTGATGGCGCGGAACGCGGTCGGCGCCGTAAAGAGTGCACTGACGCCGTGTTCGGCTATCACGCGCCAGAAGGCGCCCGGATCGGGGGTACCGACAGGCTTCCCCTCATACATGATCGTGGTGCAGCCGTACAGAAGCGGCGCGTACACGATGTAGGAGTGACCGACCACCCAGCCGACGTCCGAGGCGGCCCAGAAGACCTCGCCCGGCTCCATGCCGTAGATGTACTTCATGCTCCAGACAAGCGCCACGGCGTGCCCGCCGTTGTCGCGCACCACGCCCTTGGGCAAGCCCGTGGTCCCGGAGGTGTACAGAATATAGAGCGGATCGGTGGACTTTACCGGCACGCAGCCGGCAGGCCTGGCCTTTTTTTCGGCCGCGGCCCAGTCAACGTCCCGTCCATCGGTAAGCGCCGCGGCGGCCTGGGAGCGCTGAAAGATGATGGTGCGTTGTACCCTGTGCCCGGCGAGGTCGATGGCGCGGTCGAGGAGCGGCTTGTACTCGATCACCTTTTTGCCCTCTATGCCGCATGAGGCCGTAACGATGAGCACCGGCCGCGCGTCATCAATGCGTACCGCGAGCTCGTTGGGGGCGAAGCCTCCGAACACGACCGAATGCACCGCCCCGATGCGCGCGCACGCGAGCATGGCGACGAGCGCCTCTGGTATCATCGGCATGTAAATGATCACCGTGTCGCCCTTCCCGACCCCGTTTTCGGCCAGCACCCCGGCGAAAAGCGCAACCCTGTCGAGGAGTTCCCGGTAGGTGTACCGCGCCACCGTACCCGTCACCGGGCTGTCGTAAATGAGCGCCGTCTGACCGGCCCTTCCGCCCAGTACATGGCGGTCGAGCGCGTTGTAGCAGGTGTTCAGTTCACCGCCGGTAAACCAGCGGTAAAACGGCTTCTTCGAATCATCGAGCACCTTTTCATACGGCCGGTCCCAATGCACGGCTTTTGCCGCCCTTCCCCAGAATTCCTCCGGATTTTTCAGCGATTCATCGTATGCCTTACGATACGCTCCCGTCATGGGCTTCCTCCTTGGTTATCGCACGCCCCGCCGAACGCCTCGATAGAAAACGAAAGCGTAGAGCGCGGTGTGCCAATTACGATACTGTGTTATAATACGACATATTATTTTTTTAATAATATTACTACTACAATCAACTTTCTAATGGAACAACATTGGTTGTCAACCAAAGATTTTTTCGCTTCCGCCGATCGGCGTCTCTTCACTTTTTTATCTATAATTACCCGGCGACCACTCCGATACATGTAATTAAGGAAGACGACAATCCCGCTGGAAAAATAGAACGTGATGGCGGTTAGCTGCGAACATGGGCAGGGATTCCAGAAATCCTTTCGGCACTCATTCCATCGATAACTCGATGTTCCCCGGCACGTCCACGCGGACGGAGGAGGATATTTCACGCGTAGTGTTCGACGCCACTCCGAACGCTATTTTCGTGCTCAACCGGAACTTCCAGATTCTCGACTGCAACACCGCGTTCCACGAGGCCTTCCCCGAGTACGAGAGCGGGAAAAAGCAGCACTGCTACCGCCTGATCCCGCCCGAGGAGCGCGATACGCCCTGCCCCGACTGCCTCGCCAGAAAGTCCTTCATCGCCGGAGAGGAATCCTCCTGCGACTTCAAGGGCGAGAGAAACGGGGCGCCTGTGCATTACCGCAAAAAAGCGATGCCGCTGGGCAGGCCGCATGGCGGCGTCGAAGCGGTCATGATCGTCATGGAAGACGTCAGCGAGCGCGTCATCGCCGAGCAGGAGCTGCGCCGCCGGGCGGACGAGCTCGAGGCCACCATAAGCAGGCGAAACGAGGAACAGCAGCAGAAGGAGAAAAAGCTCACCGTGCTGGTAAACACGGTCTATGGGATAAAAGGCGCGCACGACATGCGCGAGAGCGTCGACAAGATCATCTGCGGATTCAAGGAGCTCGGGGCGCGCACGACGGCCTTCGCCCTCTTCGAGGACGAGGATATGTATATATTCAAGATACACCCGTCGGAGGTATTACAGAAGCTCAACGGCATCTTCCGGCTCACGATCCCCGGCGCCCGCCTGCGGCCGCGGAAAAATCCCGGCAATCCCTTCATCCAGTCGGTCCTCGTCGGCAAACCGATCTTTTACCGGGGGGAGCGCGAGGTCTTCAACTTCTTCAAGCAGTGCTTCCCGTCGGCCTTCGACAACGAGATCGCCGAGGCGGCGTACCTCTTCACCGGGCAGTCGCAGGCGATATTCCCGCTGAAAACCCAGGATGCCACGGTCGGTACGATCGCGATTTCGGTTGACGACGGGCCCTTCGAGGAAAATTTCGAGTATTTCAGCTTCCTCGCCAATTCAGCCGCCGTTGAGATCAGCCGCCAGCGCAACTCCGAGAATCTGCTGAAATCGGAGCTCAAGTACCGCAACCTCGTCGAGTGTTCGCGCGATATGATCATCCTGTGCAACAACGACGGCCGGATTAAATACTCCAACCGTATCTTCCACGAGCTGACCGGAATCTCGACGAAGAGGGGTAAAACAATCGATCTCTACTCCCTTTTCCCGCAGACACACAGGGAGAGGGTCAGGGAGGTGATAGCCTCGAGCGTGCAGAACGGTTCACCCACCGAGCCGCTCGAGCTCAGAATGAAGACCCAGTCGCGCGGCGATCTGTGGATAGAGATGATGGTAAACTCCGTCTCGCGCGAAATGCAGGGGTTTCAGATCGTCGCGCGCGACATCACACGCCGCAAGAGCCTGGAGACTCTGGTCGGGAACCTCTCGGCCTTCCAGGAAAAGATACTCCAGAACGATTTTATCGGCATCATCACGACCGATCTCTCGGGAAA
>JADFDB010000054.1 GCA_018263175.1 Spirochaetota bacterium
GAAATTCGGGATCATGCTGAGCCCCTCCTCCTTCTTGTTGCGCGGATTGGAATCGGGGTCATAATCGCGCCTGTAATTCCAGGTCTCCTCGGTGACAGGCCGGTAGTTGTAAACGTTGATCACCTCTATGTACCAGCTCACGTATCCCCACTCGTGCGTAATCTTGTAGCTGTACCGCACGTCGAGCCGCTGGTCGGGCGGAAAGTGCCTCGAGTTGCGACTGGTGCCGTAAATGGGGTAGTACCGTGGAACGTACCCCGGCGGGGTCGGATCTGGGCTGAGCTCCCCGGCCACGATCGGCGTGTAGGGAAACGAGGTGTGGAGGGTGAAGCGCGAGCTGAGCGTGTGCCTGCCGCGCGTGTAGCCCGCCACAACCTTGAGAGCGTGCTCCTGCTCCAGGCCATAGGTGATGTACCGGTCCCGGTCGTTGTAATCGCCGTCGGCGGCATCCGACACGCCGGACTTGCGTTTGGACTGCGTGTAGGTGTAGTTGACCCAGCCGAAAGGCCCGCCCCTTCCCTCTTCGCGGTCGAGGCGCAGCATCACCTCGGCGCCGTAGGCCTTCTGGCGGCCGACGTTACGCCCCTCATAGACGAGGATTGTGCCGTCGAATACCGGATCGTTCTCGAAGAGGTCCCGGAAGGTGTTGTAGAAGCCCTCGATCTTCAGCGTAAAGAGGCCGATGCGCTGCTCCACGCCCGCGGCGCGGTGAATGGCGCGCTCCGGTTTGTAGATCTCCTGCGCCGCGATGTTGGGCGTATAATTGAAAAGGAAGGGATTGGTCTGGATGAACATCGAGTAGCGCCCGGCCGCCACCGAGACGGTGGTGTCGGTGGGGAACTCGTAGCTCAGCATGCCGCGCGGGTCCACGGTAGTATCGCCGCTTCGATCCAGATAATCGGCGCGCACTCCCGGAACGAAGGTGAGCTTTCCGAAGGTAAACTTGTTTTCGAGGTAGCCCGAGAGGGTGCGGTTCAGGATTGTACGGCCGAGCTCGACCCTTCTGAAAAGCGTATCGTCCGTGAGATCCGGATATACGTCGACGGTGCGCGTGAGCGCGAAGGTGTTTCCGTCGGTCATGAACCTGTACAGCACAAGCTCGGCCGCGCCGCGGAGCTTCGCCACGCCCTTCCACCATTCGATATCAAACTTCTCCTTGAGCCCGTACATATAGGGCTTGGATACGATGTTGATGTTCTTCACCGCGGCGGCGACCCGGTCGTCGTCGACATTAATGTAGTTGATGCTGTCGTTCAGCGAGCCGTAGGAGAGCAGCGTGTTCTTCACGCGTTTGTTCGGCTGCCAGGTGTAATACACGCCGGCCGAATGCGAGATGAGGTCGTTCTTAAACTGGAAGTTCGCGAGCAGCGGGTCGACCTCGTCCGGCGGCGTGCTCTCGTTGATGAAGTTGATATAGTCCTTGCTGCCCATCACGAGCGCGGTGAGCGCATGGCGGCTGTTGAGAAAATACTTGCCCTTGAACTGGTAGTCCCAGTACTCGGGGACCGAGGTGAGCGTGTCGCCGGTCATGAGCTTGTAGATCGTCGGGACGAAGAGCGAGAGGTAGCCGATGCGCCCCGCGGCGATCCAGTAGCCCCTGCTCGTCCGCCGCTCGCCCTCGTCCCCCTCGATTACCGACGGCGCGATCGGCCCCTTCAGGAGGAAATTCGACGAGATGAGGCCTATCTCGGTGACGCCGCCGAAGTCCTTTACGTCGTCGACGGTGTTGATGTTGATGACCGCGCCGGTGCCGCTCCCGAACTGTGCCGGGAAGGCCGAGGCATAGAGGTCGATCTCGCTCATCAGGTCGTTCGAGATCACCGAATGGATGCCGCCGAAGTGCTGCGGATTGTACACCGGGATGTCGTCGATATAATAGCGGTTGTTGGTGGGATCCATGCCGCGGATGACGAGCGGTCCGAAAAATCCGCTGGTGCGGATAACGCCGGGAAGCGCGGTGAGCGCGCTTATGGAATCGCCGAATGAGGCCGGCACCTCCTTCATCTCGCGAACGGTCATCGTATAGCGCGCGATCTTCTGGATGTCGCGTTCACCGGTGATCGTGAGCGCCGCGCCGCGCACCTGCGCGGGCGAGAGGACGAAGTCGCGCGTCGTGGGGCCATTGACGGCCATCCTCACCGAAATGGTCCTGAGGCCCGAGGACGAAACGATGACGGTATAGGTGCCGGGGCCCGGAAGCGAAAGCGAGTACGCGCCGTCGCCGCCGGTACGCGCCTTGACGCGCGCCTCCTCCACGGCCACCACGGCGAAATCCACCGGCACTTTGGTATAGCTGTTGTAGATCTTTCCCGAAAGCACCGCACCGCCGGGACGCTGGGCGAGCAGTATGCCGGCCCCCGGCGCCGCAAAGGCCAGGCACGCCACGATGGCCATAATCGCGATCGACCGGGTCTTTAGCGCCACAGGTATCATGCGTTATTCATCCTCACACCGGCGAATCGAGCCTGAACTTGAGTGGAAGCTCCATCTTAATGGGGACCTTCTTCCCCTGCACGATGGGCGGCGTAAACTGCGCGCCCAGGAGTATCTGCACCGCGGCGCGAGAGAAGTCTTTGACGAGCCTGCCGTACGATTCGGGCGGCAGGTCTTTCGAGAGCCGTATACCGATGATCTGCACGCGCTTGACGCGTCCGTCGGGCGCCACGAGGAGCTCCACGTTCAGCGTGGCCTCCAGGTTCATCTCCCTGGCGCTCTGCGGGTAGATTCTCCTGAGTTTGCCCACAGGCCGGGGCGGTACGATGTTCGGAAAGAAGGCTATATCGACCGCGTTCGCGTCGTCGACCGTACCGATGGCACGGTCGGGACTCGCCGTGTCGACGGTCTCGCCCGCCGTCGTCGAAAGCTGCCGTTTCACCACGCGCCGGGGCGCGCTCACGGTGTCGATATTGACAAACTGGAGCATGTCGGTCGGCTCGGGAGTATCTACAACGTAGATCGGCGCGGTAAAGAAAAGCGTGAAGACGGCTATCGCCATCGACATCGCGAACGATACGAGGTAGGGGTGCTCCTCCTGCAGTTGTATGATCCGCAGCATACCGCTCCGTTATTGCACCCCAGGGAATCTTCCCGGAGGGACCGCAGTGGTGCCGTCACGCGGCTCCGACATAAAAACGATGTTTAAAAAATCGTACTGGCGCAGCACCTGCATCACCTGCGCCACCACGGAATAGTCCAGGTTCTTATCGGCCGTAATCGAGACGATCCGGTCCTTTTCGCCCCTGCGTATAACGAGCTGGTCCCGAAGATCCTCCATGCCCGTAAGCTTGCCGTCGAAGTAGAGATCGCCCTGCCGCGATATGGAGATGTACAGGCTGTCCTGCTCGGCGCCTTCCGTAACCGCCCTGGGAAGCTCTACCTCCACGCCCCTGGGCGGCTCGGAGCTCGTCGTCGCCATAAAGAACACGAGCAGCAGCATGGCCATGTCGGCCGCGGAGGACCCGAGCGCGAAGGGCCTGAGCTTTGCGAGAACGGAGCCTCTGTTCGATGTACGCGTAATGCTCATTCAGTCGAACCCCATGGTGTCTTTGAGGGATATTTTCAGAATTTTGCTCTCGCGTGCCACCGAGAGCGCGTCGACGAGGCGCTCGTACCTGACGCCCCTGTTCATGTGGATGACGGCGATCACCTCGTCGTCTTCGGCCTTTTTCTTTTTCAGCACCGCTATCGTTTCGTCCCGGCCAAGCCGTTCTCCGCCCAGCATGAACGCCTCGTTGTCGGGAGTGATATCGACGATCCGCTTTTCGTCCACCCGGACCACCCCGGCGCTGCTCGACGGCAGCGACAGAAATACCCCCTGGCGCAGGATGAACGAGGCCGTAACGATGAAAAAGATCAGGAGGTTGAACGAGAGATCGGCGATCGGCGTGGTGTCGAACTCGAGCCCCTCGCGCTTCGCCCTTCTGCGCTCGGTCCTCCTGCGGTAATAGCGTCCGATCATGGCTTTGCCCCGCCCGTCACTGCCCGTTTTCGCGGCCTTCCGAAAAGCGCGGAAGGTGCGCGATCTTCCGCGCGAGGAGCTCATCGCCCTTCGAGTTGAGGTTCTGCATGAGGTGTATGAAAAAGTGGAAAAACGCGAGCGTCGGCACGGCGACCGAAAGCCCCCCGGCCGTGGTGATAAGCGCGATCTGTATTCCAACCGCGACCACCTTGGCGTTGACCGTGGTCGCGGAGGCGATCGAGGCGAATGCGGCGATCATCCCCTGTACCGTTCCGAAAAAGCCGAGGATCGGAGCGAGGTTTCCCACACCGTTCAGAAGCCCGAGCCCCTTTTCGGCCCGGTTGAAGAAGGAGCGCATGCCCGCCTCGATCTCATCCTCGAGCTCCTCGCGGAAGTGCGCATTCGAATTGGCGACGATCTCGTCCATATAGCGCTCGAGGGCCCGTCCGTCCCATATCCGGGACCGCACATAGAAAATTGAGCGCTCGATCACGATGGTAAGCCCGAGTATGCCGAGCAGCAGGATGGGCCACATCAGAAAGCCCCCCTGCCGGAAGGTCAGCCAGAGACTTCCACCGGAAGCCGCCGCCGGCTCCTCGCCATTGTTGTTCTGTGCCGGTACGGCGTTTTCAATATTTTCAAGGGCCTGCCCGGCGGCTGGCGCCTCTTTCCCAGCGTCCTGGGCCAGGGCAACCGAGAACGTCAGAATCATCAGGCCCGAACCTGCAAGCGCGACGAGGATTCGATGTACGGAATTCATAATTGCTTCCTCTGCAATCGAAGATGATGGAACGGCATAAACATAAAACGCCGGCGGGCGCCGGTATTTGACGGATACGACCTTAGAATTTAGCACCCGCCAATGAGCTTTGCAATCACTTAATTTGCGCAATCGATAAATAATTCGTGAAGGGCCGAAAACCCGCATTTTCATTTGACAAAAGCCCGCACCGGACGGATATATCGGCCGTCGGCGGGAGACGACGATGCAGCCCCTGGACGCCACCCGCACACACGGCGCGGCCCGTGCCGCGCGCAATGGAGGAAACCGATGCCCGGATTGTGGGAACTCGTCATCATCGTGCTCATCCTCGTCATCCTCTTCGGGGGGACGAAGGCCATGGGCGCCGTTAAAAGCCTCGGCAAAGAGGTCTACGACATAAAAAAGAAGCTCGACGACATCAACGACATCAAGAAAGGAAAGTTTTAAGGAACGGGAATGGATATATATCGAATTAAAGGCGGCAAAAAGCTGAAGGGCGAGGTCTCCATCTCGGGGGCCAAGAACGCGGCGCTTCCGATCATCGTCGCGAGCCTTCTGGCCGAGGGCGAGACGGTGCTCAAAAACGTGCCCGACCTCATGGACATCAAGACCATAATTAAAGTCATCGAGTACCTCGGCGCCAAATGCGATTTCGACACGGCCAAGAACACGCTGAAGATCCGCGTAAATTCCCTCCGCAACGCCGAGGTGCCCTACGACCTCGTGAAGACCATGCGCGCCTCGGTGTACGTAATGGGGCCCCTGCTCGCCCGCTGCGGCGAGGCGGACGTATCGCTTCCCGGCGGCTGTGCGATCGGCGAGCGGCCGATCGACATCCATCTCTCCGGCTTCGAGGCCATGGGCGCGACGATCGACATCGAGCACGGCTACATCAAGGCGCGCGCGGAGCGGCTCGCCGGGGCACAGTTTCCGATGCGCCAGGTGTCGGTCGGCGCGACGGCGAACCTCATGATGGGCGCGGTGCTCGCGAAGGGCACCACCATCCTTGAAAACTGCGCGATGGAGCCCGACATCGTCGACCTCGGGAATTTCATGGTAAAAATGGGCGCGAAAATCAAGGGGCTCGGCACCGAGCGCATCACGATAGAAGGCGTTAAGAAGCTCAGCCCCGCGAGCCATAACATAATGCCCGACCGCATCGAGGCCGGCACCTATCTGCTGGCCGGGGCGATCACGCGGGGCGACGTCGCGATCACGAAAGCGGCTCCGGGGGATATCGAGGCGCTCACCGCCGCGCTCGGCGACATAGGCTTCAGCATCGATAAAACGAAGGACACCGTGCGCATCCGGCCCGGGAAGGTCCTTGCCGGCACCATCGTGCGCACGCTGCCCCATCCGGGCTTCCCGACCGACCTGCAGGCGCCGATGATGGCGCTCATGACCACGCTGCCGGGGATCAGCGTCATCATGGAGACCATCTTCGAGAATCGCTTCACCCATGTCGGGGAGCTCCGCCGCATGGGGGCCGACGTTACGCTCGAGGGCAACGTCGCCGTGGTACGGGGCGTACGGCGGCTCACCTCGGCCACGGTCATGATGTCGGACCTGCGCGCCGGTGCGGCGCTCGTGCTCGCGGCGCTCGCGGCCGAGAACGGCACCGAGATCCGGCGCATCTACCACTCGGACCGCGGATACGAAAAATTATCTGAAAAGTTATCGGCGCTCGGAGCCGATATTATAAGGGAGGAAGGAGGAAAGCCCTGATATGCTCCGAGGAATATACACCGGCGCCACGGGAATGATCGCCCAGCAGGCGCGCATGGACGTCGTCGCGAACAACCTTGCCAACGTCGATCAGACCGGCTTCAAGAAGGACCTCACGCTCTTCAAGGCCTTTCCGGACATGCTCATCCGGCGCATCAACGACGACGGCCTCGGCATAACGCCCGCCGGCTCCTACGACACCATGCCCTTCGTGGGGAAGCTCGGCACCGGCGTCGAGGTCAACGAGGTGTACACCCAGTTCGACCAGGGCCCGCTCCAGCGCACCGAGAACAATTTTGACCTGGCGCTCGAGGGACGGGGCTTTTTTACGGTCAACACGGAGCGCGGCGAGCGCTACACGCGCGACGGCGCGTTCACGATCAACCAGGAGGGCGTCGTCGTCACCCACACCGGGTATCCCCTCATGGGGGAAAACGGTCCGATCCGGGTGCAGGAGAATAATTTCATCATAAACGAGCGCGGCGAGGTGATCGTCAACGCGAACATGTCGCTCGAGGCGCGCGACCTCGTGAGCATGGCCAATAACGACTGGGCCCAGCCCGTGGTGGTCGACCGGCTGAAGCTCGCCGACTTCGAAAACATCCGCGAGCTCAAAAAGGAGGGCGGCAGCCTCTACCGCGAGACGGAATTTTCCGGTCCCGCGCTCCCTCCGGGCGAGATAAAGGTAATTCAGGGATTTCTGGAAAAATCGAACGTGAGCGCCGTTCGCGAGATGGTTGACATGATCGAGGTCCAGCGAAGCTATGAAGCCAACCAGAAGACCATCCACACCCACGACCAGACGCTCGGCAAGCTGATCAACGAGATAATTCGATAAGACGAGGAAACATGCCGTACACCGGGGGCCGCGGAAACGCGGCCTTACGCGTCTTCCCGCTCCGCCGCCGCCTCTTCGCCGGGGGCATTCGATTCGGTACGCTCCTCACCGGCCTCTTCGACAGCTCCTTCGGCGGCGCCTTCAGCGGCCTCATCGCCTGCTCCTTCAGCGGCTTCATCGCCTGCTTCGGCACCCTCGGGAAGATCTCCACCGTCAGGCCCCTTGCTCAGGCGCCGGAGACGCTTCTCTTCCTGCTTTTTCTGACGAGCGACTTCTTTCTTCCTTTTTTCGCTTTTATATCCCCTGGTTTTTTTCGCCACACAAACCTCCCGTATATAAATTCTGATTGGTACGACGCGCGCCCGGCCCCGGAGACGGAAAAAAACCCTGATTTTTGGTAAAACCAGGGTTCTGTTGCCTCGCTACCGCAGCCGTGTTATATAACGCGTACTGAGACAGCCCTGAGCCCTTTTTCGCCTTTTTCGATTTCGAACTGCACTTTTTCGCCTTCTGAGAGGCTCTTGAAGCCGTCACCGATGATGCTTGAGTGGTGTACGAACACGTCGCCGCCGGTGTCGCTCGTGATGAATCCGAAACCCTTCTGGTCATTGAACCATTTTACTACGCCTTCTGCCATACTGACAAACTCCTGTTGTAATAATCTGCACGGGGAAACCCCGCAGTGCCGGCCCCGAAAGACTACCTTTTCGCTTACCTGAAATGTTTCATAGGGAAGAAGAGGAGTATTTCAAGCGGGCCATTACCTTTTATCGCGTCACAGTATTCACGGGTGTAAAAAAATGTCAATGTTTAATTATTTTTTTCGTCACGCTCGCCGCAACGCCGGCTGCCATCGGGCGGCATGATATATAAAAACTTTTCTTGACAATAAACCGCCCTCATAAAGATTTCACGCAAGGAACTATGAAAAATGAGCACTACGATTAAAAACGAAATCAATGCGAGGCGCACCCTCGCCATCATCTCGCATCCCGACGCGGGTAAAACAACGCTCACCGAAAAGCTCCTGCTCTACGGCGGTGCGATCGAGCTTGCGGGCTCGGTGACCGCCAAGAAAAAGCAGCGGGAAACCTCCTCCGACTGGATGGAGCTCGAAAAGAAGCGGGGTATTTCGATATCATCAACCGTTTTGCAGTTCGAATACGGAGGCTACCGTTTCAACCTGCTCGACACACCGGGGCACAAGGATTTTTCCGAGGATACCTACCGGGTGCTCACGGCCGTGGATTCGGTCATCATGGTGATCGACGCGGGCAAGGGCATAGAGAGCCAGACGTTGAAGCTCTTCGAGATATGCAAAAAGCGCGGCATCCCGATCTTCACCTTCATCAACAAGCTCGACCGCCCCGCCATGCCCCCGCTCGACCTGCTCGACCAGATCGAGAAGGTGCTCGGCATGCACGCCTACCCGGTCTGCTGGCCCCTCGAGAGCGGCGCCTTTTTCAAGGGAGTGTACGACCGGATCGGCAAGGAGGTCCGCCTCTACGAAAAGGTCCCCGGCGGCGCCTACAAAGCGCCGGTTTCCGTTCACGACCTGTCGGACCCGCTGGTTAAAACCATCCTCAGCGAAGCGTCGTACAAACAAATATTGGAAGAGATTGAGATGCTCGACGTGGCCCACGGGGGTTTCGATATTGCCGAGGTGCACGAGGGGCGGACCACGCCGGTTTTTTTCGGCAGCGCCTCGAATAATTTCGGCGTCGAGCGCCTGTTGAAGGGCTTTCTGGAGTATTCGCACCCACCCCTGCCCCGAAAGGCGGGGGGTGTCCTCGTACCGCTCGAAGGCCCCCCCTTCTCCGCCTTCGTCTTCAAGATCCAGACGAACATGAATCCCCAGCACCGGGACCGGATGGTTTTCGCCAGGGTGTGCTCGGGAAAATTCGTGCGCGATATGACCGCCTGGAACACGCGAAACGGCAGGGAGGTGCGAATATCTAATTCGCATAACGTGTTCGGGCGCGAGCGGGAAACCGCCGACGTGGCCTACGCGGGCGACATCGTCGGATTCGTCACCAACGCGGATTTCCGCACAGGCGACACCATAAGCTCGGACCATGACCTGCGCTACAACGAGATCCCGCGGTTCGCTCCCGAGTGTTTCGCGTTCATACAGAGCGCGTCGACATCCGGCTATAAATCATTCAGAAAGGGGCTCGACCACCTGCTCGCGGAGGATATCGTTCAGACTTTTTCCCTTAAAAATCACGCGAGCAACCTTCCGCTGCTTGGAGCGGTCGGCCCGCTTCAGTTCGAGGTATTGCAATACAGGCTCAGGGAAGAATACGGCGTCGAATCGAACCTCGAGATGAAGCAGTGGAGCGTTACGCGATGGCTCGGGGTCGAGCGGGGAAAGGACGGTCAGGATTTTTCACCCCCCCACGGCTGCGCCCAGGGGGCCGATGACCGGGGAAGGCCCGTGATCCTCTTCCCCGACATCTGGTCGATGCAGTATTTCCAGGGCAATAACCCGGCCCTCAGGCTGTACGATTCGCCCGCGCACTCGACCGGGCCGAATTGAGCATGCCGGCGGCGGGCCGGGCGGAGCCGATACGCCCTATATCGTCACCGGGCGGCACCGCTTCGCCTCGCTGTCCCAGAACGGCGAGATCTCGAGCAGACGGTCGATGATCCCGGGAAGCACCGAGATCGTGTAATCGACCTCCTCCATGGTCGTAAAGCGGCTGAGCGAGAAGCGGATGGAGCCGTGCGCCGCCGTAAACGGAACGCCCATCGCGCGGAGCACATGCGAGGGCTCGAGCGAGCCCGACGAACACGCCGACCCCGACGACGCCGCTATCCCCTTTTCGCTGAGGTAGAGGAGGATCGCCTCCCCCTCGATGTATTCGAAGCCCACATTGGTCGTATTGGGCACGCGCGCGTCCTTCGCGCCGTTAAGCTGGACGTTCGAGAACCGCGAGAGTATGCCGCCCTCCAGTTTGTCGCGAAGGGCGCGCACCCGCTCCTCCGCGGGCAGGTTCTTCTGCGCGAGCTCCGCGGCCTTGCCCATGGCCACGATCCCCGGAACATTCTCGGTGCCGGGGCGCCGTCCGCGCTCCTGGTGGCCGCCGTACATGAGCGGCCGTATGCGGGTGCCGCGCCGGATGTACAGCACCCCCATCCCCTTGGGCGCATGGAATTTATGCCCGGAGATCGAGTAAAGATCACACCGGAGATTCCCGACGTCGATCGGGATCTTGCCCGCGGCCTGCACCCCGTCTATGTGAAAGGGCACTCCCCGCTCGCGGCAGAGCGCGCCGATTTCCTCCACGGGGAAGATGACTCCGGTCTCATTGTTCGCGTGCATAATCGAGACGATCGCCGTGTCGTCGTCGAACGACTTCTTTAAAAATTCCATGTCGAGGTTGCCGTCTCTGTCCACCGGAACGTAGCTCGCGCGGTACCCCTCGCGCTCCAGCTTGCGGTAGAGGTTCAGCACGGCCGGATGTTCGACCTTGGAGGTGATGATATGGCGCCGGTCGCGGTAATAGGCGAGCGTGCCGAGGATGGCGAAGTTGTCGGACTCGGTACCGCAGCCGGTGAAGACGATCTCATAGTCGTTCTCGGCGCCAAGGAGCTCCGCGACCTGCATCCGCGCTCGCTCGACGTCCCGCGCCACGTCGCCGCCGAAATCGTGCATGCTCGAGGGATTGCCGTAGCGGTCTTTAAGGAACGGCAGCATGGCGTCGAGGACCTCGGGGTCCACCATGGTTGTGGCGTTGTTGTCGAGATACACCGTCCTGTTCATCGCCATGGCCTCCTACCGCACCTCGATCACTTCAATGTCGTCCTCGACGAACTCGCGCAGCTTTTCCTGTACGAGGTTCTTCAACGTGACGTCGGACACCGGGCAGTTCGCGCAGGCCCCGCGGAGCGCCACCATCACCTTTTTGCCGTCGATATCGACGAGCTCGATGTTCCCGCCGTCCTTCTGGAGGATGGGCCGCACCACGTCGCTGATGGTCTCCTCGACGAGCTGCATGCGCTTGATGTTCGAGAGAGGGCGCTTTTCGGCCTTCGCCGCGACGCCTGCCGCCACCGGCTGTTTTTTGAGCTCCTCGTTCAGAATGTCCTCGATTTTGTGTATGCACGATCCGCAGGCACCGCCGGCCTTGGTGTAGTTGGTGACATCCTCGACCGTCGTTAGGCTGTTCTCACGGATCACCTTGCGGATGAGCGGGTCGGTAACGCCGAAACACTGGCAGATGACCTCGCCCTCGGTATCCTCGTGCGAAGCGACCTCCTCGCCCCTCCAGTCGGCGAGCGCCTTCTCGAGCGCCTCGCGTCCCATCACCGAGCAGTGCATCTTCTGTTCCGGAAGGCCTCCCAGGTAATCGACGATGTCGCGGTTGGTGATCTTCTCGGCCTCTTCGACGGTCCTGCCGATAATCATCTTCGTGAGCGCCGACGACGAGGCGATGGCGCTCCCGCAGCCGAAGGTCTGGAACTTCGCGTCCTTTATGATGTTATCCTCTATCTTGAGGTAGAGCGTCAGCGCGTCGCCGCAGACGATGCTTCCGACCTCGCCGACGGCGTCGGCATTCTCGATCGTGCCGACATTCTGGGGATGTTTATACAGATCCTTGACTTTATCGGTGTAATCCCACATGGAATTTCTCCTTTCCGGATTAGCTGATACAATAAGGCTGTTGCATAACCGGCAAATAAAACCGGCCTCCCTCCGCCGCGGGCGGAGTGAAATCCGATGCCCCCCGGATTTACAACAAGTCCAATATATACACCCGGTGGCCTGCCGACAATATTATTTCAGTCAATCGTCAGTCGGCCCTTATGACGATCCCGGACACCGGGGAAAGCCCGGCCGTCGAGACCGAGGAGGGAGGCTCCTTGCCCGTATGGCCCTTTTTGATGTAGATATGCACGTAGTACAGGCCGGGGCGCGCCGTCGGAAAATTGAAGGAAAATTTTCGGCTCGCGTCGTCGTAGTCGATCTGCCAGTAGGGCAGGTTCGCGGCCCTGGCGTTCGTAAAGTCGGGGTAGCCGCCCATGCCGCGAATCTGGGAGGGCGTCATCGGCTCGGGAAAGGGCTCGTAGTACACCGTCGCGAAGAAGACGCCGTATCCCGGCACCGTCACGGTGCCCGATACCGTCGCCTTTTCACCGGCCTTCACCGCGGCCGGCACGGCGTCGAAGTCGAGGTAGCGGTCGATAAAGAGCTCATAATAGCGGAATCGGTTTTCGATCATCGAAAATCCGAGCCCCACGTGCGTATGGGAGGGCAGGAGGATGTTCCTCCGGTGCCCGTCGTTCGGCGGGGTCTCGTTGTACATCATCATATGCGTCCGCTTTATGAACGAGAGCACCTGCCGGTAGTCCTTCGTCATCGGGCCGCCGCCCTGGATCATGGACGCGTTTTCCATCACGTGGTCCATGCCGCCCGCGAAGGCGTAGCGGTGATACGGCTTTTCACCGCGCAGGTTCCAGTGCCCGTAGTAATCGCCCTTCGAGGCCTCGGACGCGGTCTTGCTCGCCACCCTCGAGGCGAGGATGTCGAGCTTCAGCGCCGACATTCCGTGGCGGGCGCGGTTCTCGTTGATGAGATCGAGCACCTCGAGCTTCAGCTTGAGCGTCGTCTCGTTGTCCCTGAATTCGGCGAGACGCCCCTCCTTCTCGTTTTCGGCGACCGCGAGCCGCAGATCGGCGTCGGTATAGGCCGCCGCGCGGGTGAATGGCACGGTTAAGAATGCGCAGAGTATGAAAAGAGACAGCTTCCTTCGTCGCGAACGCGTTTCCATGGGCCAACCCTCCCGGCAGGATGATCGCAACGATATACGCGGCGGCCGGGAAGAGTCAAGATTAATAGCGGGGGAGGCGTATCAATAAAAACACGACAGCGCGAAGAAAAGCTGTGCCGGGGCGTACAGCGACCAGGTGAGTACCGTGCTGTGCGGGATCTTCTTTATGAAGGTGTTGACCGCGAGCACCACGTCGGAGACCACAAACAGGGCCGCCCCGGCCGGCAAAAGCACCGGGCGCGTGCTCCCAAAATCGCCGACGTGCGAGGCCGCGAAGAAGAGCATTGCCGCCAGCACGAACATATACACCAGCACCGAAACATGGTGCGTGCCGGTCGTGCGGAAGATCTTACGGTAAAAAAGCAGGACCCCCGGGCACAGCACGAGCGCGGCGGCCGCATGCCACGGCCTGAAGGAATAACCGATGGTGAAGGCCCCGAGATAGAAGCAGTGCGCGGCGAGGAAGAAGACCAGTCCGTGCCTGAAGAGGCTGATCTCCTCGATCATAAGGAGCGTATCGGCGACGAGCGAGAGAACGAGCCCCACGAGGATGAAGGTCGAATAACGCGTCATGCCCGTCGAGTGCATGGCCAGGAGCGCGAAGAGGATGACACAGAAGGTGACCAGCGGCGTCAGCAGGTACTTGGCGGGAAGCAGGCGCCGGAACGAAAAAAACTCCCGGAGCAGCAGAACGACAGCGAACGCGAAGAGAAGCGGGATGAAGTAATCGATCGAGAAAACCGCCGGCATGGAAAGCTTCAGCTTTTGCCCTTTTTGGCCGGATCGTCATCATCCCCGGTGCCGGCCCCCTTCTTCGGCCCCCCGGAGAGGAAATCGGCAAGGTTTTGGAGCGTCTCCGGCGGCAGGTTCGAGTTCATGGCGACGATGTTCTCCTGCTGGATCTCGTCGTAGATCTCCTTGCGGTGCACGCTGATACGCTTGGGCGCGCGGATGCCGAGCTTCACCTGGTCGCCCTTGATGTCGATGATCACGACCTCGATGTCGTCTCCGATGATGATGCTCTCGTTGAGCCTTCTCGCCAGTACCAGCATGACTATTCCTTCCGTGCCGCGGTCTTCTTCATTTCGTCGAGTATCCCGTGGCGGACCCTGTGGCCTTCGGAGAGGCTTATGGCCTGCCTCCCCTTTCTGATTTTGGGATTGATGATGATCGGCCCCTGCAGATTGGCCGTCATCGCCGAGGGATCGGCCGGTATCGTGACGATGGCGAAGACGAGCACGCTGTCGGAATTTTCGGCGCCCACGCCCTCCAGGTCGGACTGGGACACGACAAGCCGGTAGTCGGGCATAAAATCGCCGGGGCGTATGATGATAAAGGCGAGCTCGGCATGCCCGAGCGCCTGCAGCCATTTGAAGGGCGAATTGTCCTTCGAATCGAGAATGGCGAATTTTTTAATGTAATCGAAACCGAGGACGCCATCATCGAAGTCGATGATCTGCTTTTCTTCCACCTCAGTCTCGCCGAATGGTTTAGTCGAGATTTTTACCAGCACTGCGCCGCTCCTTGGAAGATCAGTATATGCCGATGCCTTGAATACCGCAACAAAATAATGGTACTGTCCGGAATACCGGGAATTCGGGTTTTCCCCCGCCTGCGGCGGGGGAAAACTGTTCTCTTCCCGGTTATGCAACAAAATAAGTACCTGCTGCAAATTCCAAGTATTACGGATTTTCCTCGCCTGCGTTTGAATGCCCTGTCATCGCGAGCCCCGGCACTATCGGGGTGTGGCGATCACTCTTTACATCGGGTTGTATGCCCAATCCATTACCACTCAAGATCGCCGCGTCGCTGC
>JADFDB010000055.1 GCA_018263175.1 Spirochaetota bacterium
TATCGTCCGTCCGGAAGGGAGTACGGGTGCCCGGCTCCCTTCCGGCTTTACCATTGAACGACAATAAACACGCCTGTTCCGTTTCAAGGGCCCCCGTCGGGGTTGAATGCTACCGGCCCTTGAACTTTAGAGCGATTATTTTCCCGAGTTTTTTCATGTGACCTGCGACCTCTTCCCTGCTCCTCCCCGGATAATTCCTGAAAGTAATCAATACGCCATTCATCGCCGCGAAGTAGGCATGTGAGAGCATCCGGATATTGCCCTTCGCGTTCATCTTGATGAACAGCCTGTCCAACTGGTCGAACAGCAATCTTTCTTCGGTGTTGAGCCGTTGTATGAGTTCCTCGCTTAGCGAGCCGTCCAGCATGAAATGGGTCATCATCCTGAAATATCTGTCGTTCTCGATCAGGTTATTGATAAACTTTTCCGTTATCTTTTCTATGCTTACTGTTTTGCTTTCGTTGATCAGCGCGCCGAGAAATTGAATTATCTTGTCGGCTCCATTCAGAAACGCCTCTACGAAGAGAGTCTGCTGATCGGGAAAATAGCGATAGATGGTCGCGTGGGAAATTCCGGCCTCCTTCGCGATGTCACGTATGCTGACCTCTACAAAGGGCTTACGGGAAAAAACCCGTTCGGCGGCACTGATAATGGCATCCTGCCGGGCCTTCCTCTCCCGCTTTTTCATCGAGATAAAAGAAGTCGTCTGTTCCATAATTACCTGTTTATCGTTACCAGCGGTTGCGTGTATCAGCAAGGTATATAAATTTTTTTATTTCCGTGCCTTGATGTACCTGACATCTTTCATGCCGTCAAAATCGGCGTCCTGGGTCCAGAGCATCGCCTTGTTGAGACGTGCCGTCGCAGTATCAGTGTCAGTGTCAACCAAGTACTACGACGAGGGAGGAGGCATCCGAAAGGAGGCTGTACGCCCTGGACTTTCCAGGGATTCCATGCGCGCCCGGCAGGAGTCGAACCTGCGGCCTGCGGATTCGAAGTCCGACGCTCTATCCAGCTGAGCTACGGGCGCATGCACCGCCGCATCCGCCAAACATTCCGGACGCGAGTGCCCATTAATGCATCATCGGGGCCATTGTCAAGAAAAACACGCGCGTCGAACCCGCCTGCACGGCCGCGAGTCTTTAAACAATACCATCTGCGGGTTCAGATCGCCCTGAAATAAAAGCGCAGGAGGCATCGCCTCCTGCGGGTATGAATAGATGTATCCGGGCCTTTCGCTACCCCTTCCGGACTTTTCTGCGATCCAGGGGTTTCCCCTCGTACGCGTGCTCGAGGACCATCATCGCGTCATCGTAATTGATCTCTTCCGGATTGTAGATCTTCGCGCCGTCGCCCTGGGCGGTGCGCGCTATGTCCGGCAGCTTCTCCTTCGGCACCATCTGCCTTCCTTCGCGGTCGACGATCTCTTTGAGAAAGCGCGCATGCCGGCCACCCGTCGCGTCGTGAAGGTTCTGGTTGAGTTTTCGTATGTATTCTATGGTTTTTTCCGGGCGCTGTTTGAGCGGCGTCGCCGCGTACACCTCCGGTCCCGCGAGCGGAAAAAGCAGCTCGCCGATCTCCTTGGCGCGCTTGTGCATGTTGTATTCCAGGCCGTAGGGCAGGAAAAGGCTCATGCACACGCCGTGGGGCACCCCGCAGGCGCCGCCGGTCGCGTGGCCGAGATTGTGCACCATGCCCACCATCGAATTCGAAAACGCCATCCCGGCAAGGATTGCGCCGTTGGCAAGGTCGAGCCTGCCCTGCAGGTCGCCGGGTTTCTTTACGACATTCAGGATGTTGGCGCTTATAAGCCGTATGGCGGTAAGCGCCGTCGCGTCGCTCAGCGGATTTTTTGCAAGGCAGTAATAGGCCTCGCACGCGTGTGTGATCGCGTCCATGCCCGTCGGTGCCGTAAGAAAGGGCGGCAGGGTCTTCGTCATGCGCGAGTCGAGAAGCGCGATATCGGGCAGAAGGAAGTACGAGGTAAACGGGATCTTAACCTTTTTCTGATGGTCGGCGATAACGGCGACAACCGTCACCTCGGACCCGGTACCCGAGGTCGTCGGTATCGCGATCATCGGCCTGAGCTTTCGCTTGACCGCTCCGGCGCCCTCGTACTCGAGGATATTTGCCCCGCCGAGCGAAACCAGGATGTTCACCCCCTTGGCGGTATCGAGCACCGATCCGCCGCCCACCGCGATGATCGAATCGCATTTCTTCGCGCGGTACAGCTTCGCGGCCGTATTGACGATCTTGTATTCGGAATCGGGCGGAACCTCGTCGTAAACCGCGCCCACTTTGAGTTTCGATCCTTTTATCGCACCGCTCACCAGCTTGATGAGCCCCGCCCCCAAGACGCCCCTGTCGGTGATAATCATCGGCCTCGTCACTCCGAGAGACGACAGCATTGACGGTATTTTATCGAGCGCCCTGTGTCCGGCGACCGTTTTGACCCTTGCACAGAATTCGTAATAATCTGGAAGAAACATGGCGGACTCCTTTTCGTTCATTTTTTCCGTATCTCCGGCACGCTCAGAAACCCAGGAGCGCGCGCGTATAGATCGCTACCCTTCCGATGTGCTTGCGCACCGGCGAGAGCTCCGACCATTTCGGATAGCGCTTTACCGCGAGCGCGGCGATGAGCTTTGGAAGCAGATAGACCTCCACGAGGTCCAGCACCCGGACCACGGCGAGCGCATCGATGAGGTCCCCGTCCACCACGAAGCGGTTTCGCGCGAACGCGACCGACGTCGATTCCTGGAACGTAAAGACGAGGATCGCCGATTCAACGTTCTTTATGCTCATTTTAAGAGGAATTTTTTTGCCCTCGGGGTTCCATCCGAGGTATCGGGCCCGTCCCTTCGTGTCGCGTCCCACCACCATCCAGGGCCCGTGCGGATGCACGCCAAGCGCAAACACGAAATCATCTTTCAGGTTCTGGAATTCCTTCCTGACCGTCTTGTCCATCCTGCCTGCCGCCTGTATGGCCCTGCCGACGATGAAGAGCATGACCGCGATATAGATTCGCTTGATCGTTTTCCTTCCCGGTTTTATCTCGGGATAACTGTCATAATTCATGATTTGCTCCGCTTATATTGGATTTAACACACGGTTCACTTGCCTTCCCACGCACGGCTGAGAATATCCATACACTCCTTTTCCGGGAGTTTCGACGGGCTCGCCTTGACCGCCGCGCGGACCGTTTCCTTCAGCCTGTCCTGCGCGACTCCGAGTTCCTTGAGGCTTCCCGGCATCAAACCGCCGAGTTCGTTGAATATACCCTCCAGTGCGTCCACGGCCGCCTGAGTACGGGCGGATTCCTGTCTGGACGAAAACAGTTCGGGCCCGGCAAGGGCAAGACACAGTTCCTCGCGAACGCCTTTTTTATCGGCCATGCGCGCCTTTAACAGTGAACGGACCAGCAATCCCATGGAAATTCCGGGGTTGATTCCCGTGCCGTCGGCAAGCGCCTCGGCGAGATAATGCGTCATTCCCGCAGGCGCGTTGGAGAAGGCCGTCGCCGCGAACGATGCGGCGTTGGCAACGGCGACCGAGCTTTTTTTGTTCGATGGTTTTTTCACCGCCGCCGGCAGGTGCCCGCACAGCAGGCGAATCGACGCGTACGCGTACGCATCGATCATCGGGTTGGCCGTTGCGGAAATGGAAGCCTCCACCGCGTGGGCAAGTGCGATCATGCCGGCGAACAGCATCGCATCCGATTCCGCAATCTTAGTCATCCGGTGGTCGATGGCGACGATATCCGGAGAAAGAAAATCCGAAATAACGGCCATGCCGTCTATAAACGTCCGGTTGGCCGCCTCGTTACCCGAAACCAGCGCAACCGGGACCAGCACCATAGGTTTCAGTTCGCGCGTGATCCGTCCTTCACCGGCCAGTTGGAGTGGCGGCTTCTTTACGGTCACCTCGATGTTGACGCACTTCGCGACGTCCACGAGCGCCCCTCCGCCTATCGCGATGATCGAATCGCATTTTCGCGCCATATACAGGCCCGCAAGCTCGCTCACGATACCCGAGGTCGATCCGGCGATGGCGCCGTCATACAGCGCCCCTATAACTAGATTCGAATCATACAGCGCCCTAATAATCGTACCGGCCGGCCCTCCGGACCCGGCTTTGCTCTGGGCGAGTATAAGGGGCCGCCCCGCCCCATAGCCCTCGAGCTCCAGGGGGATCTGCTCAAGGGCCCTTTTCCCCGATATCATTTTAGGCCGGCCTAAAAACTCGTAATACTTGGGTGATTGCATGACACGCTCCCTGTAGTGTAATTGCTGCCGGTGTGTACCACCATCGATGGACTTGCCGCGAATCCTGGAAATATCGGTTTTCCCCCGCGGCGGGGGAAAACCGGCATTAGTTCCAGGTTAAGCAACATCTCTGATATTTGTAGTACTATAATCGCCGCGTGCGACATCTATTTTTATATAAACGACGCCCGCCTCGGTGTAGTAATATCAGTATTACTGTAGTATGTCAATCATGATTCTTGATAGATAACGGTTTCCGCTTGATGTTTACAGCACTTATAAACACTCCCGCATCCAACCCGGCTCCGGTTATCCGGTTGACACGACCCGGATATTCGGCAATCATTTCTTCGGGCTGTCATCTACACCGGCGATCACCGATCGGAAACAGCGAGGAGCGTTATGAAATCACTCACCGAGCATCTCGTCTTCACGACAAAGAAGAAGAGGGACTATATCAACATCACCGGAACCGTCGAGGAACTGGTGAAAAAGAGCGGGGTCCGGGAGGGCCTGTGCCTGGTGAACGCCATGCATATCACGGCCTCGGTCTTCATCAACGACAATGAGAGCGGACTCATCCAGGACTTCGACGACTTTCTCGAGGGCCTCGCCCCTCACGAGCCGATAAGCCGCTACCGTCATAACCGCACGGGCGAGGACAACGGCGACGCCCACATCAAGCGTACCATCATGGGACGCGAGGTGCTCGTCGCGATCACCGGAGGCAGGCTCGACTTCGGCCCGTGGGAACAGATCTTCTACGGCGAGTTCGACGGACAGCGCGCCAAGCGCGTCATGGTCAAGATCATCGGGGAATGAGCATGCGCCTCGTCGACGTACACTGCCATCTCGAAAGCGACGTGTTCAGCGGCAGGCTGGACTCCATCATCGCAGGGGCGAAAGAGGCCGGAATCGTAAAGCTCATCACCTCCTCCATCGTGCCCGAGGAATGGGAGCTTTCGGAATCCATCGCCCGCCGTTACGCTCTGGTCGAATTCGCCCTAGGCGTTCATCCGTGGTATGGCAGGGAGGGCGACGAGGACCGCATCGGCGAGCTTGCCCATTCGCGCGAGCGGGGCGCGGTCGGAATCGGAGAGATCGGTCTGGATAAAAAGACCCTCGCGGTACCCATGGAGCTTCAGAAGCGGCTCTTCGAGCGCCAGCTCTCCATCGCGCGCGAGATCGATCTGCCCGTAATCGTCCACTGCCGCGGCGCCTTCGACGAGCTTCATTTTTACCTGAAAAAAACGGGCCTTCCGGCGCGCGGCGGCGTAATCCACTCGTTTTCCGGGAGCGTCGAGATCGCCGTTGAATTCATGAAATACGGTTTCAGCTTCTCGTTCGGCGGCGCGCTGACCTACCGCAACAGCCGGAAAAAGGAGGCGGTACTGAAGGCCGTCTACCCGGACCACCTGATGCTCGAAACCGACAGCCCGGACATACCACCCGTCGAGGCGAAAAACGCCCCGAACGTGCCCGCCAACATCCTTTACAATCTGAGAGCGGCGTCGGAAATACTCGGAGAAAGCGAGGAGTGCATCGCCGCGGCGACGACCGCCAACGCCGCGCGCATGTTCGGATTTTCTGCAGATTGAGAAGAGGGACGGCCGCTCAGGAATTCCCGCTTACTCCGAGCGTCGAGAGCATCGCCACAACATCGAAAGCGCTCATTTCGGTGAACATGATCGGGATTTTTTCCGCGTAGGCCTTTTCGACGAAGTCCGCGCCCGGACGGATGCCGCCCGCGATAATCACGCCGGTCAGGTCCTTCAGCCCCGCGACGGCCGTAACGTTCGGATGTGTGAGAACCGTCACCCAGACGTTACCCGCGCTTGAGTTCGCGTTGACGTCGCTCAACAGGTCTCCCGCGTATCCGCCCGTAACCACCTTGTCGATATCGAGGCCTTCGGTTAGATTTTCGAGGTCCGCCCTGGTCATTATTTCCCGGAGGGTTGTGGCCATACTGTCGCTCCTGCCTTCGGAATTAACGAGTACATCTATCTTGAGAACCGTGCCGACACCCGGCACCGATTGGATGTGCAGTTTGTCGGCGTTCTTTTTAATATTCGCCAGACCCATCCCCGCCCCGAAGCCGAGTTTTCGAATTTCGTCCGAGGCGGTTGAAAAACCTTCCTGCATCGCCTGATCGATATCCTCGATCCCCTGGCCCCGATCCTTTACGACTATGCGGACCCGGTCATCGAGGAAGTACAGGAAAAAATAACCGTAATCGGTGTAACAGACGATATTTATTTCCGCCTCGTAGGCTATGATGGCGACCCGCTGGATCACCTGGGGCGGATATTCTTTTTCCCTCAAAAACCGTTTGATGGTCGTCGATGTACGACCGGCGTTGAAGAAATCTTTTCCTTTAAGATGATAGAATTGGACCGGATGCATCGGGGGTTCAATCTACCATAATCCGTGACGCTTTAATTCCCGCTCCGTACAGCCTGCCGCACGTTTCGAACAGTATGCACTTGGTGCGCAGCAGCGGAATACCCTTCCTCTTCGCCAGTTCCACGGTTTCCATCTGCGGAACCTTTCCCCTCACGAAAACGACACCGACGAGATCGAGCACCTCGACGGTCCGTATTACCTGCGGATTGGTGAGCCCGGTAAGGAAGAGCGCGTTTTCTTTCGAATACGCGAGCACGTCGCTTAAAAGATCCGACGCGAACGCGGTCTCCACCTCGACCTGGTCGATCACTTCCTCGCCGAAGATCACGTCCGCGTTAAGCAGTTTTTTAACTTCGGATAGCTTCATTATCAGGTATATCCCAATTGGTTATTGACGATCAGTGCGTTTCGAGTCCGATACTCATGAAGGCCAACACCGGCCCCGCATTCGGCCCGGCACTCAGCACACGAGCCTCCCCGGTGCGCGTAATGTTCGGACACTCAGTTGAATACAATTAATTTACCCGTTTTTCGTCAAGAACTAATTCCGGACCGAGGGCTTATATTCCCAGTATCAGTCGTGCTATGGTGAAGTAGATCGTGATCCCCCCCATGTCGACAAGCGTGGCGAGTGTCGGGCTCGATATCACCGCGGGATCGAGCTTGAGCTTGATGGCGACGATCGGAATTATCGCGCCGAAAACGGTCGACCACACTACCTGCACCGACAGCGCTATCGAGATGACGGTCGCAATAGCGCTCAGGGTGAACTGGGGAGGAATGTCGGCGGCTTTCGAAAGCAGGAGCACCCTCGCATACGCGAGTATTCCGAGGCAGACGCAGAGCATGGCGCTCACGATGAATTCCTTCACTACAACCTTGCCGATATCCTCCGGGAAGAGCTCGTTGAGAGCTATCGCACGCAGGACGACCGTTGCCGACTGCGAACCGGTGTTTCCACCGGTTGAAGTGAGAAGTGGCAGATAAAATGTCAGGATGATGAGCTGTTCGAGAGAGTCACGGAATCCCTCTATTATGAATCCCGAAACCAGTCCGAGAACGGCGAGGATCACGACCCATACCACACGTTTTTTGAAGTGCGTAAACGCCGGAATATCCAGATAGGGTTTGCTCTCGACACCGCCGCTGATGGCCATGAGGCGTTCCATGTCCTCGGTCTGTTCGTCGCGTATGATGTCAATCGCGTCATCGTAGGTGATTATGCCGACCAGCCGCTCATTATGGTCAACGACCGGGAGCGCGATGAGGTCGTACTCGGCGATGAGGCCGGCGGCCTTCTCCCGGTCGTCGTCGACGTGGGCGAAGATGATGTCGCGCTTCATCACGCTCTCCACGCGCTGCCTGGGCCGCGACAGGATAAGATTCCGAAGTGAGACGAAGCCGATTAGTCTGCCGCCCTCGTCGGTGACGTAACTGTAGTAAATGGTTTCCTTGGAAGGGGCATCCCGGCGAAGCTTCTTGATCGCCTGCTCAACCCGGTCGGTCTCGAGGAGTGTCGCGTAGTCGGTGGTCATGATGGCGCCGGCAGTTTTCTCGAGATAGGAGGTAAGCCGTATCACATCGAGCCGTTCGTTAAGCGGGAGGAGAAGGAGCAGCTTATCGGCCACGCCCTTCTCGAGGTGCTGAAAGAGGTCGGCCCGGTCGTCCGGCGACATCTGCATGAGGAGCTCGGCAACGTTTTTCTTCGACTCGCCCGAAACGAGCTCCACCTGCACGTCCATGTCGAGATAGCTGAAGATCTCGGCGCGTTTGTAGATTCCGGCGAGGTTCAGTATCTTTAATATCTCGTCGGGGCGCAGAAGTGCGAGGTATTCGGCGATTTCCCTTTCGTGGTGCTCGTCGATGAATTCCTTCAAAACGGCAAGGCGCTTCTTTCTCAAGAGCTCCCTGAGTTCGGGTACCAGAATGGGGTTTTTCATTTCGGCTGTTTCTTCTTTTCTCTGCACGGTACGGCAGGGTGTCAGCTATTGTTTAAAACCAGGTTGTCGAAATAATCAATCGTTTTTTTCAAACCCTCCTCGAGCGTCATCGAGGGACTCCATCCAAGCGTTCTTTCGGCCAGGGAAATGTCCGGCCGGCGCCGCGCGGGATCGTCCTCGGGAAGGGGCCGATACTCCACGCTCGAGCGTGAACCTACGAGATCGATGATGAGCGCGGCCAATTGGCCGATGCTGATCTCTTCGGGATTCCCGAGGTTCACCGGACCGCTGAAGCCCTCATCGCAGTCCATCAATGCCGTGAGGCCCCTCACCATGTCGTCCACGTAACAGAAAGACCTGCTCTGCGTTCCGTCTCCGTATATGGTGAGCGGCCCTCCGCGCAGCGCGCCGACGATGAAGTTGCTCACCACGCGTCCGTCGTTCGGATGCATGCGGGGCCCGTAGGTGTTGAAAATTCGGGCTATCCGGATATCGACGGCATTCTGGCGATGATATTCAACAAAGAGCGCCTCCGCGCATCGCTTGCCCTCATCATAGCAGGCGCGCCGCCCGATCGGATTGACCCTGCCCCAGTACGACTCCCTCTGCGGATGCGATTCGGGGTCCCCGTAAACCTCGCTCGTGGACGCCTGCAGTATCCGTGCCTTTACGCGCCTGGCAAGCCCCAGGAGGTTGATGGTGCCGATGACGTTTGTTTTAATTGTCTTGACGGGATTCGACTGGTAATGGACCGGCGAGGCCGGACAGGCGAGATTATACACCCGGTCCACCTCGAGATAGAGCGGATGGACGACATCGTGGCGGTACAGCTCGAACGCGCGGTGACCGAGGAGCGGCTCGATGTTGCGCTTCGCCCCCGTGTGGAGGTTGTCGACGCACAACACCTCGCGCCCGGCCGCGATAAGCGCCTCGCAGAGGTGCGAGCCGATAAAGCCCGCCCCCCCGGCGACGAGGACCCTGTTTTCCGTTCTCATCGGCGTGCCCCGCTCATCCGTAAACGCATGCACGCATGTCGTACTCTCTTACGGCCGTCCGATGCAATGATAGATGAAGCCGCGTTCCTTCATCTTCGCGGGGTCGTACTGATTGCGCCCGTCAAAGATCAGCGGCTGCTTTAAGAGCGACTTCATCCTGTCGTAGTCGGGCCTTCTGAACTGGTTCCATTCCGTAAGAAGAAGCAGCGCGTCGGCCCCTTCGAGCACGTCGTAGTAATTGTTCATATACTCGATGCCCTTCTCGCCGATAATCGACTTTGCCACGTCCATGGCCACGGGGTCGTGCGCCCTGAACTTCGCGCCGCTTTTGCGAAGCTCGCCGATTATGTCGATCGCCGGGGCTTCGCGCATATCGTCGGTCTGGGGCTTGAACGAAAGGCCCCAGACCGCGAATACTTTGCCCTTTACGTCGCCGCCGAAATGACTGCGGATCTTCTCGGCGAAACGAAACCGCTGTTCATGGTTGATGTCCTCAACCGCCATGAGCACCCTTGCCTCGAGACCGAATTCCTTCGAGGTCTGTATCAGCGCCTTCACGTCCTTGGGGAAGCACGACCCGCCGTAACCGAGGCCCGCGTACAGGAACGGCATTCCGATACGCGTATCGGACCCTATTCCCTGCCTGATGCTCTCAATATCGGCGCCGCTTATTTCACAGAGCCTGGAAAGCTCGTTCATGAAGCTTATGCGGGTTGCGAGCATGGCGTTGGCGGCGTACTTCGTGAGCTCGGCCGAGCGCACGCCCATGATGAAGACCGGATGCCCGTTGCGGACGAACGGGGCGTAGAGCTCCTTTATGAGCTCCCCGGTACGCACGTTATCGGTGCCGACAATGATACGGTCGGGCCGCATGAAGTCTTCGATTGCGGCGCCCTCCTTGAGGAACTCGGGATTCGACACCACGTCGAACTCGAGCTCGCCGCGGCCGCGCTTCGTCAGCTCATCGCGTACGGCCTCGCGCACCCTGTCGGCCGTACCAACGGGTACGGTCGACTTGTTTACTATGATTACATACTTCTCCATCTTGTTTCCGATGTTGCGTGCGACGGCAAGCACATGTTGCAGGTCGGCCGAACCGTCTTCGTCGGGAGGGGTGCCCACGGCGATGAACATGAACAGCGAGTCCGCGAGCCCCTCTTTTATGTCGGTGGTGAAATACAGCCTCCCCCCGCTGAAGTTCCTCTTTACGATCTCCTCGAGGCCGGGTTCGTATATGGGCAGTATCCCCTTCTTTAAATTTTCTATCTTCTTTTCGTCGATATCGACACAATAGACGTCGTTCCCCATTTCTGCAAAGCAGGCGCCGGTGACGAGGCCCACGTAGCCCGATCCAACAACGGTAACCTTCACAATCTCCTCCTTGAACGCTTTACGCGTTTGCCTTTGATGAAATATGATTTCGTTTTCTTCCGCACCGCCGCCCCCGGCGGTGGAATGCTATCTGAAATCAGCACGATAAATAGTCAAGACACTTTTAAGACTTCGATGATGTCATACATCTATACGATAATACTCGCGATACCAGCGCACGAACTCGGCGATCCCCCGCTCCACCGTCGTCGCCGGGGCATAGCCCGCGTCCCGGACAAGCTCGTCGATGTCCGCGAAAGTCCTTTTAACGTCGCCGGGCTGCATGGGAAGAAAATTGATCTTCGCCTTTTTGCCGAGCGCGTTCTCGATCACCTCGATGAAGTGCATCAGCCTGACCGGATTGTTGTTGCCTATGTTATAGAGACGGTAGGGCGCGCTGCTCGTTCCCGGATCGGGATTTTCGGCGTTCCAGCGAGGATCCCCCGCCGGCACCTTCCATAGTATTCTGCATACACCTTCGACGACATCGTCGATATAGGTGAAATCGCGCTCCATATCGCCGTTGTTGAACACGTCAATCGGCCGTCCCTCCAGTATCGCCCTCGTGAACATAAAATACGCCATGTCAGGGCGCCCCCACGGCCCGTACACCGTAAAGAACCGGAGCCCCGTGGTCGGGATGCCGTACAGGTGCGAGTAAGAATGCGCCAGAAGCTCGTTCGATTTTTTCGTCGCGGCGTAGAGTGAAACCGGGTGGTCCACGTTATCGCGCACCGAAAAGGGGACGCGGGCATTCAGGCCGTACACCGAACTCGAAGAGGCGAAAACCAGGTGGCGGACCCCGTTCCGCCGGCAGCATTCGAGCACGTTCAGAAATCCCGAAAGGTTGCTTTCCCCGTAGGCGAGGGGATTTGTCAGGCTGTATCGTACGCCCGCCTGCGCGGCAAGGTTCACGACGTATTCGAAACCATGCGCCTTAAACAGGGCCTCGAGGGAACCGTAATCGGCGATCGACATCCTCTCGAACACATACGACGGGAAGCGAGCGCGCAAAAGTCCGTTTCGGCCGTTCTTCAAGCCGACATCATAATAATCGTTGAGGTTGTCGATGCCGACCACCTCGTGCCCCTCTTCCATCAGCCTGGCCGCTACGAACGACCCTATAAAACCGGCGGAACCGGTAACCAGAACTTTCATAATAACTCCATTGTCGGCAATCGGTCGGGAGTCAGGCTGAAGGATCAGCGGGAAATCCGGAGTCTCGCCGGCCGTTCATGCAAGCGTCCGGTGTTTCCCGGTCGGATGTCAACCCGGTTTCCTTTGTGCGGGAATATACGGGCGGCGATACCATGTCAATCCTGAATGCGGGCGTCACTCTACGCTGAACTGTCCGAGTGAGCCGATAATCCCCTCTCGCCTGCCGGCGTATCGTTCGGCCGCACCGCCGGCTTCGATCAGGTAGACATGTTCCGCGGCGACAAAGATCGTGACGGCATACCGGTACTCCTCGGCGTTATACCAGTATGCGTATTCGGTGAATGAACCGGACCATCCGTTTCTGGTGGTTACCTTTTGTTCCGAGACCCGGTGGTACCCCCTGTTTTTCAGATGCGCCTCGACCGCCTGCCCCCACATGGCCGCATCTCCGGGAGGATTGTTTTCCACGCGGCGCACCTTCAGCCGTACGCCGTCAGCGCTTATGGCTCTGAACGATTCGGCGTCTTTCACGTATACCGCGAAACCCGCAGGCGCCTCCAATCGGTACGTGACGCCGGCCGTTTTACATCCGGGGAGGAAACAGAATGAAAGAAGCACAATCGCCGAAAGGGCCGCCACTGGCGTTTTCATTGCCACCCCCCGGAGAACATGAGCCCTTCGATCCCGAGGGAATTTATCCATTCCCACCGGGAACGCATGAGCACGGCGGCTTTTTTCGCGCCAGGCCGTATATTGATCGAGATGGTCAGCTCGGCGAGCGAGATCCTGTCCTCAAGGTACGCGATCCTGCCCTTGATGTTTTCGATTTCCATCACGACCTTTCCGAGCTCTTTTTCCACCTCGAGCGTCTGCTGAACCTGCGCGTCGTCGAAAATTTTATACAGGCTCGCGAGGAGTGTCTCTTTCGTCTTCAACCTGGTGCGCAGGTCAAGGAGCGTCTCGCCCACATCGGTGCGCTGGATCCTTTCATCGCCGATATATCCGGTGTCGAGAATGACATCACGTATGCGCTGTACACCCGCCACCGGCATGCGCAGCACCACCTTCGTGTTGGAATAAAACTTTACATAGCCGCCGTTCTCCGCGGCGAACGAGCGCAGCCGCGCGACGGCCTTCTCTCTCTCCGCGGCGTACATATCGTAAAAATATTCCTGGGTAAACGCGTCCTCTCCCGCCAGTACGGGAAGCGCGTAGAAAATGCACAGCGCGATAAGTGCGATCATGCGTTTCATCGCGCGCTCCTTACCGATTTAATGAACTCGTCCACCGCCGCCGCGTGCTTCGTGTATTCGGCTACCGATTCGGACACCGCCTCCACCACATAGATATGTCCGCCGCCGACGGCGAAAGCGACAAGATACCTCTTGCCGCCGCCGAGCGCGAAGAGATAGCGTTTGAACGAAAGGCCGTGCTGACCCGAAATCTCGTCGGTTTTTTCGAGCTTGTACATGCGGTTGCGCGCGTCGATCTCGAAGGCTTCAGCCCAGAAGGCGATGTCCGCGGGAGGATAGTTTTCGGCAAGCCCCAGACGCATCCCCGTGGTGCCATCGGGCGCGCTTGCGAGGAACGGCGAATCGCCCTCGTAGAAGTTCTTCTTCAGCGCGAAGAAACCGGCGGGCGCGTCGAAGACGGTTTTTTTACCGTCATCGAATATGCTTCTTTTGTCCGGAGAAAGCCCGGCGATCCATGGGAATGGAGAGGGAATGAACGAGCGTACGGTGTCTTTTACCCTGGCCTTCAGGTTCAGCGTAATCGTCGAAAAGCGCGCGCGGCCCGCCAGATAATTTATGCGTGTCGTCATCACGTCGATCTGCCCGGTGAGCCGTTCGATCTCGCGCAGGATTTTCACGCGGTCCTCTACCTTGGTAACGCGCTTCAGGAGCTCGTACATCCGCTCGCGCACGCGCTTCGCCGTATCGATCCTGAGCGCTATATCGTTGAACTCCATCGTGACATCGGACGCGGTCACGCTGCGATCCAGGACGACCCCCAGTTTTTCGGCCCCGGCGAGCGCCTCATCAAAGCGTTTGACCGGCACCCTGATAACAACCCTCGCGCCGCCGTAGGAGTCCGCGGTGCTCACCGATTCTATAAAGCCCTCGAGATTCTTTACCAGCGAGCCGATTTTGTCGAGCGATTGCTTTATGCTCTCGACCTCGATCGAGAAATCGGCCGAGTAGACGACCATCCGCGCGCGCGAGGCCGTTTTCGCCTTATCGCTCCTTTTGGGCGATGAAGCGAAACGCTCGGCCTTTTCGTCTTCGCCGAGCATGCCGCTCGCGCCTTCTTCGGCGTCGTACTCCGCGGCCGGGGCATTGGCTCTGCCCGCCGACTCGCTCATTTTTTTGTTCCGCTCCCCGAGCGAGCCGCACGACGGCACCACCATGAATGCCGCAACGATAAACACGGCGAGGGTT
>JADFDB010000056.1 GCA_018263175.1 Spirochaetota bacterium
GCGCCACATGGAAAGAGGAAACCGGTACGCCGAGGTTGTACACGGGAAAAGCGTGAACACGGCTTACGCACTACATCGGGCGTGTTTCATATCGTATGGAGATCGGTTTCCCCCCGCCGCAGGCGGGGGGAAACCGGCGTAACTCGCGGTTATGCGACACTCCATTGAGTATTTTCACTCAATGAAGTGAGTGGCGTTAAAGCGGTAACACCGCTACTTCGCCGGCGGGGTGAGCAGGTCCTGCACCCTCACCATGAAACTGCCGAGGACGCCCGCGTACTCGGGAGAGCCTTCCACCCTCACGTCGCCGTCGCCCATGGCCTTCACCGTCTCCTTTCCCTCGCCCATCACCTTGAAGGCGCCGTCGATGCCGTTAAACATCATATGAATGAATGGCGCCTTGCGGGTGTAGAGACCGTGGCCCGACTTGGACTTCCCGGCCTTCACGCGCAGATAGGCCGCGGGGCCCTCAGGCTGCACCGAGAGCTGGTAGATGCGGTCGGGCTGCTTCGCCGTCCAGGTAATCATGTCCGCGTCGCCACCCTTGTTGAGCTGGGAGAGCGCGTTGGTCACCATGTACATGGTAAGCTTGATCTTCAGCTCGCGCTTTTTCGGATCCTTCGGCCTGTTGTCGGGCATGAGGAGCGTGAGCCCGATAAACAGCGGCGCGAGCTTGAGGAGCAGGCCAAGACGCCATGCCCCCGAAAGCGAGGGAAGCCCGCCTTTGCCGCCGGTAAAGAGCGCGATCATGTCCTCGGGCTTTTTGAACGCTATGTGCACGCCGGGGTTCGGAATGACCCCCTGCACCAGGTCGAGCACCCCGTCTTTGAACTGAAGATGGGCACCGGTATCGGTCCCCTTTATCGAGAACTGAATGGTGCCGTCGACCCCGGAGAGGAGCTTTTTATAGAAGCCCCCACCCTCGTTATACAGCGTCTTGAAGAGCGGAAGGATCGAGCGGAGGATGATGCGTACCGTTAATTCGACCTTATCTGCCATGTTCCGCCTCCCTCATCATGTCTCGTCGTCCCAGTTTTCGTCCGCCTCGATCTCGCGGCCCATGAGTGCGCTCACCGCTTCCACGATGCCGTCGGCGTCGATCTTGTAGTGGTTGTAGAGATCTTCGGGGTATCCCACGATGACGTACTGGTCGGGAATGCCGAGCTTCGTGAAGGCGCAGGCCTTGCCGCTCTCAACGATGACCTCCGCAACCGCGCTGCCGAGGCCGCACAGCACGTTGTGCTCCTCGATCGTCACGATTCGCCGCGTCTCCATAACGGCCTTGAGGATGGCCTCCCTGTCGATGGGCTTGACGGTATGCATATTGAGGATGCGAACCGAGAGCCCCTGGGTTTCGAGGATCTTCGCCGCGCGCACCGCCTGGAGCACCGTCACCCCGCAGCAGATGAGCGTGATGTCCTTGCCCTCGCGCATCGTAACGGCCTTCCCTATCTGGAAGCCGTAATCGGCGGTCGTGTTAACCGGCGGCTCGAAGCCCCGCCCGATGCGGATGTAGACGGGCCCGGGCAGGTCCATCGCCGCGGTGACGGCGTTGCCGGTCTCGATACCGTCGGCCGGTACGATGACGGTCATGTTGGCGAACGAGCGCATGACCGCAATGTCCTCGGTGCAGTGATGGGTCGAGCCCGCCTGTCCGAACGAGATGCCGGCGTGTGTGGCGATTATCTTTACATTGAGATTTTGATAACAGATGTCCGTACGCACGAACTCGGCACTGCGGAGCGCCGCGAACACCGCGAAGGTGGACACCACCGGTTTGTACCCGGCGAGCGCAAGCCCCGCGGCCACGCCGAAGAGCGAGTTTTCGGCTATTCCCATGTTGATGAAGCGGTCGGGAAATTTTTGTCCAAACGTGCCGATTTTGGTGGATTTCGCGAGATCGGCGGTCATCGCGATTATCTTCGGGTCCTTCTCGCCGAGCTGCGTGAGCACCTGGCCGTACACCTCGGCCTGGGTGAGCTTGTCGGCCTCTTCAATGGACCATGTCATGCCTTCAGCCATTGTCTCCCTCCTATGCCTGCGCGTAGTATTTGTCGATGCACGCGAGCGCCCTGTCACGCATGTCCGAATCGAGCCCGCCGTAGTGCCACTTGTAGTCGTTTTCCATGTAATCGACGCACTTGCCCTTGACGGTGTCGCAGATTATGATCGTAGGCTTCGCCTTGATCGTCTGCGCCTTCTCGACGGCACCGCCGATCGCGTTGAAATCGTGCCCGTCGATGCGCAGAACCTCCCAGCCGAATGACGCGAACTTGTCGTTGAGGTTTTCGAGCTGGGTGATCTCCTCGGTGGGCCCGTCGATCATGAGCTTGTTGCGGTCCACGAAGGCGGTGAGGTTGTCGAGCTTATGGAAGGCGCCGATGATGGCGGCCTCCCAGACCGATCCCTCGCAGAGCTCGCCGTCGCCCATCACGCAGTAGGTGCGGTACTTCTTTCCGGACATCTTCGCCCCCAGGGCGAGCCCTACGGCGATACCGAGACCGTGTCCCAGCGAGCCCGTGGACGCGTCGCAGCCCGGCACTTTCAGCATGTCGAGATGCATCCCGAAGGGAGAGCCGGTCTTGTTGAAATTCTTAAGCAACGCCCTGTCGAAATACCCTTTTTCGCCGAGGATGGCGGCCCATCCCAGGCCCCCATGGCCCTTTGAAAGGATCACCCGGTCGCGGTCTTCCCATTGTGGTTTTTTGGGATCGATATTGAGGTATTTGTAGTACAGTGTAACCAGTATGTCGGTCTGCGAAAGCGATCCGCCGATATGACCTCCGCCGGCGGTAAAGGTGATATCGACGATGGTTTTACGAATCTCCTTCGCCTTCTCCTGAAGCCGTTTAATGTCTTCCTGGGTTAACGGCATAGCTCCCTCCTTTCAATAAATTGAGTGAGCAACCACTCAGTTCTGCAATAGTGACACCAGCGCCGCTTTTATTGCAAGCCATTTTTTGTCGAATTGCAAATCCATGCGATGAATTCAGGTGAACATCAATCATGCCGGACGCCTTACTTCAGACCGGTTTAAAAAAATATTACAACACTTGTAATAGAGTTGCTATTTTATGAACGGCGTTCATTATATCATCCACGGCATGCGAGTCGGTACAATCAATGGAGGTACGTGTAATGAGCGGTTACATGGGGAAGTACGTTATCATCAATCTCTCGACCGGGAAAAGCGAGGTGGTGAGCCCCGGCGAAGAGTTCTATAAAAAATACCTCACCGGTTACGGCATGGGAGCCGCCGTAATCACCGAGCGGCAGAAGGCAAAGATAAACGCGCTGTCGCCGGATGCATACATCGGATTTTGTTCGGGAATACTTACGGGAACAGGAGCCTATTTTTCCGGACGTTTCGTGGTTGTGGGCAAGTCCCCGCTTACCGGTGGATGGGGCGACGCGAATTCCGGTGGATTTTTCTCCATAGAGATCAAGCGGGCCGGGTACGACGCGGTATTCTTTACGGGCAAGGCGAAGAAACCGGTGTACGTCTATATCAGCGACGCTGGGATCGAGATAAAAGACGCGAAAAAAATCTGGGGAAAGGACACCACCGAAACCGAGGAGCTCATCCGCGCCGAGATCAAGGAAAAGAGGGCGCAGGTTGCCTGCATCGGCAAGGCCGGCGAGAAGCTTTCACTGATTTCTGGCGTGGTAACCGACGCCGGCCGCATAGCGGCGCGCTCCGGCCTTGGCGCGGTGATGGGAAGCAAGAACCTGAAGGCCCTTGTCATAAAGGGCTCGGCAAAGGTTCCGGTTACCGAGCCGGATAAGATGAAGGCGATCAGCAAAAAGTTCCTTAAATCGTTCAAGTTCGTCAACCCGATGGACACCGTGACGGTGGCCATCATCAACTACGTCAGCCAGGTGATCGCGCGCACCGGCATTGCGGTGCCCAGCCAGCCGTCGACCGTCCGCGAGATCTACAAAAAATACGGTACGAGCGGCCTGACCGTCTACTCGGCGCTCACGGGCGACTCTCCGATCAAAAACTGGACGGGCGTGGGGTACGTCGATTTCCCCGGCAGTTACAAGATATCGGATGAAAGCGTCACCGCGTACCAGAAGAAAAAGTACGGCTGTCAGGCATGCCCGCTTGCGTGCGGCGGGGTGATCGATATAAAGAAGGGACGCTACGCGGGCACCGAGGGCCACAAGCCCGAGTACGAGTCGCTGTGCGCGTTCGGCGGGCTGGTGCTGCACAACGACCTCGACGCGATAATCGAGATCAACGAGCTCTGCAACCGCGAGGGCATCGACACCATCTCCACGGGCGGCGCGGTGGCGTTTGCGATCGAGTGTTTCGAGAAGGGAATCATCGACGAAAAACAGACCGGCGGGCTGAAGCTCGGCTGGGGAAAATCGGAGGAAATTCTCAAGCTTACCGAGATGATCATCAATCGCGAGAAGATCGGCGCCATCCTCGCCGACGGCGTGGCTATAGCGGCGAAGAAAATCGGCAAAGGCTCCGAAAAGTACGCGGTCCATGCCGGCGGTCAGGAGCTCCCGATGCACGATTCGCGGCTCGACCCCGGCTTCGGCATCATCTACCAGATGGAACCCACACCGGGCCGCCATACGGTGTCCTCGTACCTCTACGGGCCGCTCTATAAAACGAAGAGCCGGTTCCCGTCGGTTAAAAAGATGATCGGCCGCGCAAAGGGCAAACAGATGAAGAACCTCGCCCTGTGCCTCGGAACGGCCTATTTCACCAACCTCTTCAACGGCGCGGGCCTCTGCCAGTTCGGCGTGCTCACCGGACCGCTGCCCGTTATCGAATACCTGAACGCCGTTACGGGATGGAACCTCTCGGCCGACGAATACCTCAAGGCCGGAGAGAGGATCTTCAACCTGCGCAAGGCGTTCAACCTGCGCGAAGGGCTTACGCCTGAGGACACGAAGCTCCATGAGCGGCCCGCCGGCGTACAGCCGCTGAAAAAGGGACCGCTGAAGGGAGTGACGCTCGACATGGAGAAGCTCACCAGCGGCTTCTGCGAGCTCGCGGGCTGGGACGTCAACAGCGGAGGACCGACGAAGGAAAAACTCAGGGAGCTCGGCATCGCCGACCTGGCCGGATAGGCCGGTACACGCAGGACCGACGAAAAGGCGGGCCGACGGCCCGCCTTTTTCATGCTGGTATTTATATTTATTGATTGACAAATAAATATATAACTGTTTTAATCGACTCTCGGCCGAAGCCATCGATACCGCGCATCGTTCTCCCGCCCAGAGGCTCAAAATGGCCCACCCGGGCCCCTGCGGGCTCGGGTATAAAGACTTGTTGTAAAACTCATCCATCATTCCGGACGAAGCGCAGCGAAGAGCCAAAATCCATATTTTTCACATGGATTCCGGCTTTCGCGGGAATGACGGACTTCGTATTCGGTAATTATAGGCAGTTATGCAACAAGTCTGATAAATAGAGTTGTTGCATAACCGAGGAGTAAGCGGGTATCCGCACGATATGCGGCAAGTCCAACAAAAATCCACAGGAGGAGAGAAAGACCATGTCGGAAATCAGCCTTGAAAGGATACGTGAACTCGTACAACGCGAAGTCGAACGCTACGCCGCCGAGCGGCCCAGGTCCAGGGCACTTTTCGAGAAGGCGCGCAAAAACCTTGTGGGCGGCGTGCCCATGTCGTGGATGCGTATATGGGTCGGGGGCTTTCCGGTATTCGTCGAAAAGGCCAAAGGCGTCCACATCACGGATGTGGACGGTCACCGCTATCTCGACCTCTGTCTCGGCGACACCGGAGGGCTGTGCGGCCATGCCAATCCAAAGATCGTCGGTGCCATCGTAGACCAGCTTAAAAACAGGGGCACCACCACCATGCTTCCGACCGAGGATTGCATCTGGGTGGGAGAGGAGCTCGCGCGCCGGTTCAAGCTGCCCTACTGGCAGATCCTCATGACCGCCACCGACGCCAACAGGATGGCGCTCAAGGTCGCGCGCGAATATACCGGGCGCCACCTCATCCTTTCCATGAACGGTACCTACCACGGCTCGGTGGATGAAACGCTCTGCGTCAACTTCTTCGGCGAGATCATCAATAACCCGGGGCTCATGGGCCCGCTGGTGAAAGACCCGACGGAGATGACGAGGATCATCGATTTCAACGATGTCGAGGCGCTCGAGAAAGCGCTCGCCCCGCGCGACATCGCCTGCGTCATAACGGAACCGGTGATGACGAACGTCGGCATCATCAATCCCGAGCCCGGTTATCACGAGGCGCTGCGTGAGCTCACGCGCAAATACGGCACGCTCCTGCTCATCGACGAGACCCACTCCATGTGCGCGGGGCCGCGCGGCGTGACCGGGGAGATGAATCTCGATCCCGACATTTTCGTGGCGGGCAAGTTCATCGCCGGCGGCTACCCGGCCGCGATCCTCGGCTTCACCGAGGCGATTTCCGACTGGATGGGGAAGCGCAAACCATGGCACGTGTTCTTCGGGTTCGGAGGCACGCTCTCGGGCAACGCTCCGGCGGTCGCGGGCATTCGGGCCGCGCTCGAACACGCGATCAACGACAAGAACTTCGCGCGGATGATCCGCCTCGGGAAGCGAATGGAAAAAGGACTCGCGAAAATCATAAAAAATAACGGTCTCGACTGGTACGTCGCGCGCATCGGCTGCCGCGTGGAGTTCCGCTTCATTCCCGCTCCGCCCAAAAATGGTTCCGAGGCGCTGTTTTCGGAGGTGCCGTACAACCCTGTGGACCCGATCATGGAAGGCCTTACCGGTCCGCTCGAGGAACTCATCCACGTCTACTGCGCAAACCGCGGCATCCTCCTCACACCGGTCCACGAGATGGCCCTGGTCGGGCCTCAGACGACCGAGAAGGAGGTGGACCGCTACGTCGCCGTCATCGGAGAGATGGTCAGGGAGCTTCTATCGTAACCGGCGTGCACGACCGCGCCACGCCGGCGCGGTCTTTTTTTTAATTGACCGCCCTTTCTCCGCGGACGATGAACGCTTCATTCAGCACCTATAACGCAGACCGACCCGAAGGAGAATACCGTGGGAAGAAAACCCATTAAGGAGCAGCGCCGCAGGGAGATACGGGAGGCGCTGTACCGCTGCCTTTTAAAAAAGCCGTACGGCGAGACATCGATCAAGGAGATCGGCGCGGAGGCGGGCATCAATTACGCGATGCTGCATTATTATTTTAAGAGCAAGGAAGACATTCTGCTCAATTTTATCGATCACCTCTTCGAGAAATACAACGGCCTGTTCGCCGAACACACGCGCCTGCTCGCAGAGCGAAACCCCTCGCCCGAAGAGACGGTACGGTCGGTGTTTTCCTTTTACAACGAACACATCACGACCGACAAAAAACTCCAGAAGGTCTTTTTCGAGATATGGGCGGTCGCCCTCTACAACCGGAAGGTGAACGCGAAGCTCAGAAAAATCTATCGCGCCCTCATCGGTGCGGTGGAGTCGGCCATAAGCAAAAACGGGAGTTCGCCGCAGGCCGCGAACCTGGCCCTCGCTACCGTCGCCTTCCACGAGGGGATTGGCATCTTCTCGGTATTCTTCAATTTCAACAAAAAGTACACGACGATGCTCCTCGAAGAGTTTCAGAACAAGATCATCGAGATGGGGTAAGAACGGTGCCCGGCCCAGGCAGGTCTTTCGGGGCCGCCGCGAATGCCGGGAGACGAGCGGATCTTTTCAGGCCGGCCCGCCCTGTCCCTCAATTTCAAGCAGTTTCAATCTCGCCCAGGCGGCATGTTCGTCGTCCGGATGCGCGAGCGCAATGATCCTTCCCAGCCGCTGTCCTGCCAACGATCTGTCCCCTCGTAATAAAAAAGCCTCCGAAAGAAAACGGTTGATCCGGATCTCCATGGCCGGCAGCACCTCATACTCGATGGTGCGGGCAAGCCATTCCGGCAGATAGGGCATCCTGAGCTTCCTTGCGAGCAGGCGCTCCTCCAGCGTGGTGAGGATTTGGATGCCACGGTCGAAGACGGCGAAGACATCGGGTAGGATGGTATAAACAACGCCGCAGACGTACTGCGCGAGCAGCCGGATTATCTGATTGCGTTCGCGCAGATTTTCCACTCTCATGAGGTGCATCTCCGCCTTTTTCGACAGATAGAAAGGCCGCGAAAAACCCGAAGCCTCGGCGATGGCGAAGATGCACGCGAGAGCGGCGACGGCGTTGTCGAACATGCGCTGCGAAGGCTCCGTCATTTCGTGTTCAAGCAGTTCGAAAGCGGCCGCGGTCTCGTCCTTTAGCAGAAGGGCCAGGACGCGTACCGCCGCCGGGCCGATCTCGCGGGGAAGCCCCTCTTCGCCGGCAAGCCGAATGGCCGCGTCGTAGTCTCCGGCGCAGAACGCGTACGCGAGCCGTGCGGCCACGCCATCCGCGTCCGGCGAGCGCAGGTCGCGCCCCGTGACGGGGAGAAACGATATGAGCGCGAGCTTGGAAGGGATTTCGTTCAGCCCGTGGATTGCCGCCGTACTCTGCGTGCGCAGCATCTTCTGCCTGTACAGCACCATGAAGGTCTCAAGCAGGTCGTCGACCTCCGTGATTAAGCGTACGGCCGTTCGCGAGGAGATATCGCCCATCAGGTTCCGCGCGAACAGCCGTATGTCCTCCGCTACGGCTTTTTGTATGGCGTCACGGTAGACGTTGATGGTCGTCACCGAATAATCCATAGGCAAGCCCGCGTCCTCGCGCCGCCTCATGACATCGATGATCATGACATCTATCGGATCGTACATTTTGATCCCGCCGCCCATTTCCGGGATGACGAGCCCCTCGCGCTCAAGGAGCGCGATTTTCTCGCGCGGATAGCCGGTCACCGCCTCGATCTGAGATTCGCTCACAGACCGCTCCTTGGGGGAGCGCCGGTGGGTCTTCAGAATCGCCTTTCCGATTTCGAGCTCCTCCCCGAATGAATCGCCCGAGGATATTAGGCGCTTTATCACATCGAGCGGCAGGAAGCGCTCTTTCTGTATTTTTTTAATGAGCTTGATCCGTTCGACGCAGGAGGGGTCGTAATAGGCCATATTCCTGCCGGTTTTAAGAGCGTGCGGAACGAGCCCTTCTTTGACGTAATGCTTGATGGTCGAAACACTCACGCCCGAACGCATGGCGAGTTCGCTTATCCTTAGCAGATTCTTCGTCTTTTTCATCACAGTGCCGGTTCGCGCACGACGACGCCCCGTCGCGCCCCTCTCTTCGCCTACGCGACGTCCGTCGGCAGACAAAATCGATCGGCGAGCGACTACCGCCCGCCGATCCGGTTTACCTTGAGTGCACCTGAAGCGTATAGGTTAACGAACCATTCCGCTCGGGGCGGGACTTTGAGCCCGAGTCACTTATCCTCCATCAGCACGATCTTATCCACCCTTTTTACGTCGCGCTCGTAAAAAAATGATCCCGCCAAAAAGAGCACGCCGCTCACCACTGCGAACAGCGGAAGCAGCTTGAAGGCGGTGATGAGGTCGAAGCGGTCGGACACCATTCCGATGAAAATCGGCCCCAGCGAGGCCCCAAATGATATGAACGACAAGGTCTCACCACCCCCGCCCGTTTACGACGAATCCTGGTGTTCCCCCGATTCAGCGTCCAGCAATGGCGGGGCCGAAGACGGCCGTCCGGCCGAATCCCACCCGTGCAGACGATAGTAGTCGGCCCTCATCAACAGCAGCTCCTCCTCGGTTATGCTCTGTCCTCCTTCCAGCTTCTCGCGATAGAACCTTCGGGGCAGGACATCGTCATCGCTGGTGAGCCCCTCGCGGATGTTGAACCACCGGATGAGGTCCGCCACATCGAGCGCGACGCGGTTCAGCCGCGAGCGGTCCGCTGTAATCCCCGTGGCGGTCCGGATAATCGTGCCCAGCTCGTCCCACAGGTAAAAATCCCTGTAGAATCTGCACAGGATGAGCGTGTCGAACAGAGTCAGCCGGCTCTCGAAATCCATAAACAGCTCGGCCTTGCCCTCAACACGCGCCCGGTCAATAAGGCCGGAGAGCTCGGCCTTGTAAAAGGTGGCGCGGAGGTGGCAGGCTCCACGGTCCGAAACGGCATAGCCCAGCCCCATGCCCTTCAGCGTCCTGGGATCATAGCCCGATGGCTCCAGCCCTTTCACGTGGATGGCCATATCCTCAAGATCCCATTCCCGGGAAGCGTGCCGTATGCCTTCCGCAAGCAGCGCTCCGATACCCTCCCGCCGCGCGATCAGATGGAGCAGGCCGGCAATCGCATCCACATGATTATAGTCGATGTCGAATTTCACCCTGCCCGCCCGAACCGCCTCTATCGTGAAGCCGCACAGATTTCCGGCCGTCATCGTATCGATGCCCAGCCTGTCGCAGATGTCGTTGAGATAGGCGATTTCCTCGATGCTGTCCACCATGCACAGACCGCCGAACGCGTAAATGGTCTCGAATTCGGGCCCTTCGATCACAAGACCGGCATGGCGTCCCTGCCTGATGGTGGTCATGCGTCCGCAGGCCATGGCACATTTAGCGCAGGCCCTGGGCCGGACATCATTTCGGGTGTGCAGGGCCTCGGCGTCGATGGCGCGCCAGTGCTCCGCACGGCCGCTGGACCAGTACCTCGATGGAAAGCTTTCGTTCTCATTGGCGACCTTCACCATCTGGGTGGTGCCCATGGAACGGTAGTTTTTGAATGTCGTGGTGTCCTTCGACGTCCTTGCCGATTCGCGCGCGAACGCCTTCAAGCCCTCGGGGTCGGAAAGAGGACGCTCGCGGTTTCCCTGAAATACAACGGCTTTCACCCGTTTCGATCCCATCACCGCGCCGGTGCCCGTCCTTCCCGCCGACCGCCACAAATCGTTTTCGATCACCGCGAAGCGCACCAGGTTTTCCCCGGCAGGACCGATCACCACGGCACCGGCCGGGCGACGGCCATCTCCGTCGCCTTGCGCGAAACGTCTGAGCGCTTCCTTCTCCGCGGTATGGCAATCGGCCCCCCACAGATCGCCCGCGTCGTGGAACGAGGCGCCGTCCGGCGAGACGCGAATCACCACCGGCCCGGCGCTCGTCCCCCTTATGACGACCGCGTCAAAGCCGGCGGCGTCCATAGCCTCTGGAGTCTTGCCGCCCGAATAGGATTCCGAATACAGCCCCGTCTGAGGCGATTTCGTATATACTCCGTACCGACAGGACCCCAGAAGCGGCGAGCCCGTGAGCGGGCCGGTAGCGAAGATCAAACAGTTCATCGGCGAGAGGGGGTCGACTCCGGGAGGGTTGTAGCGGGCAAGGAGCCAGCTTCCCAGGCCCTTCCCTCCCAGATACGTGGAACAGACCTCCTCGGGAGTCTGCATGATGCGCCCGCGCCTCTCATCCAGATCGACGAGCAGAAATCTTCCGTAAAAACCCTTCATGCGGCGCCGTTCCCTTCATTAGCGTTCATTTCATTCGAGCCCGTCTATCTTACAACGACCCCAGCGGGAAGACCGGAATACCCCACCCCACCGAGAACGATCAGCCCATAAGCCTGAAATGCGGCGTGTCGTTCACGACGATCTCCACCATAAAGGGAGCGTCGGTGTCCCGCGCCTTTCTGAGCGCCGGCGCGATGTCCTCGGGCCTCTCGACTCTGATGCCGTCGACCCCGAAGCCCTTTGCGATTTTCTCGAAGTTCGGCATGGAATATTCGGTGGCGATCCGACGGTCGGGTGACTGGAAGTCGCGGACGTTACCCAGGACCCCATTATTCATCACCACGAAGGTGACCGGAAGCCGCAGGTCACGCGCCATCTCGAGGGCGTAGAGGTGCATCATGAAACTGCCGTCGCCGCTGACACCTATGATTTTCCTTTCGGGATACACCATCTGGGCGCTCATTGCCGCAGGGGGACCGTACCCCATGGCCGCGACCCCGCCGCCGGCGAGGACCTGACCCGCCTTTTTCGACTGGAAATGGTGGGTGAACCACATCCGGCAGTTGCCTGCGTCGAGCACCAGAATATCGTCCTCGCCGATGACCTCGTTTATCTCCCTGACCACACGCTCAGGCTCGATGGGGTGAGTGTCCGCGTTGACGATGTCCTCGTTAAAGCACTGGAGCGCGGCCTTTTCCTTCTTCACTTTATCGACGGCCTTTTTGACGTCATACGGAATCCCCCTGGCCCCGACAATCTCGACCAGCATTCGCAAGGCGGCTTTCGCGTCGGAGGTAATACCCAGCTTTAGTGGAAATGTCCATCCGGCGTTCCTGGAATCGATGTCCACCTGGATGATCGCCTGCTTCTCGGGATTGATGAATTCGGGCGAAAGGTATTTGGTGTTCTCGGGGGCCAGACCCGTGCCGACGGCGAATATGACGTCGGCGCCGGCAATGCGCGCGTTGGCCGCCTTCTGGCCGATGCCCCCCATGGGGCCCAGGGCCAGGTCGTGGATTTCGGGTATGGTACTCTTGCCGAGGTAACTGGTTGCCACCGGGATCCCGGTGAGCTCCGCGAATTCCCTGAGTTCTTCGAAGGCGTCGGACATCCGGATGCCCTGTCCGGCGATAATGACCGGAGACTTCGCCGACAGGAGCATTTCAGCGATGCGCTCGCCGTCCTCCCGTGCCATGCAGGCAGGTTTCGTATTGAGATATCCACCTATCGGATAGACCTTCGGACTGATAGTACCGATATCCGCCATTTCGAAGGCCACGTTCCATTTGATGATCACCGCGGCCGGACCTGGACGCCCGGTGGTAGCGTGTTTTATCGCAAGCTGGATACCATGGAGAAACTCCGACGCGTTCGACGCGAGGGTGGTGTACTTGGTCATTGACTTCATCATGTTGGGGAGATCGAATCCGCCATAATCGCCCGTGCCGTTCTGGTAGGGGCCGTGCTGCGGCGTCGAAAAATAATCGGTCGTGTCGCAGATGATGAGCATGGGCACTCCCGAAAGATAGGCCTCGAGTATCCCCAGCCCGCCGCTGGTTCCGATCCAGGCCCCCTGCCCGATGATCGCGGCGGGCTTCCCAGTTAGCTTCGCGTAAGCGTCTGCCATGGTCGCCGCTCCTCCCTCCTGACGGACCAGCACGGTTTTGATTTTATCTTTCTTGTCTACCAGACCGTCGAAGAGAAAGGGCGTATTCCCTCCCGGGATGCCGAAAACATGGTCGATTCCCGCCTCGATGAGGATATCCGCGAAAAGCAGCCTCACCGGCGCCTGTCCAACTATTTCCATATCCGATCCTCCTGTTTATTTCATAAGCCTGAATGTTTTTTCGAAAGCCTCAAGAATCTTCGCGACGTCCTCGTCGCTGTGGGCAAGGCAGGTGAAGGCTCTCGCGCCGTATTTCGTTATAACTCCCTCGGCAAGCATCGCCGCGGCTATATCATCCACCGCTTTTTTGCGCTTCAGCGCCTCCATCACCATCCCTTCCTTTCTGATGTCGACCGCCACCGGCGAGTTGGTTTCGAAATGAACCAGCGACGCCGTGTGATAGGCGAAGAAGGGGAAGCCCAGTCGTTCGGACAGTTCGTTAAACCCCTCCGTAAGTCTGGCCGCTACCTCCATGGCCCTGTTAATAGCGTCAGTCTCCTCGATAAACCTGATTGCCCAATAGCTTGCCGCGGCCGAAATGACATTTCCCGCCGTGGTGCCCGCCACGAAGGCCTTGGGCTTGCCGGGAGTGAGGCCCGCAAAGCAATTCATGATGTCCCTTTTTCCCCCCACGGCACCCGATGAGGGGAAACCATGGGTCAGTATCTTGCCGAACACCGTGATGTCGGCGTCTACACCATAGTACTCCTGCGCGCCGCCGAGCGCCCACCTGAAACCGGTGACGACCTCGTCGAAGATCAGGAGCGAGCCGAAGCGGTCGCACATCTCACGACAGCGGACCTGGAAGGCCGGATCGGCGGTGATGCCGCCCGATTCGCCGCCGGCCGGCTCAAGGATAACGGCGGCCACTCCGCCGTCCCGCTCAGCCTGTTCAAAGGCCTTCTCGAGAGCGTTCGCGTCGTTGGGCCCGACGCTCAGCACGTTGGCGTAGTGCTCGGGAGGGATCCCCTGGGTCTGGAAGGTGCCCGCATAGGGGATGTGCATGTCGTAGACCATTTCGTCGCTCCATCCGTGGTAAGACCCCCCCACCCTGACGATTTTTTTTCTACCGGTGTACACGCGCGCCAGCCGTACGGCGGCCATGTCGGCCTCGGTTCCGGACTGGAAGAAGCGCACCATGTCGACGTTCTTCATGTGGCGGGCTATCTGTTCCGACGCCATGATCTCCCATTTCGAGGTATAGCCGGAACCGATGCCCTCCTCGCGCACGACCTCGAGTACCTTTTCGATCAGGGGTGGATAATTATGTCCCAGGATAATGGGGCCCGCCATCATCAGGAAATCCAGATATTCGTTGCCATCGACATCCCACATCCTGGAGCCGAGGCCTTTTCCGATCGTAAGCGGGAACGGGTCTTTGATCGCGAGCATGTGCTGCAAGCCGCCCGGTATGCACTCCCTTGCGGCCTCATAGAGCTTTTTTGATCCCGGCGCGCGCCGCTCCAGCCTTTCACGTATCTCAGCCATCCGGGCGTCCGGTATCGAGTA
>JADFDB010000057.1:0-10987 GCA_018263175.1 Spirochaetota bacterium
GGAGCCGGAAGCGCCGCCCACTTTTACGACGACGAATACCGCGCCGCCGGGGCGACGATCGAGGACGACTGCGAGAAGCTCTACGCGCAGGCCGACATCATCCTGAAGGTCAAGGAGCCGCTCTACAACGAGGCGAAGAAGAAGCACGAGGTCGCGATGATGAAGAAGGGGCAGCTCCTCGTCACCTTCCTGCACCCGGCCTCGCCGTCGAACCATGGCATGGTCGGCGAGCTCGCCCGGCAGGGCGTAACCGGCCTCACCCTCGACGGCATCCCGCGCATCACGCGGGCGCAGTCCATGGACGCGCTGACCTCCATGAGCACGGTCGCCGGCTACAAGGGGGTCGTAATGGCCGCGGACGAATTAACGAAATTTCTCCCCATGGTCGGCACGGCCGTCGGGGTCATTCAACCCTCGCAGGTCTTCGTTGTGGGCACGGGCGTAGCGGGGCTTCAGGCGCTCGCCACGGCCAAGCGGCTCGGCGCGATGGTATTCGCCGCCGACATTCGGCCCGAGGCGGCCGAGCAGGCGAAGAGCCTCGGCGCGAAGATCGTGGAAACGGGCGTCCCCCAGGATATGGCGATCGGCGGCGGTGGATACGCGCTCGCGCTCCCCGACGACGTGCTCGAAAAGGAGCGCGCGGCGATCCGCGAGACCGTCGCCAAGTCCGACATCATCGTGCTCTCGGCGCTCGTCCCCGGCAAGATCGCGCCCGTACTCGTTACCGAGGACATGGTGAAGGAGATGCGCTCCGGCTCGGTCATCGTGGACATCGCCGTGGACCAGGGCGGGAACTGCGCGGCGACCGACCCCGGGCACACCTGCGTGAAGCACGGCGTCACGATAATCGGCACCAAGAACATTCCCGGCTACGTGCCGACAAGCTCTACGTGGATGTTCGCGCATAACATCTTCAACTTGGTTGCATATCTCGTCAAGGATGGAAAGATACATCTCGATCGGAGCGACGAGATCATCGCCTCCTCGCTCGTTACGATCGACGGAAAACTGGTGCACACCGGGGCGCTCGAGGCCATGGCGGCTGCGAAGAAGGAGGCCTGAACATGGGCTTTCTCGCGCTCGTCGGGGTCTTCCTGATTTCGGCCGCGGTCGGCTACCGGCTCATAAGCAATGTCCCCTCGCTTCTGCACACGCCGCTCATGTCGGGGATGAACGCGCTCTCCGGTGTGACGGTGCTCGGTGCGCTCGTCGCCGCGGCGCTCGCGCTCCGTTCCGGCAGCCGGGCCCTCGGCATCGCCGCGATCGTGCTTGCCACGGTAAACGTCGTCGGCGGCTTCCTGGTCACCGACCGGATGCTTCGCATGTTTAAATCGGGGAAGTGACACCATGACATTCGGAATATACGAAATAGCCGGTATCGCCGTCATACTCGCGGTGCTCGCGGGCATACGGCTTTTAAGCTCGGTCAAGCGCGCGGCGCTCGGAAACAGGCTCGGTGCGGTCGCGATGCTCGCGGCGATCGCGCTCGTTTTGTGGCACAACGGCATAGTCGATTCGACCACGCTCTACATCGCCATGGGCGCCGGAGCGCTCGTCGGCGCGCTCCTCGCCTTCAGGGTACGGATGATCCGCATGCCGCAGATGGTCGCGCTCCTGAACGGCCTCGGCGGCGGGGCCTCGCTCCTCGTCGCGCTCTCGGTCATCCTCGAAAGCCACGACACCATGGAGCTTTCGGCGCGCCTGAGCGGGCAGCTCGCGCTCGTCATCGGCGCGGTGACGCTCTCCGGAAGCCTCGTCGCGGCCGGGAAGCTCGAGGGCACGCTCCCTCAGCGGCCGGTGAGGTTCCGCGGCGCGGGGGCCGTCTCCATCGCCCTCCTTGCCGCGCTCGGCGCGCTCGCCGCGTACGCGACGTTCGCCGACGCCCAGGCAGCCGCGGTCATATCGTTCGTCGTTCTCGCGCTCGCGCTCGGCTTCGGCGTACACTTCACACTCCCGATCGGCGGCGCGGACATGCCCGTGGCCATCTCGCTCCTTAACTCGTACTCGGGGCTCGCCGCCTCGATCTGCGGCTTCGCGATCAACGACATCCTGCTCGTCTCGATCGGGGCGGTGGTCGGCGCGGCCGGGCTCATCCTCACGCGCATCATGTGCCGCGCCATGAACCGCTCGCTCGCCGACGTGCTGACGGGAAGCACCGGACGGCCCTCCGCTTCCTCCCCGTCCGGACAGGCGGCAGGGGCGCCGGCGGCCGCGCGGGACGAGGCGCGCGAAACGGACCCGGCGGCGGTACTCGCCTCTGCGGCGAGCGTCATCATCATCCCCGGATACGGAATGGCGCTCGCGCAGGCGCAGACGCAGGTGCGCGAGCTGTACGATCTGCTCGAGGCGCGCGGAGCGAATGTCCGTTTCGCCATTCACCCGGTGGCCGGCAGAATGCCCGGACACATGAACGTGCTCCTCGCCGAGGTCGATATTCCCTACGAGCGCCTTGTGGAAATGGAGTCCATCAATTCGGAGTTCGCGGCCACCGACGCCGCGCTCATAATCGGCGCCTGCGACGTCGTGAACCCGGCGGCCAATAGCGCCGAGGGCACACCCATCTACGGCATGCCCGTGCTCCGCGCCGAGGACGCGCGGAACATCATCGTTTGCAACATGAACCGGAAGCCGGGCTACTCCGGCGTGGAGAACACCCTTTACGGCAGGCCCAACGTGTGCTTTATTGAAGGAAACGCGGCCGAAACGCTCACCGGCCTCATCGAGCGCATCGGGAAGGACGCGGCCGGCGCGGCGGCACCCTGAGGATTTTTTCGGTCGTGGACGACTTTTTATGCGAGGTAGTGCATGCACTGGAAAACCGGATATTCATGAATTTTACACCGGGGCCGGTATATTTACGTATTTTTAAGATCATCCCGGCCGTTTAGTGGTATAGTTATCCGCATGAGGAACAACATGAACGAAGGGATACGGCAAAACGACTACGAGATCATCTCCAAGCACTGCCCGCGCTGTGAATCGCTGGTGATGGCGGCCGTCGTGCGCACCTCGAACGGCGTCGTCTACAAGTACCGCGATGTGAAGTGCTCGCGCTGCGACTGGTATACCCCCTCGTCGAGCGCGACGGAATCGCGCTAGCGCTCAGGCCAGGGCGATCGCGCGGCCCGCTTCGGGCATCACGACGCGCGTGTCCGGACACAGCGTCCGGGTCGTCCGCAGAAACTCCTTCATCCGCACGATTGGAAGGCGGCGCGGCCCGGCGTCGAGCGGCCTGAAGAAATCGTCGAAGTGCGAGGGAATGACCGTTTTCGCGCCGCAGGCGATGACGGTGTTCCCGAGGTAGTCCGCCGTGTTTCCCCTCCCCGTTATACAGAGCAGCATCGCGTCGGCGCGCAATCCGCGCAGCATGCCGGGGTAATGCCCGGCACTGCCGTGGTGCACGAGCGTGCCGAGCGGGTGTTCGATGACGATCGAGAAGATCGTTCCGAGGCGGTAAGCCGCGGCCGGGCCCGGGGGAGAAAACGGCGCATCGATTACACCCGGATACGGTGTGCGCCCGAAGAGGCCGAAGCCGTGGACGCTCTCGATGAAGCGTATGGTGAAGTCGCCGGCGCGGAATACGTCGCCCGGGCGGACGGATTTGATCGAGCGTTTGGCAAGCCCCGCGCCCCGGCCGACGTTCGCGGTGCTCTCCGAGCCGACGAGCACGGCGCCGGTCTCGGCGGCGAAGAAGGGCGCGTCGAGGGCGTGGTCGAAATGCGAATGGCTCACGATGACGGCCTTCGCGGAGGCGCCGCCGGTACGCTCGATCCAGCGGCGCACGAGGTCGGTGCGCGGCGGAAGCGGAAGACCGGCGAGCACACGGAACAGCGAATAACGGCTTACATACGGGTCGATGAAGAAGGAGTCGCGCCCGTCGGCGACGAGAAAGCCGGCCGTACCCATCCAGGTTACGGACAGGCCCCTTTCAGTTTTCGCCGGAAGCGTCCCCGCGCCGGCCACTCTACAGCCAGCCTTCGCGAAAGATCTCGCGCGTGTGATACGAAATAACCATGTCCGCGCCCGCGCGGAATATCCCGGTGAGGATCTCGGTAACGAGCATGCGCTCGTCGGCATACCCGAGCTTCGCGGCGGCCTTCACCATAGAGTACTCGCCGCTCACGTTGTAGGCGCACACCGGCACGTTGACGATCTCGCGCACGCGCCGGATGATGTCCAGGTACGCGAGCGCCGGCTTCACCATCACGATATCCGCCCCCTCGTCGATATCGAGCATCACCTCCTTCTCGGCCTCGATGGCGTTGCGGCAGTCCATCTGGTAGCTACGCCGGTCGCCGAACTGCGGCGCGCTCCCCGCGGCGTCGCGAAAGGGCCCGTAGAAGGCCGAGGCGTACTTGGCCGCGTAAGAGAGTATGGGCGTGTCGATGAAGCCGCTTCCGTCGAGCGCGTCGCGGATCGCGGCGACGCGCCCATCCATCATGTCCGAGGGGGCGACGATGTCGGCGCCAGAGCCGGCGTGCGAAACGGCCGTGCGCGCGAGTAGCTCGAGCGTGGGATCGTTCAGCACCCTGCCGTCCTTCACGATACCGCAGTGTCCGTGACTCATGTACTCGCACAGGCACACATCGGTGACGACGCAGACCTCGGGCATGCGCTTCTTGACGGCGCGCACGGCCCGCTGCACCACGCCGTCGTCCGCGTACGCGCCCGAGGCCGATTCGTCCTTCGCCGCAGGGATGCCGAAGAGGAGGACGTAGAAGATCCCCAGTTTCAGGTCGGCCTCCACGTCGCGGACGAGCTCGTTGACCGAGACGCGGTCGATGCCGGGCATGGTGGCTATCGGCTCGCGCTCGGGTCCGGTTTCGGTGACGAAATGCGGCATGATGAGGCGCCTTCCGTCAACGGCCGTCTCGGCGGCCAGGTTCCGTACAGCGGCGCTTGCGCGCAGGCGGCGGGGTCGTATATCGTTATACATTTCTTCGCTCCGGATCGGTCGTTACGCGGCGAGTGCCGCTCGATCAGTGTGTCCCATTCGGGCGTAGAGTCAACCATTTTAGGGGGGCGAATTGAATCTCAATCGTCCGCGCGACAAGGGGTTACAAGCCCTTGTTCTGGTGAGGAATATGGACGATGGCGCGAACACCACCATCCACCGACTATTAATCATTGAGTTTATTCACCCGTATGCTATATTGGACCAGGTTGCGAATGCTTGGAATATCGGGCTATTCCCCCCGCCTGCGGCGGGGATAACCGGCCCTATCTCCCGGTTATGCAACACCTAAAATGACAGCGCCGGAGCAAGAGAAAACTTTATTGCCATATTCAGCCATAAATGGAAACATTGTTTTCGTCTTGACAGGCACGAGGACGGGGCAAGCATATCCCCATCCAATTAAAAATAAAGGAGCATGCTATGATCCTACTCAACCCGAAAAAATTCGCCAACACCTACCCGGACGAAAAGACGAAGCAGATGATGTTGAAGACGATAGAGTTTTTCGAGAAGAAGGGCCTCACAAAAGTGCTCGATGACGACCACAAGTACATCTGGTACGAGGACTTCCTCGAGTTCCAGAAGAAGGAAGGCATTTTCAAGGCGCTCTTCACCCCTGCGGGCTACGGCGACGCGGATTCCCGCTGGGACACCGCGCGCATCACCGATTACGCCGAAATCCTCGGCTTCTACGGCCTTGCCTACTGGTACACCTTCCAGGTGTCGGCCCTGGGCCTGGGGCCCATCTGGATCGGCAAGAACGAGGAGATCAAACAGCGCGCGGCGAAGCTCCTCAAGGAGGGCGCCATCTTCGCCTTCGGCCTCTCCGAGAAGGAGCACGGCGCCGACATCTACTCGAGCGATATGATGCTCTACCCGCAGGGTGACGGCACCTACAGAGCCAACGGCGACAAGTACTACATCGGCAACGGCAACAAGGCGGCCATGGTCTCCACGTTCGCCAAGATGGCCGACACCGGCGACTACGTTTTCTTCGTGGCCGACTCGCAGCACGAAAAGTACGAGTGCGTGAAGAACGTTATCGAGAACCAGTCGTACGTGGCCGAATACGTGCTGCACGACTATCCGATCACCGAGGCGGACATCACCGACAAGGGACGCGACGCCTGGGACGCCTCGCTGAACACCATCAACGTCTGCAAATTCAACCTGGGCTGGGGCTCCATCGGCATCGCCACGCACAGCTTCTACGAGGCCATGGAACACGCCGCCAACCGCAATCTCTACGGCAAGTACGTGACGGATTTTCCGCACATCAAACAGCTCTTCACCGACGCCTACTGCCGCCTTACCGCCATGAAGCTCTTCGCGCTTCGCGCTACCGACTATATGCGTTCGGCGAGCGCGAGCGACAAGCGCTATCTTCTCTTCAATCCCATGGTGAAGATGAAGGTCACGACCCAGGGCGAAGAGGTCATCAACCTCCTCTGGGACGTCATCGCGGCAAGGGGCTTCGAGAAGGACACCTACTTCCACATGGCCGCGCGCGACATCAGAGCGCTCCCGAAGCTCGAGGGCACGGTGCATGTAAACATGGCGCTCATCATCAAGTTCATGGCCAACTACTTCTTCAATCCCGGCCAGTTCCCCGAGGTGCCACAGCGCCGCGACGCGAAGAACGACGACTTCCTCTTCGACCAGGGGCCCACGAAGGGGCTGGGCAAGATCCAGTTCCACGATTACAACATCGCCTACAACAGCGTGAACATCCCCAACGTCGGGATCTTCAAAAAACAGATAGAGGTGCTGAAAGAGTTCCTTGCCACGGCGACGCCCTCCGAGGAGCAGAGCAAGGACATCGACTTCCTGCTCATCATCGGTGAGCTCTTCACGCTGGTGGCCTACGGACAGCTCATCCTCGAAAACAAGAAGATCTACAACGTCGAGGACGACCTCATCGACCAGATCTTCGACTTTATGGTGCGCGACTTCTCCAAGTTCGGCCTGCAGCTTTACTCCAAGCCGTCGGCGAGCGACAAGCAGCAGGAAATCTGCCTCAAGATGATCATGAAGCCCGTCGTCAACGCCGCGCGTTTCGACAAGATATGGAAGGAACACGTGTACGCGATGAAGGGCCAATACAAGATGAACGACTGACCCCCTCACGGCACGCCGTGCTCCCGCGAGCGCGGCGTGCCGTCGTTTATCTCCCCGGCGAGCCCCTTGAAAAATTCCGTATAAAGCCGGCGAATCCCCTCGTGCACACTTTCGTTCACACGGCAAACCCATTATTGATTTGACATCGCTTCCGGCGCGCCTATAATAGAGCTGTTGCATAACCGGGCAGTAAACCGGTTTTACCCCGCCGCAGGCGGTGGAAAACCGATATCAGCAAGATATGAAACGAGTCTGATTAACCGTCCCGCCCCGTATCGGGATTTAATCGGTCTTTTCGTACGGCTCGCGTTCCCCCGCCGCGCGATTCAAGGCGCGGGCGAGCGAGTGGGATAATCATCGACACCCCGTCGGCATCCGCATGCGCGACCGGGGGGAGACAGCGGAAAAATGCCGGAAGTGGAACAGACCAGCATTCTGATTGTCGAGGACGAAGCGCTCACCGCGGAAGACCTCAGACAAACCCTGACCGGCTTCGGCTACCGGGTCAGCGGAACCGTCAGCTCGGGAGAAGAGGCCGTCAAAGCTGCGCGTGAGGACAGCCCCTCCCTCGTGCTGATGGACATTCTGCTCCAGGGCGCGATGGACGGCATCGAGGCCGCGCGGCTCATACAGGCCGAGACCCGCCTTCCCGTAATCTTCCTTACTGCGTATTCCGACGCCGAAACGATCGAAAAGCTGAAGTTCGCCGGTTCGTACGGCTATATACTCAAACCCTTCGAGCGGCGCGAGCTTCTGGCGAACATCGGAATCGCGCTCCACAAGCACCATCTCGAGATGCGGGTGATGGAGAGCGAGGAGCGCTACCGGACGCTCTTCGAGAACTCGGTGGTGGGAATCTTCCAGTCGACCTCCGAGGGCGGCCTGATTACGGCGAACTCCACCCTCGCCCATATCCTCAACTACGACTCGGTCGAAGAGCTCGCCTCGGTCATCACGGACATCGGCAGGCGTCTTTTCGCCGATGACAGGCGGCGCCGGGAATTCCTGAAACAACTGGCGCGAAATTCATCGGTGGATAATTTCGAGACCGAGCTTGTGCGGCGCGACTCGAGCAGAATATGGGTTTCGATAACCGCGCGTCTGGTCGGCAACAGCAAACGGGAACGCATATTCGAGGGCATCGTGTTCGATATCTCCGGGCGTAAATCCGCGGAGCGCAACCTGCACGAGATCGAGCTCAGCCGCGCGGCGATTCTCCAGTCCGCGATCGACGCAATCATCACCTTCAGCGGCGACGACGGCATGATACTCGAGTTCAACAGGGCGGCCACGCTGATGTTCGGGTATCAGCCGGAGGAGATAATCGGCGAACACGCGTCGCAGCTCTTTATTCCGGTTTGCGACGAGGGGGAAGACAAAGGCGAACGGAGCACATGGCTGACTCAGGCCACCGTATCCTTTCTGAACCGGCGCGTGGAGACCAATGCGTACCGGGCCGACGGGACGGCATTTCCGATCGAAATCGGCCTGTCGCGAATCAGCCGGGAGGGCACGCCGATCTATGTCGGTTTTATACGCGACATCGCCGAGCGACTCGCGGCCGAAACGGAAATGCGGAAGCTCTCAATGGCCGTGGGGCAGTCGAGCGACTGGATCCTCATAACCGACAGCTCCGGCGCCATCGTATACGTCAACGATACCGTGTGCACGCTGACCGGCTACCCCCGCGAGGAGATGATCGGAAAGACGCCGCGCCTGTGGAAGTCCGGTATACACGACGAGGCCTTCTACCAAACACTGTGGGAGACCGTGCTGTCGGGACAGAATTATACCACCCTGTTCACCAACCGGAAAAAGACCGGCGAGCTCATTCATCTCGACGCAACCATCTCCCCCGTCAGGGACGCGGGCGGCGCCATCCTCCAGCTCGTCGCAACGGGCAAGGACGTCACCGAAAAGCTCGCCATGGAGGAGCGGCTCAATTTTCTCTCCTTTTACGACCTCCTCACCGAACTTCCCAACCGCAGCCTTTTCATCGACCGCCTGGGGCAGGCCACCGCCCGAACCGAGTACAAGGAGCGCGTGGTGGCGGTAATACTCCTCGACATCGACCGCTTTAAATTCCTCAACGACGTCTTCGGTATGAGCGCCGGCGACGACATCCTCCGCGTGCTGTCGAAAAGAATCGGCACGGCCATACGCGAAGGCGACACCCTCGCGCGCTCCGGCAGCGACGAGTTCGCCCTCATCCTGACCGATGTGGCCCGCCGGGACGATCTCATACTCATGACGGAAAAACTGCGGAACATCATCTCCGAGCCCATCACCATACACGACAAGGAGATCGTGCTGACGGCGAGCATGGGGATCTCGATATGTCCCGACGACGGCGACGACGCGCGCGTTCTGCTGCAGAACGCCGATATCGCCATAGCGCGGGCGAAGAAGCAGGGCAACACCTACCGGTTTTACACGACCGATCTCAACGAAAAGGCGTACGAGTTCCTGACCATGGAAACGCTGCTCAGAAATGCCGTCGGCTCCAACGAGTTCGAGCTCCATTTTCAGCCGTACTTCTGGGCCTCGAGCGGGGAGATCGCGGGCATGGAATCCCTGCTCCGCTGGAACAGCGGCGAGCTCGGCCCGATTTCGCCCGTGCGCTTCATCCCGGTGCTTGAAGAATCCGGGCTCATCCTCGATGTGGGCGAGATGGTGGTGGGAAAGGCGTGCCGGCAGATACGGGAGTGGCGGGACCGCGGCTGCCGCGAGGTCCCCGTGGCGATCAACATCTCCGCACTGCAGTTCAGGCAGAAGGATTTCACCGAGAGGCTGATCGCCCTGGTGCGCGATAGCGGCACGAGCCCCTCCATGCTGACCCTCGAAATAACCGAAAGCACCTTCATGCGGGACCCTGAATTCACGCGGACGACCCTTCTGACGCTTCGCGACGCCGGCTTTACGGTCTCGATAGACGATTTCGGGACCGGCTATTCCTCGCTCGGCTACCTCAAGCGGTATCCGCTCGACAATCTGAAAATCGACATTTCGTTTATCCGGGACATCGCCACCGACGCGGACAGCCGGGCGATCGTCTCGGCCATCATCCTGATGGCGCACTCACTCAACCTGCGCACCATCGCCGAGGGCATCGAGACGGGCGAGCAGCTCGAGATCCTGCGCGAACTCGGCTGTGACCTCATTCAGGGATACCATTACAGCAGGCCGGTCCCGCCGGCGGATATCGAAAAAAAATATCTGGCCAAATAACGGTCCGCTCAGAACACGCGTTCCCCGGCGATACCCTCGGCGACATTGAAGGCGTGGTCGCCTATCTTCTCGAAGCTCGTAAGCATGTCGATGAAGATGAGGCCCGAAGGCACGTCGCAGAGCCCCTGGTTGAGACGCTGGACATGGCCCTTTTTAAGATCGCGCCGCAGCTCGTCGATCCGGTCCTCGAGCAGCTTCGCCCTGGGCAGGATGTTCGCCTGCTCGATCATCACGTTCTCGCGTATCAGCAGGAGGAACTCGCGCACCTTGCCCGCTATCTCATCGATCTGACTCATGGCCTGATCGGTAAACTCGAGCGCTCCGTCATATTTTCGTCTGATGTGCCTGAGGATCGATTCGCAGTGGTCGCCCATACGCTCCATTTCGTTGACCATGTGCAGCATCGCCGAGATCGACTGGCTCTGGTCCTGCGAGAGGTTCTGCTGCAAGACGCGGACCAAAAATTCCGAGATGTCCTTCTCGAGGCGGTCGACGATGTTTTCCTTTCGGACGATCGCCTCGACGGCCGAACCCAGCTTGTCGTCCGGCTTGTGGAACAGGTCCATCACCATGTCGAACATCTCGAGGACGACCTGGGACATGCGCCGTATCTCGAGGCGCGCCTGGTTAATATTGATGGACGGGATCGAGACGAGCGAGATGCCGATATACTTGAGTTGAAAC
>JADFDB010000057.1:11909-14241 GCA_018263175.1 Spirochaetota bacterium
CCGCCGCCTTTTGCAGCGACTCGCTCATGATCTTCATACCGAACAGGAAGAGCCCGAGCCCTCCGAATATGGTGATCGCGATGATGAATCCGTTCATAGATTCGGCCCCTTTTTTCGTGATGGATTGGCGCCTAACCCGGGCGGAGAGGCCGGCGACGGACACTGTCGTTAATAGTACGGTTTTACAACTGACAGCGAACGGGCATATCGTCAAGGATTAATTCCACGCCGCGCCATCGTGCCGGAGGCCGCGCGTCAGCGGCTCCGCCGGCGGTATAAAGCCGTCGGTAGAGGATGCGATTAAATCATAAAAAAATTACTGGCATATTGTCGAAGATATGTTCATAGTTCAAACGTCATTCAAGCGATACCACTCAGGAGGCGGGCATGGTAAAGAAGATACTTGTAATCGCGGGGGTCCTCGTGGCGCTGTGTGTCGGGATATATGTATATGGCGCGTATATGGCGCAACGCCTCCCGGACAACAGCCCAAGAGCGTTTTTGAGTTCGAATGCGGAACGGCAGGGCAAAAAGGTGCTCGTCTGCGTCGGCGACAGCATCACCCACTGCAGCGTAAGCTGTAACTACGTCGACATGCTCGCCGGGAAAACGCCCGCTAACGACCTTATAGTCGTGAACGCCGGCATCAACTCCGAATTCGCCTATAACGTGCTTATGCGAATCGACGACATCGTACGCTGCAAACCGGATTTCGTCACCATACTCATCGGCACCAACGACGCGAATTCCTCGTTGAGCCCGGAGAATACCGCTCGCGCCGTAAAAAACATGAAGCTTCCCCGCACGCCCGACAAAGCGTGGTTCGCGGACAACCTTGCCGAAATCTGCCGCGCTTTGAAGGCAAAGACCACGGCGCACATCGCCCTGCTGTCGCTCCCGCCCATAGGCGAAAGCCCGGACACCCCGTCGTTCCGGGCGAGCGTCGAGTACAGCGCGGTGATACGCGACACCGCCCGCCGCGAGGGGTGCACCTATCTGCCGCTCAACGAAAAAATGACCGCGTACCTCAAAGAGAACCCGCGCCGGCCGCGTCACTCCTATTCCGAGGGACAGTTCCTGATGTACACCGGCATCTTCGAGCATTTCATTTTTGGCAGGAGCTTCGACGAGATCGCGGAGGAAAACGGCTTCCTGCTCCTCACGGACTTCCTGCACCTTAACGGCAGGGCGGCCGGTATGGTGACGGAGCTGATAGCCGGATTCATCGGCAAGAAATAAGGCGCTTCGCCGTCACCCGCTTCGGCGGGCCTTCATGAAAACGGCGAGCGCGTCACGGATGCCGTCGGCGAACCCGGCGACCGCGCCGGCGGCATCGATGGACTCGCGCACCATCGCGAGATTCGTCTTGAAGAGCGCGTTGATGCCGTTCACGTTGGTAAGCACGTCATAGATCGCTATCTTCTGCTCGGTGGTGGCTTCGTCGATCTCCTCGGACTTGCCGCTGACCATCTGCGCATGATGTGCCACGATCGAATTGAGCTGGGCCTGGTCCTTGACCGTGTTCGCCACTTTTTTTACGTCATCACCGATCCGGTCGATCGTCTCCATGATCCCGCCCGCCGATTCCACCGCTTCCCGGATGGTGAGGGTATTCCCCTCGATGATTTTTCCCCGTCCCGAAATCATCGCGCCGATATCGCGCGCGCTCGATAAGGTGCGCTCGGCGAGCTTCGACACCTCGTCGGCGACCACCGCGAAGCCGCGTCCGGCGTTGCCGGCCCTCGCCGCCTCGATCGCCGCGTTGAGAGAAAGAAGGTTGATGCGGTCCGAAATTTCTCCGATCACCTCCACCACTTCATTGATTGCGCCGGAATCGTTCATTATCTGGACCATCCCCAGCGAGGCCTCGTTGAGCCGCTCGCGTCCGCGCTCCGCATTTTCCGCCACCTCGCGGGTTGATGAAACCGCCTCCTCTATCCTCTGGGCCAGCTCCTCCGCGGTCTCCATGAGGCTCTGGATAAGCGCAAGGAGCGTCTGAAGCCCTTCAGCCTGGTGTGCGGCGTTTTCCGCAACCGAATTGATGCCGATGGCGACCTTCTCCACCGAGGCGGCGATGTTGATGATCGATACGCTTTGCGATTTCGCGTTTTCGCCGAATCCGGAGATCGTTTCGGAGAGGTGCCCGGACGCGGCGGAAAGCCCTTCGGCCGCCGTGTCCAGACTGTCCATCATCGCGTCAAACCGGCTCGAGAATTCGTCGCAGACCTCAAGGGCCGGCGGCGCGCCCCGCCCGTCCGTTTCGGCAGTCATGCCCGCAATCCGCACGAGGCGCACGGCCAGCTCGCGCTCGCGCCCGAGCAGGTGGCCGATG
>JADFDB010000058.1 GCA_018263175.1 Spirochaetota bacterium
GGCTACCGCGTGACGGTGTTCGAGGCCTTCCACAGCGCGGGCGGTGTGCTGGTGTACGGTATCCCGGAATTCCGCCTGCCCAAGGCGATCGTGCAGTATGAGATCGACGCGCTTGTGAAGCTCGGGGTCGAGATCGTGCTGAACCGCGTCGTGGGTTCGGCCGGGACGGTCAATGATCTTTTATCGGAGGGCTTCGACGCGGTCTTTATCGGTACGGGTGCCGGGCTCCCGCTCTTTCTCGAAATCCCCGGCGAAAACCTGCAGGGAGTCTATTCGGCGAACGAATACCTTACGAGGGCGAACCTCATGAAGGCCTATAAATTCCCCGAGTACGATACGCCCATCGCGCGCGGCGATTCCATCGCCGTTATCGGCGGGGGCAACGTCGCCATGGACTCGGCGCGCATGGCGCTGCGCCTCGGCAGCAAAAAGGTGCACCTTATCTATCGCCGCTCGAGGGCCGAAATGCCCGCGCGCGTGGAGGAGGTGCATCACGCGGAGGAAGAGGGCGTGCTCTTTCAGCTTCTCACCAACCCGGTGCGCTTTATCGGCGACGAAAAGGGGAGGCTCAGGGCGATGGAGTGCGTGCGCATGGAGCTCGGCGAACCGGACGATTCGGGACGGCGCCGGCCGGTCGTGGTGAAGGGCTCCGAGTTTACGATCGACATCGACGTGGCGATCGTCGCGATCGGAAACGGGCCGAACCCGCTGATACCGCGGACCACGCCGGGGCTCGCGCTCAATAAACGGGGGAACATCGTCGCCGACGAGGAGAGCATGAAGACGAGCCGCAGGGGCGTGTTCGCCGGCGGGGATATCGTGACCGGTGCGGCAACGGTCATCCTCGCGATGGGGGCCGGACGAAAGGCCGCAATGGCAATAGATACATATCTTAAGACTGGAGAATGGTAATGGAAAAAAAGATCAAGACCATCGCAGTACTACAGCTCGTTATGGCGCTCGGGCTCATCCTCTTCTGGGTGGGGTTCTTCACCATCGGCATGGCGCCCGAGAATCCGCCGCCCTGCTATTTCGCCTACGAACACTCGTTCCCCGTGCCCGACATCATACTGTCGGTCGCGCTCATCGCCTCCTCGATCCTGCTCTTCAAGGGAAATCCCCTGGGGAAGGCGATGTCACTCGTTTGCGCGGGAGCGCTCTTCTTCCTTGGCGTGCTCGACATGTGTTTCAACTACCAGAACGGTGTGTACGCGGCCTCGACGATGGACCTCGTATCCAATCTCTTCATCAACATTGCCTGCGTGGTTCTCGGGCTCATCATCGTTCGCGGTTTTAAAGACGACATCCGCTGACGACGTTCGCGGCCTCGAGATGGGAATGAACGGGAGGAAACATGGTATATCGACGATCGATAGTCGCGGGCGCGTCCGAGGACCGGCTTGAACGACTGATACAGTCCCGGCTCGAGCCGGGGGCGGATAAGCAAAATATCGACGCGCGCATCTGGGACCTCTTTGGTGAGGAATGGTGCGTGATGTTCACCGATCTTTCGGGCTTTTCGCGGGGCGTGGCTAAATTCGGCATTATCCATTTCCTGCAGACCATCTACGAGTCGGAACGCATCCTCATTCCGATTATCGAAGAGCACGACGGCATCCTTCTCAAGGTGGAGGGCGACAGCTTCCTCGTGATTTTTCGCAACGTCAAAAAGGCGCTGCAGTCGGCGGTCCACATGCAGCGCGTGCTAAAAACGTACAATGCGGACAGGACGGAAGAGGAAATGGTGCTCCTGTGCGTTGGGCTCGGCTTCGGGAAGATGCTGCGCATCGGCGACACCGACGTGTTCGGCGCGGAGGTGAACGCCGCGAGCAAACTCGGAGAGGACACGGCCCAGGCATGGGAGATCCTCGTGACGGACTCCGTAAAGGAAAAGGCGGGGGAGGTTGCCGATATCGCATTCGAGGAGATCGACGACATACCGCCGGGCGCCGACAAGGCCTACCGGGCCCGTTACTCGTTTGATTGAACGGCGTGGCGGGTTTCCGCCGTGAAACGCACAGGCCGGCCGGAGCGCCATGAATATATGCGAAACATGCGATTGGGATGAAAAACTCCTGCTCTGCTGTCCCTGTTTCCCCGAAACCGGGGAACGGGCCGGCTATACGCTTCCCGGCGGCAGGATCGTGGCGGCCTGTGTCTATCTGGACGCAAGCGGCCTTTGTTCGATCTATGACTCGCGCCCCGAACGATGCAGGCGGTTCGAGTGCGACCGTATGCTGACCTCCAGCCGGGACATGCGGCTCTCCGATGAATCAATGCCCTCGTGCCTGAGAATGATGCGGGACGAGCCGTAGGCGCCCGGGGACCGGATCGGACCGGTATGCGGCATGCCGCGGAATACGAAAGCATTTCGAATGTGCTATAAATTTTGAATCATTATATATAAATATTTGTATATTTCTATTTCTATGCTTGACAAAATCGTGGAGGTGCCGTAAAAAAGGCGCCATGTTGAGGAGAATAATCGCGCCGCGGCCGACCGGCGCGTGCCAAGAGCACAGGAGGAGCAGCCATGACGAAGTATGCAAAAGCGGTGGAACAGCTCAATGAGGCAAAGCTCATCATTTCAGACGTCCAGCGCCTCGCGGACGATGAGGACATGAAGGATATCGTGGAGCTTCTGAACATGATAGGGAGCCTGCAGTCGAAATTCAAAAAGAAAGACGCCTGACGACTCACCGGGCGCGCTTTTTCTTTTCTATATTGCCGGCCAGGTGCGCGACGAACTCGTCTATGCCCTCCCCGCTCTTCGCGCTGGTCCTGAACACCGTCATTTTCGGATTCGCCCTCTTCACGTTCTCCATCACCTCGTTGACGTCGTAGTCGAGGTGAGGCAGCAGGTCGATCTTGTTGAGGAGCAGCGTGTGGGAGGAGTTGAACATGAGCGGATACTTGACCGGCTTGTCCTCGCCTTCGGTCACCGAGAGCACGACGATTCGTTCATCGTCGCCGAGCTCGAATTCGGCCGGGCAGACGAGATTGCCGATGTTCTCGATGATGACCAGATCGAGCGCGTCGAGATCGAAGCCGTCCAGGCACTTGCGTATCCACGAGCTTTCGAGGTGGCAGTCACCGCCGAAGAGCGATGTCTCGATCTGTATGATCGGGATGTCGTGCCCGGCAAGCTTCTCCGCGTCCCTGGTCGTCTCGATGTCCCCTTCGATAACGGCGATACGGTAGCGGTTTTTAAGGGAGCCGATGATCCGGTCCAAGAGGGTGGTCTTTCCCGATCCGGGCGAGCTCATGAGGTCGATCATATACACTTTTTTCTCTTTCAGGAGCGTGCGGATTTCCTCCGCCCTGCTCTCGTTCGACGCGAAGATGTCTTTAAGTACCTTGATCTCCATGGCCCGCCCTCATTATCCCTAGTGTGGTTGTAATCGCGCCGCTCGCGCCAGTAAAGCCATGGTAGCGAACGAACAGCGAAGCGCAATAAGAATTTAAGCGGGGCGCCGGGGAACAAGGCGCCCCGCCTGTTGTGATTATACGGATCAGCACACTCTGAACTGCGTGATATCCCTGTCGCCCTCGACGACGTGCACGGCGCAGGCGATGCAGGGGTCGAATGAGCGAACGACCCGCGCTGCCTCGACGGGATTCGCGGGATCGGCGATCGGCGTGCCGATGAGCGCCTGCTCCACCGGGCCGAGATTGCCTCTGTCGTCGCGGGGGCCGCAAAACCAGGTCGTCGGAACGACGCACTGGTAATTGGCGATTTTCTTATCCTCGATGACGATCCAGTGCCCCAGGGCGCCGCGGGGTGCCTCGACGAGCCCCTCGCCCTCGCCCTTTACGGGGATCTCGTAGGTGGAGCGCGGTGCGCCGCCGACCTCGAGCTCGTTCAGCCATTCCCTCAGCTGAACGCACAGGAGCTTGGATTCTATGGCACGGGCCGCGTGACGACCGAGTACCGAGAACACCGCCGAAATGTCCGCGTTGAACTCCTTGAGCACGGAATCGACCTCTCTCTTGACCGCCTTGTTCCCCGACAGGTAGCTTATGGCGATACGGGGAAGCGGACCGACCTCCATGGGCTTGCCGTCGTAACGCGGCGCCTTGAGCCAGGTGTACGCGCCGCCCTTGTGCGGATCGGGGTCGGTCTGACCCTTGAGCGGATGCAGGTCGGACGCGGATTTGTACCGGGCGTACCTGACCTGCTCGCGGATGAGCGAGGTATCGAGCTTGGCGAGCTTGCCGCCCGAAAGCATGCCCTGCTCGAACATGAAGGCCGATCCTGAATCGTCGGACTCGAAAACGCCGTAGGAGAGAAGGTTTTCGTATCTGCCGAGCTTGAAGTAGTCCGCGTACGCCCGGGCGACGGCGATGACGTCTTTTATATAGACGTCGTTGACGAACTTTTCGACATCTTTGAGATACTTTTTGAATTCGCGTATATTCGCGCGCGTGGGGACCTGGGTCAATCCGCCGGGGACGAGGCCGATCAGGTGCGGGGCCCGTCCGCCGAACACCGTGACCATCTTGTGCGCCTTCATGCGTATGTCGAGCGCCTGGAGGTAATGCGCGATGGCCGCGACGTTCAGATCGGTGTCGGCGATATAGGAGTCTTTCGCCTCGTAGCGGGGCAGGAAGGGGCTCACCGCAGTGATCTGGTCGATGCGTCCCTTCTTGAGCGCGATCTCCTCCCTGGCCCACGCCTGCACGGCCTTGAGCCCTGCGTCGCTTCCCTTATACTTGAGTATGGCCGTGATGTCGACGAAGTCGAGCGCGCACAGGTGATAGAAGTGGAGGATGTGGGACTGGAGAAAGTTTGCGCCGAGCACGAGGTTGCGGAGCAGACGCCCGTTCTTATTCGCCTTTATGCCGAAGGCGGAGTCCAGACACTTGCTCGAGGCGACACCGTGCGATACGGGACACACTCCGCAGATGCGCTGGGTGATCTGGTTGGCGTCCACGGGATTGCGTCCCTGAAGTATCTTCTCGAACCCGCGGAACATGTCGCCCTTGCTCTTGGCGTCGACGACCTTTCCGTTCTGCACATCGATCTCTATTGAAAGATGACCCTCTATACGGGTTATGGGATCCAGGTAAATCTTAGCCATTGATGCTACCTCCGTTCCTGAGATTCAACACCGCAGCGCGGATCTGCGGTTCTTCCAGCCCGTTGATTTCGTCGAGGCTTGCCGTAAGATGCTTGTAGAGACCGCGTTTGCCGTAATCGGGGAATACGGCCTCCGTGCAGCCGATACAGCCCGATCCGCAGCCGGTGCACGAGTTGACGCCGCCCAGCCACTTCCTTTTTGGGATGTCGCAGCCGGTGTCCATGCCGAGACAGCCGAGCAGGTACAGACAGCCTTCCTCGCCCCAGTGTTTGGCGAAGCGGCCGCGCTTGTAATCCGCTAGATGCTCGCACTGTTCGTGTACGGTTTTACCGAAGAAGAGCTTCGGTCGGTTGTATTCATCGAGTTCAGGCATGCCCTTGAGCAGATAGTGCAGAACGGTGCCGACCATCCAGTCGGGATGGGGAGGACAGCCGGGAACATTGATTATCGCCGCGTTCGGCAATATTTCCGAAATCGGCTTTGCCCCGGTCGGATTGAGGCCGGTCTTCCGGCTCTCGGCCGCGGGAATGCCGCCGTAGGCAGCACAGGTGCCGAAGGCGAGTATCGCCTTGGCGTTCTTGCCGAGCTCGGTGACCCACTCCTGGGCGCTTACGTGTTTTCCGTTCAGCATCCCTATGGTACAGTACGCTTCGGAGCCCGTGGGGATCGAGCCCTCGACCACCAGCACGAAGTCCTTGCGCTGTTTTTTTACCGCTTCGTCGAGCACGCGGATGGCGGCATCGCCGGTGCCGCCCATCAGCGTCTGGTGATAATTGAGGCTGATGTGTTCGGTGATGACGGTGGCGATATCGGGCTCGGCGGCATTGAGGATGGATACCGAACACCCGGAACATGACTGTGCCTGCAGCCAGATGACCGGTGTGCGCTCGGCGGCTTCCGTAATCGCCTTTTTACAGCCCTGCAGGAGAACGCCTGAAAACCCGAAAACCGCGGCCGTTCCTCCCATGAGTTTTAAAAAGTCCCGTCTGTTCAGCGTCATATATGTCCTCCTGTTTTCATTGTAGCGCGGCATCGAGAACCGTTTTGACGGCGATCGGAATGGACCGCCGCACGGGTTCACTGATGGTCATGTCGAGCGTCGTGACGTCCTGGGGAACGATGCCGATTATTTCGATGACGGGGTCATCGCCGAGCAGCCGGAGCGTGCGGAGCACCTGCATAATTCCGACTTCATGCAGAGAAAGACGCGAGTTCCCGGAAATGCAGTGCTCGGGCTTCAGGCGATAGACGCTCCCCGGTGCGTCGTCAACGCCAAGCGCGTCGACGATGATTATCCTGTCCTTGCCCTGCATCAGGGGTATGAGGTCCAGGCCCGCGGTCCCGCCATCGACGATCTCGACGTGATCGGGAAGGGGCAGGCCTGAATCCAGGATCTCGTTGACGATGTGCACGCCGAGACCGTCATCGCTTTGAAGGATGTTTCCGATACCCAGTATCAATACGCTTTTCATGTGATGACCGATACGTCCGTGCTTTTATTTGGATTCGTGGACTTCCAGATGGCAGTCCTGGCACATGGTCGGCCCCTTGGCCTTTTCCGCGTGGCATCCGATGCAGAGACCGTGTATCGTGTCTTCACCCTGGTCGCCTTTATGGCACTCGGCGCAGACTTTTATCCTGTCATCATTGCCTTTTTTATGGTGGCAGGTGAAGCAATCGATGCCCGCCTTTTCATGCTTCAAATGAGAGATTTTAACATCGTTCATCAAACCCCTGGATTTCACAATCCCGGCGTTGAGGTCCACATCGGTAACGAATTTGTTTATGGAACTTATTGTGTACACGTCGGTGGGGCTTGGATTGATCGAGGTCGTCCCCTCCTTGCAACCCGGTAAAACGAGGAATACAGCGATTATCGTACCGCAGACCGGAAAAAGAATAGCACTTCGCCTGTTCACGCACGTACCTCCTCAAGGCAGATTGAGTATCCTGTTAAAGGGTAGTGTGCGAACGACATCCCCTCCGGGGAATGTACCGGAAAGCGCATACATCGACAGGGTCCCACCGCGTACCGTTTGCGATGTTGTGCCGGTGGTGCCTGCTCCTCTTTCCAAGCCGGGAGGTGGTGTCGTTTCCGGCCCCGCCCTGTCGTCGCACAATCCATTGCCAGGAGACTTTAGGATAATGAGATCGAGGAATCTGATTGACTCTAAGGAAAGGGTATAGCTATGTCAAATTATTTTCTTGTTCGAAAATAAAATGTACGTAAGATGTCACGATGTACAGGGCATGCGCCCTGGTGGATAAAAATGAGCGGCAGGGATACCATAGGACTGCGAATCACGGGCATAGTTCAGGGGGTTGGATTCCGCCCGTTCGTATATCGTACGGCGATCGAACACGGTATAAATGGTACGGTGCAAAACGATACCCTCGGTGTGCTCGTACACGCCTGTGGAGAAAAGGAGCGATTGGAGGCCTTTGTGGCGGCCATACGTGCCGATGCGCCGCCGCTGTCGCGCATCGATTCGATTACGATCGAAAAGGAGCCGCCGGCTGATTTTACGGGCTTCCATATAAAAAAAAGCGCACGGCTCGACGAACGCTCGGCCATCATACCCCCGGACAGTGCGCTCTGCGCCGAGTGCCTGGCCGAGCTCCTGGACCCCGCCGACCGGCGCTACGGCTACCCCTTCATCACCTGTACCAACTGCGGCCCGCGCTTCAGCATCGTGCGCGACATCCCCTACGACCGGAACAACACCTCGATGGAGCCGTTCGCCCTGTGCCCGGCCTGCGCGCGCGAATACGGCGACCCGCTCGACCGGCGCTTCCATACCCAGCCGAACGCCTGCCCGTCCTGCGGCCCGCACCTAGAGCTTCGCGACGCGCACGGCACGGTGCTTTCGGCCGACGCCCGGGAGATCGCACGGATGACGGCGGCTTTCGTGCGGGAGGGGCGCATCCTCGCCATTAAAAGCGTCGGCGGTTTTCTGCTTGCCTGCGACGCGCGGAGCGATGAGGCGGTGCTGAGGCTTCGCCTCCGCAAGGGACGGCCCTTCAAGCCGTTCGCGCTTATGGCGGGAGGCATTGAAAGGGCTGAATCCTTTCTCGAGATCGGGGAGGCCGAGAGGGCCCTTCTCCTTTCGCATGAACGGCCGATCCTGCTCTTAAAGGAAAAAGCGGGCCTGGTGAGCAGGCATGTGGCGCCGGGGCTGAGCTACATCGGCCTCATGCTGCCCTACGCGCCTTTTCAGTACATGCTCTTCGATGCCGATCCGGATCTGCTCCTGATTATGACCAGCGGCAACGTCGCGGACGAACCGATCGTGTACCGCGACCGCGAGGCGTTTGAAGATCTCGGAAAAATTGCGGATGGCTTCATAACCTACAACAGGGAGATCGAACAGTTCAGCGACGACAGCGTTCTTTTCGTGGAGAGGGGGCGGCCCTTCGTCGTACGACGCTCGCGCGGCTACGTGCCGGTGCCGCTCGTCCTCCAGGCCGGGGGCCCCGAGGTCTTCGCGACCGGAGGCGATTTAAAGAGCAGTTTCGCCTATGCGCGGGGCGCTTCGGCGATCATGTCACCGTTCATCGGCGACCTCGAGTCGCCGTCGGCGAACGAACTGTATCGTACGGAGATGGACCGTTTCAGAAGTATTTACCGGTTCGAGCCGCGGTCGGTCGCGTGTGATCTGCACCCGGGCTACTTCACGACGGCGATTGCCGAAGAGCTTGTGGAGAAGGGATTGCGAAGGATCGCCGTACAGCATCACCATGCGCATATTGCCTCGGTCATCGAGGAAAGAAATTTAGCCGGCCGGGTGATCGGTATCGCCTTCGACGGCACCGGCTACGGCACCGACGGCCGGCTGTGGGGTGCCGAGTTCCTCGTGGCGGACAGGGCTTCGTTCGAGCGGCGGGCGCATTTCTCGTACTTTCCCCTTCCCGGCGGGGAGAGTGCCATTCGTGACGTATGGAAGATCGGTATCGCGCTGCTGCATGCTCGCTACAGTGCCGACTACCCCCTGATGCGCCGCGACGCAGCGGCGGCGATGGTATGTGAAATGATTGAAAAGAGACTCTACTGCCCCGAAACGTGCAGCATCGGGCGGCTCTTCGATGGCGTGGCGGCCATGCTGGGGATCGCGGAATCGGTGAGCGCCGAGGCGGAGGCGGCGATGCTGCTCGAGGAGGCCGCGTTACGCGGCGCGGAAGGCCGGATTGATGATGCGTGGACGATCCCGGTTGCAGGCATGGGCCCGGAGCTGATCTCGACGGAATCGCTGGTGGAACGGCTAGTCTCGCTCCGCCTTTCCGGCGCGAGCGTCGAAGATTCGGCGTACGCGTTCCACGCCGCGATCGCCCGCACCGCCGTGGGTGTGGCAGAACGCATACGGGAGACCGAAAAGCTGAACGGGATCGTCCTTTCGGGCGGAGCGTTCCAGAACCGTTTGCTGCTTCGCCTCATCATCGACGGCCTCAGGGAAAAACGGTTTGACATCCATCTTCCGGGAAAAATACCCTTCAACGACGGCTGCCTGGCGCTCGGCCAGATCGCCGTGGCCCGGGGGATACTACGGCATGAACAACGATAATATAAGAGAGCTGGCCGATGCATTCCGCTCCCTGCGCCTAAAGCGTGATCTTCGGATCATGGAGGTGTGCGGCACGCATACCACCGAGTTTTTCCGCACCGGGGTGCGGGACGTTTTTCCCGAAGGGCTCGCGCTTATAGACGGTCCGGGGTGTCCGGTATGCGTAACGCCGAACGATTACCTCGACCGGGCGATCGAGATCGCCCGCGTACACGGCGTGACCGTGGCCACTTTCGGTGATATGGTGAAGGTGCCCTCGTCGTACAGCTCGCTTGCCGCGGAGAAGGCGCAGGGTCTGCACCTCGAGGTGGTCTACTCGCCGCTCGATGCCCTCGAGTTCGCGGCCGCGAATCCCGGTATCGAGGTGATGTTTCTGAGCGTGGGCTTCGAGACCACGGCGCCGACCGAGGCGGTCGCGGTACAGCGGGCGCGCGAGCGGAACATCGGGAACTTTTCCATCCTGTGCGGGAACAAGCTCACGCCGCCGGCGGTTAAGGCCCTCCTCGACGCGGGCGAAACGCGCATAGACGGGTTCATCCTTCCCGGACACGTAAGCGCGATCATCGGCGTGGAGCCGTGGCGCTTTGCGGCTGACTCGTACGGAAAGCCCGGCGTCGTGGCGGGTTTTGAGGCGTACGATCTCATCACGGCCACCACGACGCTGGTGCGTCTGATCGAGGCGAAGCGGTACGTCGTCGAAAACGGGTACGCGCGCGTGGTCCGCGACCGGGGGAACCCGAAGGCGCGGGAGATCATGTACACGGTCTTCGAGGAGCGCGACGCGCACTGGCGCGGTATCGGCATCATTCCCGACAGCGGGCTTGCGCTTCGCGACGCGTACGCGGACTTCGACGCGTGGCTCCGCTTTCCCGTCGAGCCGCCTCCCGCGCGCGAGCACCCCGGCTGCCGCTGCGGTGATCTGCTGCGAGGGCTCATCCTTCCAACCGACTGCGGCCTTTTCGGCACGGCATGCACGCCGGAAAACGCCGTGGGGCCCTGCATGGTATCGTCGGAGGGGCCGTGCTCGGCCTATTATAAATACGGGGGACTGTAATGGCGGACCGGATCCTTGCCGGCCACGGCAGCGGCGGAAAACTCATGAACGAGATGATCGGCGGATTGATTCGCCGGATTCTGGGAATGGAGAGCGTACAGCTCGACGACTCGGCCGTACTCCACACGGAAACCGGAAAGATCGCCTTTACCACCGACACCTTCACCATAACGCCGATAGAATTTCCCGGCGGGACGATCGGTTCGCTCGCCGTCAACGGCACGGTGAACGACCTCGCGGTGATGGGAGCGAAACCGCTCTACCTGAGCTGTGCGCTGATACTCGAAGAGGGCCTTGAGACGGCCGTGCTCGAACGGATTCTCGTCTCGATGCGAAGCGCGGCGGATGCGGCCGGCGTTTCGATCGTTACCGGCGACACGAAGGTTGTTGAGCGGGGAAAGGCCGATAAAATATTTATTAATACGGCCGGTATTGGTATACTTGAAGGCATGGTGCAGCGCAGGCCGATCATGCCGGGCGACGCGGTGTTGATAAACGGCTTTATCGGCGACCACGGAATCGTGATCATGGCGCTCCGCAACAGGCTGAGTTTCAGCCGGGGACTAATTTCGGACTGTGCGCCGATGAACGGCCTTATCGGCAGCGTCATCGCCGCCTTCCCCGAAAGCGTGAAGTTTATGCGCGACCCGACCAGGGGCGGCGTGGCCTCGGTGCTGAACGAGATCGTGAAGGGAGCCGATTTCGGCATCGGCCTCGCGGAGACGGCCCTTCCGGTGCGCGACGAGGTGAGGGGCGTCTCCGGGATGCTCGGCATCGATCCGCTCTACGCGGCCAACGAGGGAAAGGTGCTCATGGTGGTGCGTGGAGAGGACGCCGACGGAATCGTCGAAATCATGCGATCGCTTCCGGAGGGACGGGACGCCGCGGTCATCGGAAGGGTGAGCGGCGATTATCCCGGCAGGGCCTATCTCGAAACGCGGACGGGAGGAAGGCGCATTCTGCCCCTTTTGATTGAGGAACAACTGCCGAGAATATGCTGATCGGGCGCACCGGCTCTTCGTGCTCCGGAGCGGGGATTGCCGGTCGTAATTAAAGCAGAGGGAGACAGTACATGTGTCTTGCAATTCCAATGACGGTGAAACGCATAGAGGGCACGCGCGCGCTCGCTGAGGCGTATGGCGTTGAAAAATACGTGGACATCGTCATGACACCCGATGTCGCGGTCGGGGACAAGGTGATCATCCACGCGGGATTCGTGATTGAGAGGCTCGACCCCGAGTCCGCGCGCGAGATCGAGGCCGCATGGGACGAGTACCACCGCGCCATGAATGACGAGAAGGAGACCGGTAGGCCTGATGGCGCCTAAGCGTGCGGTTTCCGTCGAACTCATCGGCCGGTCGGTGGACCGGCTTGTGGACCGGGCGAGCTTCGAGATGCCGGCCGGCGTCGAGGAGCTGTATGCGTCCATGCGGGACGGGGAGCGCTCGGATACGGCCAGGCACGCGCTCGGGGTGCTCGTCGAGAACGCGGCGATCGCGCGGGCCGACCGGCTCCCGCTCTGCCAGGACTGCGGCGTCGCGATCGTTTTCTGCGACATCGGCCAGGACGTGTCGCTCGAGGGGGGCTCGCTCCGCGACGCCGTCGATGGCGGCGTGCGCGGGGCCTACGAGCGGCTGCATCTGAGAAAATCCGTAGTGGGCGATCCGCTCGTGCGGAACAATACGGGCACCAACACGCCCTGCTTCCTCCATGCCGAGATAGTCCCCGGCGACCGCGTCGGCATTACCGTGTACCTCAAGGGCGGCGGTTCTGAGAACATGAGCTTTCTGAAGATGTTCAGGCCGACCGCTTCAGTGGAGGAAATTATCGACCATATCGCTTCGTGCGTTATCGAGGCCGGACCGAATCCGTGTCCGCCTCTTTTTCTGGGCGTCGGTATCGGCGGCACCGCCGACGTCGCGCTCGTCAATGCCAAGCGGGCGGTACTGCGCGGCGTGGGGAGCCGCCACGCGGACCCGGTCTACGCCGACCTCGAGCGGCGTATCCTCGAACGCCTGAACGACACCGGCGTGGGGCCGCTGGGTTTCGGCGGAGCGTCCACCGCCGCGGCGGTGTATATACGAGAGGCGCCGACCCATATCGCCACGCTCCCGGTCGCGCTGAACCTCAACTGCCATTCGCTTCGTTATGCGGGGGAGGTGCTGTGAACTGGATTCACCTAAGCGCGCCGCTCGATGACGAGGCGCTCGGGCCGCTTCGCGCGGGCGACGCGGTGCTCTTCGCCGGCGTGCTCTACGTGGCGCGCGACAGGGCGCACGAGCGCATGCGGCGCATGCTCGAAAACGGAGAGGCCCTGCCGTTCGATCCCCGCGGCCAGGTGGTCTACTTCATGGGGCCGAGCCCGGCGCCGCCCGGGAGGGTGATCGGGTCGGCGGGGCCCACGACCGCCGGGCGGATGGATCCGTTCGCCGGCATGATGTGCCGCGCCGGGGTCAGGGGCTTTATCGGAAAGGGGAAGCGGTCGGTGGAGGCGCGCGCGGCGATGCGGGAGCACGGGGCTGTGTATTTCAGCTCCTTCGGCGGCGCGGGCGCGTATCTCTCGCGGAGGGTCGTATCGTCGGAGGTGCTCGCATTCGAGGAACTCGGGCCCGAGGCGGTGTACCGACTCGAGGTCGCCGAATTCCCGGCGATCGTCATCAACGATATCTATGGCGGAGACCTGTATGAAGATGCACTTTCAAAACGAAGATGATTTCGCCGCTTTCAGGGAAGAACTGCGGCAGCGGCTCTGCGAGCACGCTCCGCGCGCGATCCAGAAGAAGGATCTCCGTCCCGCTGCGGTGATGATCCTTATCATGAACAGGGACGGAGAGGCGCACGTTCTTTTGACCAAGAGGACCGATAAGGTCGGGACGCACAAGGGGCAGATGGCGCTTCCGGGCGGGGGCTATGATGAAAGCGACGGCGATTTTCTCCGCACGGCGCTTCGGGAGACCGAGGAGGAGGTGGGCGTGCGTTCGGCCGATGTGGACGTTCTCGGCCGCTTCGACGACTTCATCTCGATCGTCGGCTTTCACGTGCTCAGCTATATCGGCGTCATCCCGCACCCTTACGAGTATACGATCAACCGGGACGAGATCGAGGACTACGTCGAGGTGCCGCTTTCCATGTTCGTAAAGCGCGAATTCGGCAAGGTGCAGCAGGTCGAATTTGAGGGCCAGATGTACAACGTCTATCATTATTATTATCACAACTTCGAGATATGGGGGATGACGGCCCGCATCCTCACCGATTTCGCAGGAAAGATACTCACCCCCTGCGCCGGGGACCCGGCCGATTTAATTCATTGACAGGTCCCGTGCGCCGGGCGACAATCCTTCCTGCCGATTTGCACCACACGGCTTATCACGGCATCCGGGAGACCATCGTGAAACGATTTTCGGTTTTATATCTGTGTTCCTTCTTCCTTCTGCTTGCCTGCACCGCCCAGCCGGTGACGGAGAAGGATTTTACTGCCGTATGGAAGGACTACCTCCAGCGTGAATTCGAGGAGGGCTTCGACGAAAAACAGTCGATTTCCC
>JADFDB010000059.1 GCA_018263175.1 Spirochaetota bacterium
GCATATTCTTCGCCTTTTCGTGCCAGGCCTTTACCTCGGCGCTTTTCGGATCCAGTTTCGCGGCTACCGAAAACTCCTTCTCGACCTCCACGTAACGCGCGTCGCGCGTAGTGTCCGGGAAACTTTCGATGTCCGACAGGGTCCGAATGGCGTTACTCAGCACCTGACGCGCCATATAGGCCGGTGCGTCTCCGAGGTCGGCCATGCGCGAGGTCAGCCGGTCGACGGCGAGCCCCGCCGACTCGTCCGGCCGCCGGTTCTCATCGGAATAGCGACTGGCCTTCATGTTGAGCGGCGTGAGCTCGGCGAGTTTTCTGTCGATAGTATCTATATCGCTGCCGTATTTTCGGGTAAATTCCTCTATTCTGCGCTTAATACCGGGGGTTTCCGCGCGAAGGGCCTCCACACGGGCCATGACGGCATCCACTCCGGCGCCTTCATAGATAACGTACTTGCCATGGGGAATTATCGGGTCGAGCTTTGCTCTGAAATCGTCGTAAATATTCACCATGTCCTGCCAGTCTTTCAGGGCCTGCTTTTTAGCGGTATCGTCTACCGCCGGGGCCGTTTTTTCGCGGGATTTATTGGCCTCGAACAGTCCCCGGTTCCGGCGGTAACTGCTTTCAATGGAGTTGATCTCGGGATAGCTCGAGTCCTCGGCCTTCAACTCGTCGATCTTCTTGCGGATTTCATCGAGCTTTGCGACGGCCTGCGGCGCATCGTGCATATTTTCGACGGCCCGCAGGTCCTTTTTGATCTGCGAGGCAAGGCTCTTTACTTTCGGCGAGGTCGCGGCAAAAGCCATCACGCATGCCGCGAGCAGTATGGCGGTGAAAACGATTGTACGTCCTTTTAGAAACGACATGGGGCGAACCTCCTGGGTGTATGAAAGTGTATCGCTGACCGCTTGATGAACGATATATGGTAGAGTTGTTGCATAACCGGGAAAATAATGCCGCTTCCCCCCACCCGCCGCAGGCGGGGGAAAATCCGATATTTCAAGGATTCACAACAAGTCTGTTGATAAGGTAAAATGTAAGGCGTACTCGAACATGCTGCCGCCCGGCACCTTAAACGGCCGGCAGGCGGCGAATCGGTATTTTTCTCTTTTTAAGGAGAGATAGCACGAAACGGGAATGAAAAGCAAGCATTTTCCGGTACCGGCAAACGCAAGGTATGTCATTAGAGTTGTTTCATAACTGGGAATTATATCGGGTTTCCCCCCGCCGTGGGCGGGGGGAAACCCGATATTCGCAAGATATGAAACAGTCTATTGTTTTCACTGCTACGAAGGGGCCCCTCAGCGTTCGGCACGCCGCACCGCCGCAGGGTCATGACCCATTGAAGTCCCGGTCAGGCGCGTCCCTCCGTCATCATCTTTTTTATCTCGCGCTTCAGTATTTTCCCCACCCCGCTCGTCGGGAGCTGGTCCATGAACTCTATGACCCTCGGGACTTTGTACGAGGCGACCTCGACCTTGAGGAATGCCACTATCTTCGCCTTCTCGGCCTCGCTCTTTTCGATCCCGGCCTTGAGGACGATCGCGCACCCCACGCGCTCCGACCCCGGCCGCTCCGGGTCGGGAAGGCCGATCGACGCGCAAAGCTCCACGTCAGGGTGCTTCGACAGCACCTCGTCGAGCTCGCGGGTGAACACCTTGAATCCGGACACGATGACCATGTCCTTCACCCTGTCCACGATATAGAAATACCCGTCATCGTCCATCTTCGCGACGTCGCCGGTGTGCATCCATCCGTCCCTGACGGCGTTCGCCGTCTCGTCGGGATTGTTGTAGTAGCCCTTCATGAGCTGTGGGCCGCGTATGACGATTTCACCGGTCTCCCCGACCTTCGCCGGCTGGTTCGTCTCCGGATCGATGAGCTTCACGTCGGTGTCGGGCATCGGCATGCCGATGGATGAGATTTTTTTCTTTCCGAACCGCGGGCTGCAGGTCATTATCGGCGACATCTCCGTCATTCCGTATAGCTCGAGAAAATTCCCCTCCCCGATGACCGATTCAAGCTCCTTTATGTATTCGCCGGGGAACGGGGCCGCCGCGCTCAGGCACCACTTGAGGTGGTCACGCATCTTCAGTGCCTTGAACTCGGGCCGCTTTAACAGCTCGAAATAGACCGTCGGCACGTTCACAACGAAGGTCGGCTTGTACGACTTGAGCGCGTTTATGAAAAAAGGCGTGTCGCGCGGATTGGGAACGCAGATCTGCGTTATCCCCTGCGTCATCGTAAATCCTCCGAGCGCGAGGCCCGCAATATGGAAGAGCGGGAAGGCCGAAAGGGCGATGTCCTCGGGACGGAGGTCGACCCACGTGAGCATTTGCTGGCGGTTGGACATATAGCTTCGCTGGGTGAGCACGGCACCCTTTGCGGGGCCGGTTGTGCCGCCGGTGTACATCATGAAGATCATGTCGTCGAAACCGCGCTGTACCAATACGGACGCGGCGGACGATTCTTTCATCACCTCCATAAACCTGATAACGGTTTTCCCCGGTATCGGGCGTACCTCGGCCGTTGGTATCTTTTTCAAGAGCTTCCCGAGCACCCGCTTTATTCCGGGCAGAAAGTCCCCTATTTCAGAAACCACCACGGTGATAAATGGAACATTGTTCGCCACCTCGGCCACTTTCCCGTACAGCACATCGACGGTGAGGACAATCTTCGTGCCCGAGTCCCTGAGCTGATGCTCCAACTCCGGCGCGGTGAGGAGCGGGCTGAGCCCCGTCGAGACGCATCCGGCCTTCTGCACGCCGAGCACGCCGATGTAATGAGCGGGGATATTCGGAAGATGCAGTCCCACCACGTCGTTCGGCTTTAACCCCGATTTGATGAGATAATTGGCCAGCCTGTTCGCGAGCGCGTCGAGCTCCCTGAACGAAATGCGCGCGCCCATGTAAATGAGGGCTGTTTTGTCCGGGTACTTCGCAAGGATCTCCGCGAACTTTTCGGCAAAGCTCTTTTCCTCATACTGGAGCTTCGGTGCGACATGTTTGTCATACTGCTTCAACCACGGTTTTTCTGAATACGCGTCACTCATGCCAGTCCTCCATTCTCTGTTTGTAGTAGAGTTGTTTCATAACTGGGATTTAAACCGGTTTCTTCCCGCCTGCGGCGGAGGGAAACCCGGTATCCGCTATATATGAAACAAGTCCATTGCTGTTTGTGCGGAAAGGCCGGGCGGACGCGGCCGATCCCGGGCTACCCGGCCGCCCACAATGCATATATAATAATATATGTAATATGTCAACGAAGAAAGACTTAAAATCATCATCTGTTGATCGACGACCAGCGGAGCTCGGGGGCCGCTCGCCATTGACTGAGCGACGGCCCAATTCCTCGTTGAAAATTTTACCCCCGGGTGTAATACTGTCGGTTGTATTCAACTTCTACGCCGGCCGAAAGGCCCACCCACGGAGGAATGCATGTCAATTACGCGGATGAGCGGCAGGGACATCACCACGCTCGGCCTTCTATTCGTCATGACGACACTGCTGTTCGCCGACCAGATGATAATGTCGGCGATCCTGCCGGAGCTTTCGAAGGAGTACGCCGTGAGCGAGACGGTCCTGGGCCTTATCGGCTCGGCCTTCATCCTCGTGGGCGCCGCCATGAGCATTATCTTCGGCTATATCGCCGACAAAACCACGCGCAAGAAGCTTCTCGTACTCGTCATCCTTCTCGGGGAGGTCCCCTGTCTCATGACGGGCATACCCCTTTTCACGCAGACCATCGGCTCCTTTGCCGCGCTCCGCGTGCTCTCAGGCATCGGCCTCGGCGGAGTCTATCCGGTCACCTATTCCATTCTCGCCGACTTCTTCAAGGAGGAACACCGGGCCACCGCGTCGGCCTGGATCACCCTGGCCTGGTCGATCGGCGCCGTGCTCGGCGTAAGCCTCGCCGGATATCTCACCACCGGCCATGGATGGCGTATCGCCTTCATCCTTGCGAGCGCCCCGAACATCCCTCTGGCGATCTTCTTCGCGCTCTACGCCCGCGAGCCCGAGCGCGGCCGCACCGAAGAAGCGCTTGAAGACCTCATCAGCAAAGGGCTTGCCTACCGCCAGGTAATTCATCCGCGCGACTTCAAAATCATCTTTTCGAATAAAACAAACATCTATACCTTTCTCCAGGGCCTGCCGGGCACCGTGCCCTGGGGCATACTCACCTACTGGATGATCACCTTCTTCCAGGAATACCGCGGTGTTTCGAAGGAGACCGCAACCACCATCTTCCTCGTGCTCGGGGCCGGCTCCACCGTCGGCAGTGTCGCGTTCGCCTACCTGGGCGAGTGGCTGTATAAAAAAAGGCCCTCATACATGCCGGTCATGTGCGGCGCGGGCGTTCTGACGGGAATCATCCCCGCCATGCTCCTCATCAACATGGACATCACAAATATAACGGCGTTTCTGCTGATGGGATTCTTCGCCGGGGCCCTCGTTTCCGTTGCCGCGGCCAACGTGAAGGCCATACTCATGAATGTCAACCGGCCCGAGCACCGCGGGACCGTTTTCTCGGTGTTCAACATCACCGACAATCTCGGGCAGGGGATGGGTCCCGCCATCGGGGGGCTCCTCGTGCCGATGGGACATCTCTTCATGATGAACTTCGCCATCCTCTGGTGGGTGCCCTGCGGCCTGCTCTTCTTCATGGTGGCACGGCACATCGGCATGGACCGCGACAGGCTGCGAAGCCTGATGGAGGGACGGGCGCGGGAGATGAAGGCTTCCGGTTCACGACCGGGATAAGGCCCGGCGCGGCAAAAGATATGCTTGCGCTATTCGTCCTCTTCGATGCATACTGAGCACGGTGGACTGATTTCGCAATGACGAACGAATTCCCGTGGAGCAGCCATTATGAACATCAACCGGACAATCGGAAGAACGTTTTTTTTCGTGTCACTCTGCCTGCTGGCCGTCATCGCTTTTAGCCCGGCCTCGGCCCAGGTAAGGCGCGTAAAGGCCCAGACGCTCTACGTACCCGTATACTCACATATCTACTACGGCGACAGGGAGCGTGACTTCATTTTGCTCTCGGCCACGCTGAGCGTGCGAAACACTGATACGGCGAAGCCGATAACGCTGCTGTCGGCCGACTACTACGACTCGAAGGGTAAATTTATCGAGAAGTTCATGGCGGGCCCGGTAACGCTGGGACCGATGGAGACCATACGCTATATCGTAAAGGAATCCGATTCCAGGGGCGGGTCGGGGGCCAATTTCATCGTAAAATGGGCGGCCGAGAGCCCGGTGACCGCTCCGATCATCGAGGCGGTGATGATCGGCACACGAGGGCAGCAGGGGATCTCGTTCACCTCGCGCGGCCAGGCGATACAGGAGCAGTAAATCGATAGGATGTATTCCCATATCGACCCATGATCACCATCGACCGCATTGCCGAAGACGACAGTGACGTACTCGCCTCCCTGCTCGAAGAGCTATCGGGCTATCCAACGAATCCTCCGCTCATGCGCAATGAGCTGCGCTCAATCATGGCCGACCCGGCCTATATTCTGCTTGGCGCCCGGAACGAGAGCATCCTTGCCGGAACCGCCATGGGTATCGTGTGCCGGGACCTCATCGGCGAATGCAGGCCCTTCCTGGTAGTGGAGAACGTCATTATTTCCGAACAGCACCGGGGAAAAGGAGTCGGGAAGGCGCTCATTAGGGCGCTCGAACGGGAGGCCGAAGAACGCGGATGCCTCTACATCAGCATCGTAAGCGGCAGAGAGCGAACCGGCGCTCACCGGTTTTACGAATCCCTCGGCTACCCTCCCGACGCGGCGCGCGGCTTCAGAAAATTCCTGCGTGGAGACGGCGCCTGAGCGAAACCGGAATATTCCTCGAAACACGGCAGGGCCACACATCTATTTTAATCGAAGTTGTTGCGTGGCCGGGAAACAAGGCCGGCAACCCCATGATTATCTGAAACCGATTGGAAAGGCTGGTTGACCTATTAATGTAAACTGCTGCCATTTACTAACACTCCAATTTTTATAATAAATTATTGACAATTTTGGTACCGGTTGCCATAGTCCCGCAAGATCGTACATACGATTATAATGAAAGAACAATGACGGCCCCAGGAGCACTCACCATCCTACTCAATGTCAGCACTCTCGTAGTGGTGGTAGTGGTATGCGCCTCGAGCGGGGTTACACCGTAGGGTCCGTCGCGTAAAAGCGAGTAAAAACAAAAGCCCCTGTCGGTGTAACCGGCAGGGGCTTTTTTGTTTTTACCGCCATATCCATCATTCAAAAGGAGAAAGCGGCATGAAACTGAGCGGAGCGGAGATCATCATAAAACTGCTTGAACGGCAGGGCATCGACACCATCGCCGGCATCCCCGGCGGGGCCAATCTGCCGCTGTACAATGCGCTCTGTACGAGCCCCATACGGCACATCCTGGCGCGCCACGAACAGGGGGCCGGCTTCATCGCCCACGGCATGGCACGCTCCACCGGCAGGCCGGCCGTATGCTTCGCCACGTCGGGGCCTGGGGCCACCAATCTCATTACGGCGATCGCCGACGCGCGGCTCGACTCGGTACCGCTTATCGCAATCACCGGACAGGTTCCGACCTCCATGCTCGGAAGCGACGCCTTCCAGGAGGTGGACATTTACAATATGACGATCCCCATCACCAAGCACAACTTTCTCGTGCGAAGCGCCGCGGAACTGCTTGCGGTGATTCCAGAAGCCTTCGAGATCGCGCTTTCCGGGCGGCCGGGCCCCGTACTCATCGATATCCCCAAAGATGTGCAGACACAGGAGATCGAGATATTCGGCTGGCCGGAGATCGCCCAGGCCGATCCCCCTGCCCGCGTCGACATGGAGGGGATAGTACGTGCTGCGGCCATGGTCAACGCGGCGAAGCGCCCTGTCCTCTATGCCGGCGGCGGCGTGACCAATTCGGCCTCGCATGGTACGCTGCGCGCACTCGCGGAGAAAAACTCCATTCCCGTCGCCCTCAGCCTCATGGGCCTCGGCTGTTTCCCTCCCGATAGCCCGCTGTACCTCGGCATGCTCGGCATGCACGCCGCTCCGTACACCAACCTGCTCCTCGACGAGGCGGACCTCATCATCGCCGTCGGCGCGCGCTTCGATGACCGCGCCGTGGGCCGCGTACAGGAGTTCTGTCCGAACGCGGCGATCGTGCACATCGACATCGACCGTGCCGAGCTCGACAAGATCAAAAAGGCCCGCATATCGATGGCCTGCGACGCGGCCGAAGCGCTTTCCGCGCTCCTTCCGCTCGTGGACCGCGACGAACGACCCGTCTGGCGGGCACAACTGGCCCGTCTCAGGGAAGAACATCCCCTCCCCTCGCCGAACGTCGTCGACGCGCTCCACCCGCTCTCGATAATCAGCACCATAGCCGCATGCGCGCCACCAGACGCGATCATCACCACCGACGTCGGCCAGCACCAGATGTGGGTTGCCCAGGGCTATCCATTCACGAGCCCACGGACACTGCTCAGTTCCGGCGGGCTCGGCACCATGGGCTTCGGCCTGCCCGCTGCCATCGGTGCCTCGCTCGCCAATCCAGGCCGCCGCGTCGTCTGCGTAAGTGGTGACGGCTCCATCCAGATGAACATACAAGAGCTCGCCACCCTGTCCGAGCTCGGCCTGCCGGTGACCGTCATCGTCATGAACAACGGACATCTCGGGCTGGTCCGCCAGCAGCAGGAGCTCTTTTATGGAAAAAACTACATCGCCACACGCTTCGACATGCGGCTTGATTTCGCGGGGATAGCGCACCAGTTTGGTATCCGTGGGCGCAAAATAGTACCCACGGAGGCGCCGACCGGAATCATCGCCGACGCAATCGCCGGGGGCGGCCCGTGCGTCATCGATATAACGATTGACGCCGAGCGTAATGTTTTTCCAATAGTGCCGCCCGGAGCGGCCAACCGCGACATGATAGGAGGAGAAATATATGGAAAATGTTGTAATTGAACTCAGGGTTCGCAACCACCCCGGCGTCATGTCGCATGTCACGGGGCTTTTCTCCAGGCGCGCGTTCAATCTCGAGGGCATCATCTGCCGCAGGGTGGGAGACGGCAGCACGAGCAAGATGCTCCTGCTCGTTCACGACAATCACCGCCTCGAGCAGGTCGTAAAACAGCTCGAAAACCTGCGCGACGTGATTTCCGTGGAGTGGATGCGCGGTAACGAGGGTCCTTTCGCGGGGATCGGATAGGCATTTTGACGCACCGCTTCGCAAACGAAAAAGTTGATGACGCCCTCCGCCCGGCATATACTGATTACGTCGGCGGCGCAGGTGCCGCGCACACCGCTTGAGGGGCCTGACATCTATGAAACGAGCCGTTTTTCTCGACCGGGACGGGACCATCAACGAAGACGTGGGAGATCTTTACGAGATTGAGCGGGTGGCCTTCATTCCCGGAGCGCTCGACGCGCTCAAAATGCTTGGCCGGCGCTTCAGCCTCTTCATCGTCACCAACCAGTCGGGAATCGGCAAGGGCGTATTCGATCTCGAAACCTACCATTCGTTCGAACGTGACTACTCCTCGCTTTTGTCCGGCGAGGGAATCGATATCGTCGAAACATACTGCTGTCCCCACCGCAGGGACGAGCCGTGCATCTGCCGCAAACCGTCCACGCATTTCATGGAACTCGCCTCCGAGCGCCACGGGATCGACCTTGCGCGCTCCTTCGTCATCGGCGACCATCCGCACGACGTCGAGATGGGACTCGGCGCCGGGGCGAGAGCGATATATCTCCTTACCGGGCACGGCATGAAGCACCGCAGTGAGCTTGTCGTTGTCCCACACCATGTCGCCGACGACCTTGCGGGCGCAGCCGTGTGGATCTGTTCTCTGGATTGACGCTTTCGTAAATTCGGGGGGATTGAAAAAGAAAAAGGCGGGAATTACCCGCCTTTCATTGTTTCTCCGGCGGTTTCTTACTTCGCTTTTGCCGTCGTTTTCTTTGCAGCCGGCTTCTTCGCTGCCGTCTTCTTCTTCGCGGTGGTCTTCTTTGCCGTGGTAGCTTTCTTGGCGGCCGGCTTCTTCGCGGTGGTCTTCTTTGCCGTGGTAGCCTTCTTGGCGGCCGGTTTCTTTTTGGCGGTCGCCATCTTCGGGGTTGCACACTTGGGCATTGTAGCTCTCCTCTATTTAATTTTTTAGAATGTGCCGTCTCTGCGTCTATCAGACCTGTTTCATAGCTTGCGACTATCGGTTTCAAGTTATGGAACAACTCTATTATTGTTTTCGTTCTTTTTTCCGATAATTTTACAATTATTTCTCCACAATAGTAAAAATAATCGAATTGCCGCGAATAACTGGAATCCCGATTTTCCCCCATCGCAGGCGGGGGAAAATCGGTTTATTCCCACAGTTATACGATAACCTCTACTAAAACACGGCTCTTGCTGGCGCACCACCCTGTATTTCTGCTTTATTTCAACTAACGGCAGTGATCGTAAACTGTTTATTCTAAAATTGCAAGCATTAAATGAGACATAATCCATTTTTTTGGCAATAAATTAAACGGCCCGGCAAGCTGTTTGTGTTATGCGATAAATTGATTTAAGCGCTTCCGAAGGGAATACCCCGAACCCCGTCACCTGCGTTCTCCGTTTCGCGTCGCTCCGGCGGAACGGCCACGGATGCGCGCCTCATTCGCGCATCCGGTAGACGAAGCGTACGGGGACGTCCGCGGCAGGCCTCAGCCCTTTCCCGGCCTGCGGCGCTCCCGTTTGCCCGCACGTTCGGCCGCCTTTCGTTTCAGCACCGGCACCACGGCAAGCGCGTACGCGGCCGTAAGCAGGAAAAACGCCCCCATCACCACGGCGACCCAATAGTTCTCGAAGAGAACATTCCCGGCGAAGTCGCGGCTCGTGTCGGCGAATATACCGAAGAGCAGTCCCGTAAAAACAACCGCCGTAAAGATCGGAATCGCGTAACCGAACGGAATCTTGAAGGCACGCTCGCTTTCCGGCTGTTTTCTGCGAAGGCGGATCACGCAAAGGGCCATTACGACGTAGATAAAGCACTCCAGCGCCGCGGCCATGAGAATTATGAAGAGATACAGCCCGGTAATGAAGGTCACCACGCTCACCGCCATAGCGAAAAGCGCGAGCGCGAGGATCGCCACGCGCGGAGAGGCATGGTCGGGATGCAGGGAGGTAAATATCCGCGGCAGTACGTTGTCGCGTCCCATGGCGTAGGCGAAGCGGGAGGTGTTGAGCAGGCCTGAATTAAACGATGTCACCGAGGCCAGTACGCTCATGAGCATGAACAGCATCACGCCCGTGCCGCCGAAGAGGTTTTTGCCGAACAGGATGTGCGGTATCGGAGTGCCGCTTGCGAGCTGTTCGTTCGTAAGCCCGGTGTACATGGCCACGGTAAAGAGCGAATAGGTCACCGCGAGGAGCCCTATGGCGAAGAGCATTCCCCTGCCGATAAGCCGGTAATCCGTGGTCTCCTCGGCGAGCGGCGTGACCCATTCGAAGCCCACATAGAGGAAAACCCCCACGCCGGCGGCGCCGAGCACGCTCTGCACCGTAAATTTCGAGCTTTCAAAGGCCGCGGACATGTCGATGGAGTGCGTCGAGAACGTATATATCGAGATACCGATCAGAAATGCTATCATGGAATAGGTCAGGACGTCCTGGACCAGCCCGGTGATGAACACGCCGCGGTAATTGATAAACGCGACGAAGGCGATAAAGAAGAGTATCCAGAAGAAGCGGTCGAAGCCCGGCCCCACGAGCGTGAGCGATGACGAGAGCACGCTCGACAGAAGATAGCTCTCGGCGCCCACCATGGAGATGCCCAGAAGCACGTAAAACATCCCGATGATGATCGCGGCACGCTCGCTGAACGCGTTCTGGATGAAGAGCTTGATGCCCGCCGCCGTGGGATAGAGCGAGGTGAGCTCCGAAAAGCACATGGACGAGAGCAGGCACAGAAATCCCGCCACGAGGATCGAGACCCAGGCGAGCTCGCCCGCAACAATGGTGGCCACCTGTATGCCCGCCAGGTAGCACGAGGTGGCGATCGCCATTCCCGACGAGGTCGAGACCACGGTCCTGAGTTTGAGCACCTTCCTGAGTTCGGTCATGTCATGCTCCTACACATCGGGCCAGATGATCATCGTGATGGCGTCGAGCCGGACAACATCCTCCTGCGAGGCCTTGACCTTTATCTCTCCCGCCAGGTACTTCTGTGAGGGATTGAGGTCGCCCCAGAACATGTCGCACAGGTCCTCGCTCGAGGCCGTAACGATGACGTCGGGCGTTCCCCTGGCCCCCGCCTCGTATGAGACGATTTCGCCCTTCACCACGTCCATGGTGAAGAAATCGCCCGTATCCTCCGCGGTGAAATGCAAAAGGCGCGACCAGTCGCGCTGCATGCGCCGCAGGCGCTTGTTCTCGTTGCACTGCACCTGGTAGTCGGCGAGCGCTTCGAGAATATCTTCCTTTTTGGCCATCGATCATCCTCCTGATTGTGTCGAAAATCATTCGACTTGTTTAATATCGCGCGGACATCGGGGACCGCCCGAGTATACTCCTTGCTCGAACTCCTTGAGTATCCGGGCCGTCAATCGTTCTTGCCTATGCCGCTTTCCTTCGACAGTTCCTTCATGGAGCCGTCGAGCGCCTCGATGACGAAATCGACCTCTTCGGGACTTATGACGAGCGGCGGCATGAAGCGGCAGATGCTCGGATCATTGCCGGTATAGATCGCGAGCACACCACGATCGGCGAGCTTTTTGGTGAGCCGCGGCCCGATCGACTCGTTGGTGTACTGCAGGCCCATCATGAGGCCCTTGCGGCGCACCTCGAGGAGCAGTTCCGGGTAGAGGCCGAGCAGGCGGTCGAAGCCCGCCCCGAAGCGCGCGCCCATCGCCTCGGCGCGTTCCGCGAGACGGTTCTTCTGAATGTAGTCAATGGTGGCGAGCCCCACGATACAGCCGAGGTCCGAGCCGCCGAAAGTCGAAAGATGGATAAATGGATGCGGAATGAAAAAATCGATTATATCTTCTTTAAAGATGGTCGCGGAGATGGGATAGATGCCGCCGCCCAGCGACTTCGCGACAGTCATGATGTCGGGCGACACCCCCCAGTGCTCGGCGGCGAACATTTTACCCGTCCGAGCGAAGCCGGTCTGGATCTCGTCGAAGATGAGGAGCGTCTCGTGTTCATCGCAGATCCTCCGCACGCCGGCCAGATAGTCGTCGGGCGGGATGTTGATGCCCCCCTCGCCCTGGATAGGCTCGAGTATAACGGCCGCGGTGTCGCCGGTGACGGCCTTTCGCATGGCCTCGAGGTCACCGAAGGGGACCATCGTAAATCCCGGCATGAGCGGCTCGAACGGCTCGCGGTAGGCCTCGCGCCCGATCGCCGAAAGCGAAAATCCGGTATGGCCGTGATAGGCCTTTTCGGTGTAGACGATCCCGGGCCGCATCGTGAAGCCGCGCGCGAGCTTGATCGCCGCGTCGTTGGCCTCTCCGCCGCCGGCACCGAAGAGGACGCCCCTGAGGTCGTCGCCGGGTGCTATCTCGGCGAGCTTTTTGGCGAGATCGGCCTTCTGGCGCGAGCAGAGCAGGAAGACCCCCATGTCGTAGGTGTCGAGCGCCTTCCTGAGCGCCGAAGCTATCTCCTGATTGCACCGGCCGACGTTCATGATGCCGGAGCCCGTCTGGCAGTCGATATAGCGCCTGCCGGTGATGTCCCAGGTGGAGGCCCCCTCGCGCTTCTCCTCGATGATGTCGATGCCCGCGCTCTTGAGCGTGCGCACCTTCATGGGGTTGATGTATTCGGCGAAATCGGCAAGTGCCTGTTTTTTAAGTGATTCGCGCGCGTCGCTCATTGCTTCCTCCGGACAGGAAAAGACCGGCGGTGCCGGTCAGGATTGAAGGGACTGTTAAAGATTAAATTATTATTTTGTGTTGTCTGTCAACAATAATTCGCTGCCGGGCTCTAAGCGTGCGGGAGCGGCGCTATTTGGCCGGATATCCGAGCGGCATCACGTACAGCGGCAGTTCGTCCTTCGAGAGATGGAGCGCTTTGCGCGCGCCCTTCTCATCCACGCCCGCCACAAAGCAGGTGCCGGCCTTCAGCGCCGCGGCCATCAGGTAGACGTTCTGCGCCAAGCATCCCGCCGTGGCATGAGCGATGCGGATGCGGTCCTCTCTGCCCGTAACGAAGAGCGGGAAACGCCCCAGGTCGGCGACGATGACGAGGACGAGCGGCGCCCGCGACACATAGCCCTGCGTGGCGACATCCTTTTTAGCCCCTGCATTAGGAACCGCCGTGAGGCGATGAGCCTCGGGATCGTAGAGATGCGCGCCGGCGTCGGAGATTATATACAGCTTCATGTAATGCCGGCCATACGCGGTTGGAGAGGTGCGTTTCCCGCCGGCCCGGTTTACGCCGTTCGCCGCCCAGAGAATGGCGCCGAGATCGTCGTTGGAGAGCGGTGTTGCGGTGAAGGCGCGCGTGGACCTGCGCGCACCAAGCGCATCGGTGAGGTCCATTTTCGTCGCGGCGGGCTTTTTCAGCGCGATATCCGAGGTCCCCTGTGCGTCCGCGGGAAACGGGCTGGCGGCCGTCAGGGCTGCCATACATAGTATAATGAGCAATCGCTTCATGCTTCCTCCCTGAGTTCCCCCGGCTGGAAAGCTACAAGAACACTTTAGGGGACCTCTATAAATTAACAGGTTCCATAAATTAATTGACAAGGAGAAATATGATGGGATAATCCACAGAAATCAATCACAAAAGGGTGTGAAGAATGAAACAGCGTGGATTATTTGATGAGATTGAAAGGCTTGAGGAATTAACAAATCTGGGCGACCCCTTGATGATTTTAACGGAGAAGATAAAATGGGAGACGTTTCGCCCAATTCTTAAGCAGATACGGATTGAGAACCCAGAAAATATTAAGAACGCCGGCCGCAAGCCGTTTGATGAAGTTATGATGTTTCGTGTGATTATCCTGCAGAGTCTTTACGGTCTTTCGGATGACCAGATGGAATTTCAATTGAAAGACCGCCGGAGTTTTGAGCGATTTGCCTCTGGTGATGACACGCGGTATCAGATGCCGGATGCGAAAACGATATGGCTGTACAAGGAGCGATTTAAAGAGCATGGCATCGCCCGGAAGGTATTCAAAAAATTCAACCATCAGTTGGATAAGGCGAATTTGATGGCTCGATCGGGTCAAATTGTTGA
>JADFDB010000005.1 GCA_018263175.1 Spirochaetota bacterium
GGGCCTTCCCGACGTGCTCCTCATGTACATGGTCTTCAACCTTACGACGTCCGCGCTCTCCACGCCGCTCGGCAGTCTTTCGGACAGGATAGGACGCACGAAGATCATACTGGCGGGCTATGCGCTCTACTCGGGCGTTTACATCGCGTTCGGCTTCATCAACGTCGAAACAAAGGGCTACCTCTGGGCATTCTGGGGGCTGTACGGGGTCTATTACGCGCTGACCGAGGGCGTTGAAAAGGCGCTGGTGGCCGATCTCGCTCCCGCCGAGCGGCGCGGCACGGTGATGGGGCTCTTTACCACGATCGTGGGCGTGGCGCTTCTGCCCGCAAGCGTCATCGCGGGGCTGTTGTATTCATACGCGGGCACGGCCTGGCCCTTTATATTCGGAGGCGCGATGTCGGCTGTCGCGTTTCTCATCATCCTTGTGGGTTTGAAAAAATAAAAACTGCGCGGACGGCCGAGGCCCGACCGCCGGGAGGACGTTATGTTTGCGCGATATCGGAATTATTTCCTGTCCCTCTACGAGAACGAAAACTATCTGCTGCGCACCCGCGCGAGGCTTTTGTTGTATTTTCTGACGGCGTTTGTGTTCTTTTCGTTCATGCTGCAGTTCAGCATGCTCTTCGCGGGCTGGCACGATTTTGTCGTAACCATCCCGATGACGGTGCTCCTCCTCGGCGGGCTCTCGACGGCATTTGTCTGTCTGCGTAAGGGCCGGTACCTGGCCTCGGCCAACGTCTTCATCACCTTCGGCGCGGTGGCGGTTGTGGCGGGACTTATCCGTCAGCCCTACATGGAGATCGAGCTCTCGCTCACGTCGTATATCTATTTTATCTTTCCCTGCATCGTCATGTGCGCCGTATTCAGCAACGTCGTCTTTCTCTCGGTGGTCTCGGCGGTCATGGCCGCGACGAACACGGCGCTCTTCATCATCATGCGATCGCTTCCGCACCAGTTTTCCGACAAGTTCGTGACGATCGCCTTCACCAACACGCTCTTCGCGATCGGCTTTCTCTACCTTATGTCCTATCTCATGCTCAAGGTGTTTGAACGGAGCGTCGAGCTCGCGAACAAGGAGTCCAGGAAGAACGCCGACACGACCGTTTTCATACGGCAGGTACTCAGGGAGAGCTCGCGGAAAGTGGTCGAGGCCATGGAGAGCATGTCGCGCCGGAGCGACGAATTCTCCGAGGGGGCGCATGTCCAGGCCGCCTCTATTGCGCGGATCACCGGCACGGCGGGCGAGATATCGGGAGGTATCGATCGCATCGCCGACAATGCGAAGGACCAGCTTGGAAGTCTGCGCGGGCTTCTCAGCGCGCTCGACGAGCTCTCGGGCGTCATCGGCGGCCTGGAAGGCGCGATCAGCGAATCGCTCGCGGCCACGCGCGAGATAACCGGCAGGGCCGAAAGCGGAGAGAGCCACCTGCGCACCATGGAGGAGGGCATCCGCAAGATCAACGAAAGCTCGCACGAGATGACGGGCATCATCGGCATCATCAACGAAATATCGGACAAGATCAACCTGCTCTCGCTCAACGCGGCCATCGAGGCCGCGCGCGCGGGTGATGCCGGGCGCGGCTTCGCCGTGGTCGCCGACGAGATCTCCAAGCTCGCCGACCGCACCGCCTCGAGCATCAAGTCCATCGAGGGGCTCATCCGTAACAACGAGGCGGAGATCTCCCGCGGCCTCTCGGGCGCGTCGCTCGCGGTCGGTGTCATAAAAGAGATCATAGACGGCATCGGCAGGGTAGGTACGACGATACAGGGCCTCGACGAATTCAAACGCCGTCAGGTCGAGACTAACCGTCAGGTAAACGAGAGCGCGCTGCTTGTGCGCGAGCGTTCCGAGGAGATTGGCGGCGCCACCGTGGAACAGCGCAACGCCGTGGCCGAGATCGTGCGGAGCATGTCCGACATGAGCGATCGCTCACAGGACAGCACCGCTTACGCGGTCAGGATGGCCTTCGACTCGCGGGAGCTCGTTGATCTGGTGAACGGGCTTAACAGGAAGATAGAGGAGTATGCCGACGGGGAGTAGGGAGGGCTCGCTCGCCCTCACACGATCGCGACGGCACGCGCGGGCGCGCCGTCGGCGCCGGCCAGATTGAGCGGCAGGCACGCGAACATGAAGCGCGGTCCTGGAATCGAACCCAGGTTGGCGAGATTCTCGACGATGAGAATGCCGCTTTCGAGCAGGGCGTGATGAACCGGGAGCGCGGTGGCATCGATGTCGTCTACGGAGATGGCATCCACGCCGAACCCCTTGAGTCCGAGCCCGCAAAGCCATTCCGCCGTGTCGGCGCCGAGAACCGGAAAACCGCGAAAATACTCCTCGGAGCCCCATCGCCCGCTCCAGCCGGTGCGCATGATTAAAAAATCCGACTTCCTGATTTCGTCCTCGTACGGGCGGAGCGCCCCGATTCCAGGCGGACCGCCGGCCGCGTCGATCAGGAAGGCCGGTCCCAGAAAGCGTTCGACTGAATAGGTGTCGAGCGTGGCGCCCCCGGGCAGGATGTGCGCGGGAGCGTCGATGTGCGTGCCCGTGTGCGTGTGCATGCCGAGGCGATGCTCGAGGAATCCATCGCGCTCGAAGGTGTTCGCGCATTCCATCGACGGCGGATCGGTGCCGGGATACACCGGCATGCCGGGCGCTATGGGGTGGGTGAGATCGATGACGTTCACGGGCGACCGGCTCTGGTACTTTGCTCGAAGGCCGCGCGCAGGGCCTCCATGCGCCTGCGGTTTACGCCGAGGTCCGAGTGTCCGAGGCGCGAGGCCGAACGGAAGTGGATGAGCCGGGCCTCCGGGTCTATCTGGAACTCGACGTCGTCGACGAAGCGGAAAAGCGCCGAGGTGAATTCGGCATGGATGTAGGTGTCGTCCGCGATCACCACCTTGCAGCGTTTGGTAGAGGCGAGGACGCCGAGCAGACGCCCTCGGGCCTCCGCTGCGTTGCCGGAGAACGATAATGGCGCGATGGCGTGTCGAGGATCCTCACTCCTGGTCGAGACGCAGTTGGGCGAGGAGGGGCAGGGGGCGAGCATTCCATCCTTTACGCCGAGCGTGGCGGGCGTTTTCCCTGAACATCCCATCGTCATACCTCCAGCGAGTATCAGCGCGAGCGCGCACGCGTAGCAGTCGGTTCGTTTGGACATGGCAGCCCTCATCGTTTTTTATGTGTGCCGAAGACGCTCCGCGAATCCCCTGACTATCGGTTTTTCGCCTGCCTGCCGCGGGTGGAATTGCTTGCGTTTCCTGCGTATGCATCAACAGTACTGTCGGCCATTCCATTTATATCACGGACGGCGGCCGAAAGCCAGAAAATTATTTGCGCTATCGGACACGTCGTGAGAGCATAGGGATGCCGCGGCAGGTGCGCGGCGGGAACAGATCGATACCGGAGGCCGCCCGTGCGCTTTTCGCCGCTTGAAGCCGTGCTCCTCGTCGCCGCCGTCGCCTTCTTCCTGAACCTCCTCTGGGAGGTGCTTCACAGCATGCTCTACGACTGGGACCGGCCGCCGCTCGTCAATGACGTCTATCGCTTCATACCGCGCATAACCGGATTTGCCACGCTCCTTGACGCGGTATGGATAGCGTGCATTGTATTGATCAACGCTGCCCGCGCCGGCGGCTTCGACTGGATCTACGCACCGGGCGTGGCCGACTACATAACCGTGGCGGCCTGCGGTTTCGCGAGCGCCGTGCTTATCGAGCTTATCGCTGTGCGCTTTACTATGTGGAGCTATCACCGGCGCATGCCGCTCGTCTTCGGAATGGGGCTTTCGCCGTTGGTCCAGCTCGCGCTGACGGGCTGCGCGAGCCTGTATATTGTGAGTGCGCTGGTTTTCCGGTAGGCGCATAGACGTTTTTTCGGAGGCGCGCAAACGTTTGCGCGCCTCCGAAAAAACATTTGCGCACCTGCCGCAAGGATACCGAACCAATGTTTATGCACGAAGAAAAGGTTGAGCTTTTGCGAAGGGTGGATCTCTTCTCCGCCCTGCGCGAGTATGAGCTCGACATCATCGCAAAAAACAGCGAGATGGTGCGCTTCGACCGTGGTGTGCCCGTATTCAGCAGGGGGGCCGTGGCGCGTGAGATCTACGTGGTCCGGAGCGGCCGCGTGGGAATCATCGGTGTTGAGAGCGAGGACAGCGTCACCGTCGCTCAGATCGCTCCGGGCGAATCCTTCGGCGAACTCGAGGTTCTCGAAAACGCACCGCGCAAGGCGGCGGCCTTCGTCGAGGAGGAGTCGGTGCTTCTGCGTTTCCCCGCGGTGGGCATCACCATGGAGGACCTCCTGCGCGACCATCCCTATATCGCCGCGCGCACGCTCCACCGACTGCTCGGCATCGTCGCCGGGCGCATCTGGAACGTCAAACAGCTTTTAAGCGAAAAGACCGGCTGGCTCCAGGACCTGCACCGCCAGCTCCACTGCGACAAGATGACCGGCCTCTACAACGAAACCTTTTTGCGCGAGGACTTCGTCAACCTCCTGCCGCGCCTGGGCAGCCGCGCGGCGCTTCTCATGATAAAGCCCGACAACTTCAAGGAGATCAACGACCGCTATGGCCATGAGGCGGGTGACCATGTGCTCAGGCTTATGGCGATTTTTCTCCAGTCGGAGCTCGGCGAAAACGATATTGGCGTGCGTTACCGGGGTGACGAGTTCGCCGCGGTGCTGGCCGGCGCCGGACGCGGAGAGGCCCTGGAGCGCGCCCGTGCCATCAGCACGTCGCTCGCCGCGCTGGATCTCTCGCGTGCGGCCGGCGCCGATGCCCCGAGAATGCGCGTGAGTGTCGGTATTGCGCTCTATCCCTCCGACAGCGTGGAAAGCCATACGCTGGTGGCGGAGGCACACCGCAGGATGACGGTCGCGCGCGAGTCGGGCGGCGGCCGTGTGGCGATATAGGAGCGGGTGATGAAAAGACTGTCGGCTCAACAGGGGCTATTCAGGGATTTCGGGGATGATGTGCTCTCGCGCCTTGAGCCCTATTTCGCCGAACGGACGGCGCGCGCGGGCGAAACCATCGTCGCCCAGAACGAGCTGGCGCGCGAGCTCTACGTGGTCGTGGAGGGGCGCGTGGAGAGCGTGCTCGCGCTCCCCGGAAGCATCGAGCGGCCGCACGGCGACATCCTGCCGGGCGACTTCTTCGGCGAGGTCTCGCTCTTCGGCGGCAGCCCGTCCTCCGACACCTACCGTGCGGCTCTGCCCTGCCGGCTCCTGGTGCTCGATGAAAATCGGCTTGCGGCGCTTATGGAGGAGCTCCCCGTGGACGCCGTCACCCTCATCGCGCGGCTCCTCGGCCTGACCATCCGAAACCTCCGCGCCTCGAGCTCCTTTCTGGCGGATGTGGTGCAGTGGGGAGAGCGCGCCAGCCGGCGCACCATCACGGACGAGCTCACCGGCGTGTATAATCGTCCCTTCCTCGAAGACGCGATCGAAAACTTTTTCGAAATATCCAGGAGCAACGGCAAGCCGGTGGCATTTCTTATGATGGACGTGGACAACTTCAGTGGAATCAACGAGGCCATAGGACGCGAGAAGGCCGATACCGTCATCGTACGGGTGGTCGACATCATCCGCGGCATCATATCGAGCCACGGCATTATTGCGCGTTACGGCGGCGACGAGTTCTCCATACTGCTTCCCGAGGCAGACCTCGCTCGCGCGCTTGCCATCGCCAGCGAGATTCGCGCCGGCGTTGAGTCCGCGGACTTCGCGGACATCGCGCCGGCGCTCCCTCCCGTCACCACGAGCATCGGCGTGAGCGCGTTTCCGGACACGGCGGGCGAGCTCGCCGCGTTCCGCGAGAAGGCGGATGCGTCGCTGTATCGTGCCAAGGAGCTGGGGCGCAACCGCGTGGAGGCGGTTCGGTAAGGCCCACCCCCTCTCGTTCAAAGAGAGGATCTCAGGAAGTGCGTTCTCACGCACTCTCCGTCCTGTTCTTCCCGAGCCTTTTCGCCCTGTACATGGCGCTGTCGGCGCGTTCGAGGAAGGCTTCGGTGGTGTCGCCCTCCTGCAGTTCGGCCGTGCCGAGGCTTATGGTGACGGTTTCGACCTGTTTTTTCCCGGTGATGAAGGGTTCGGCGGCGAAGCGCGTGCGTATGCGCTCGGCGGTATTCAACGCGTCGGCCTTTGCGGTGCCCGGCATGATGAGCACGAACTCCTCGCCGCCGTAGCGGCAGGCAACGTCGACCTCGCGTGTGGAGGCGCGGATGACCGCCGCCAGGCGCGAAAGCACCATGTCGCCGAAACCGTGGCCGTTGCGGTCGTTGACCGCCTTGAAGTCGTCGAGGTCGAGCATGATGAGTGAAAGCGGCCGGCCCAGGCGCTGTGAGTGCTGCACCTCGCTCTCAAGCTTGCTCTGTAAATAGCGGCGGTTGTAGAGCCCCGTGAGGCCGTCGGTGATGCTGAGCTCCATGTAACGCTTCTGCGATTTCTCGAAAAACTCTTTTTCCTTCTTGAGCGTGCGGATGCGGTCGGCGAGCGCGAGCGAGAGGAGTAGCGACTCCGCCGCCATGCCCAGCGCAATACCGTTCACACTCCAGAAGGCGACCGGCAGTATCTGAAGCCCCATGAGCGCGAACAAAATTCCCCCCGAGGCGAGCACGGACCAGGCGAACACATAGTAACGCGCCGGCGCAAAGCCCTGCCGCAGGCGAAGCACCGCCGCGATGATGACCACGACCGGGAGCGTGAGCCCGCCGAAATGCGCCAGGTCGAAGGCGGCGCGGTGCAGCCCCGCCACGCCGGCGGCTGCCGTAATCGCCCCAACCGCGGCGAGCCCCGCTACTACCACGCGCATACGCGGCAGGTGCCGCTTAAGCGAAAGAAATGAAATGCTGAAGACGGCGCCCCAAAGTTGTACTGCGCCCACCAGCACCCAGAGCGCCGACAGGTCCAGGGCCGGGTGTGTGCCGGCGAGCATCTTGGCGTGTCCCTGTACATGGAACTGCCATAACAGGGCCGAAACCACGTAGAGGATGTAATACAGATACGCCCGATCGCGCAGTGAGACGAAAATGAAAAAGTTGTACGCGATCATGGCCAACAGAATTCCGTAGATGAGGCCATAGGCCAGGAAGTAGCGCACGTCGCGGAGGCTGAGGGCCAGCGGCTGCCACTGGTTTATCCATACCGATACATCCATCGCGCTCTCGAGGCGCAGGTAGGCGTACTCGGCGCGCAGGGTTTTTTCGGGCGTCTCGAATAGAAAAAAACGGGAGGGGGCTTCGCCCTTTCGCGGAGGCCGTTTGGCCCCGGCACTCTGGTGCGCGTAGGTCCGCTTCCCGGCCGCGCCCGCCATCGGAAGGTAGAGGTCGATTTTGTCGAGGATGATCGAGAAGCTCGGCGCGACCTCGAGTATCCAGCCGGGGCGAGAGGCGCTTCCGGGCTCGTCCAGGCGGAAGCGCAGCCACACCGCCGGGACCTTGTGCGTTACGTACAGTGACGCTTCGCCCGTCGGGACGAAGCGTTTGGAGTACTCGGCTGATGTGATGGCGGCGATGGACAGCGGTCGGCCGTCTTCGGGGCATTGCTCCACGCGCGAACCGGAAAGACGCTCCACGCCGACGGTGTCGGCTGCCGTACCGGCGGCGCACGCCGATAATGAAATGGCGCACGCCGCGATGGCTGCGATGAGTGTGCTATGGAGGTGTCGTTCGTGCGGCGCGTCTGTCATGAAAGGCCTCGGCATCGGGTGATCGTGCGTAGGGCGATCACCGGAGTTGTTGCGTAACCGGGAATTAAGCCGGTTTCCTCATGCCTGCGGCGGGGGAAAGCCCGATAATCCTCGAATTTGCAACAAGTTTACTATACGCGGCGCCTTCCATCCTGTCAATCAATGAACGCCTCGGGGGGCACTCACCGCCCCCGAAACGAGGACTATTTCGCGAACGCCTTCTTTATCTCTTCTTTCAGCATCACCTTGTTGACCTTGCCGGTGGCTAAAAGCGGAAGCTCGCCGCGCACGATGTACTTTTTGGGCACCTTGAAGTTCGCGAGCTTCGATTTGCAAAGGTCGCGCAGTTCGTCCTCTCCGACCGTCTGCCCCGGCTTCTGCATTATATAGGCCCAGCCCACCTCCTGGAACATCTCGTCGGGCGCGGCGATTACGGCGGAGAAGAGCACGGCGGGATGTGATTCGAGCACTTCCTCGATCTCGCGCGGAAAGACATTCTCGCCGCCGGTCTTGAACATCTCGGACTTGCGGCCGGTCATGAAGAGGTTGCCGTTGTCGTCGGCGTAGGCCAGGTCGTTGGAGTGGAACCAGCCATCGGCATCGAAGGCCTTCGCCGTTTCGTCGGGCCTGTTGTAATACTCCTTAAAAAGGAAGGGCCCGCGGAACACCATCTCGCCCACCTTGCCTGGCTGTACATCGCGGTTGTCGTCGTCCACGAGGCGGAACTCCATGGGCGCGGGGACCTTTCCGATCGATTTCGCGATAAAGTCCAGGCTGTCGTCATCGGCCGTGTAGGTGATGAGCCCGCAGGCCTCGGTGCTGCCGTAGGCGTTGTTCACGAGACATGCGGTTTCGGCCTTTATCTTTTTGAGCGACTCGATGAGCGGCATGGGCGGAATCGCGCCCGATATCACGAAGAAGCGTATGGACTTGTACCAGGGTGTCGACTTCCACAGCGGGGTCTGCATCTGCATGAGGTACATCACGGGCACCTGTCCCAGCACGGTGATCTTCTCCTTCGCGATCATCTCGAGCGAGGTGGCCGGGTCGAACTTGTCCATAAAGACGATCGTGGCACCGGCCATGATGGCCGAGTAGCCGATCTCCACGTCGGAGGCGACATGGTTGATCGGAAAGTGCAGCAGGATGCGGTCGTTCGTGGTGTAGTGGAGCTTCTCGAGCATCACGAGAACATTCGCGACAATGCTTCCGTGCGTCTGCACCACGCCCTTGGGCTTGCCCGTGGAGCCCGAGGTGTACATGAGCAGCGCACTGTCGTCGTCCTTCACGGAGGCCGCGCGCTTTTCAAGAGCCGCGTCGAGTTCCGGGCGCGGGGTATGTGCGTACGCGTCGTACGACGCGGCGCCTACGAAGGGCTCGCCCATCACAAGCACTTTTTTTATAAAGGGGAATTCCTTCATGAGCGGTACGATGTTCTCGGCAAGGTCCTTGTCGAGAAAATGACGACGTGTGATGATGACCTTCGGCTTGCTGTCGCCTATCTGGTAGCGCAGCTCCTCGAGGGTGAACTTGGGGTTGAGGCCCAGCCACACGGCGCCCACCTTGCCGGCGGCCATATAGCTTATCTTGAACTCGGGGCAGGCCATCGAGATCATGGCCACGCGGTCCCCCGGCTCGATCCCTGCGGCCAGGTAAGCTCTGGCGAGGTGGTCCATCTCCCGCTTGAAGTCGGCCCAGGAGAGGCGTTCATCGCCGAAGACAAGGGCCTCGGCCGCTGGCCGCGTCGAGGCCCACTTTTCGACATAATGCCAGGTTTGCGTTTGCAGTGCGGCGCTCATTTTCTCCTCCTTGGCAGTGCCGCGCCGTGAGGGAAGCGGTCGCTGTCGATGTGATATTTTTAATAGTTATAATCTTAGCGCGTGGTGGGGCGGGTTTCTTGTTTTTTATGTAGAGCGGTGTTTGGTGATGTTCGTTTTTCCTTCCTGAGGACAAAGAGCAGTTTTGGTTGCATCAATAAATAACTTCTTGCTCATTAAATCGGGCATAGATGCCCGCGCCCCAAAAGATCGTCACAACACTTTCATATTATGTTTTGCTTATGCGACGTCGCGGCAGCGTTTTCGCCGCGACGTGGCGCCGTAGTTGCGTTTTCATTACTATTTTTTTACCCAGTTTTCAATTTTTAATTCACCAATTCTTTTAAATTCTTTTTCGTTATTTGTAACAAGTATTAGATTTTTTGACATGGCTTGAGCAGCAATTAGTAAATCCATTGGTCCGATAATTAGGCCTGTTTTTTCTACTTTTGATTTAATACGGCCAAATGTAGTTGCATCTGTATCATCAAAGTGTAAAATATTAAAAAATGATAGAAATTCTATAAGAGCAATTTTGTTTTTTTCAGGAAAACTACTTTTGACAATACCATACTCGAGTTCAGCAATAGTAATTGATGAAATGGATATTTCTTTTTTACTTTTTGCTTTTAGAGTATGTAATACTTCAATAGGCTTTTGTTTAATAATATAGATGCATATATTTGTATCTAATAAGTACATCAAAAATCTTCTCTTTTTCGATTAGTTCCCTGTGATCTACCATCGTTGAAAATATCATCTGAGAAGTTATTTAAACCATGTAGGAATACTTCCCATGATTTATTATTGGGGAGTAAAATTACGGCATCGCCAACTTTTTGTATTAACACATCTTTTCCAGAGAATTGGAATTCTTTTGGAAGGCGGACAGCCTGGCTTCGGCCATTTATAAATAATTTAGCGCTTTGCATGATGTTCACCTCTTGGGGCAATATATATCACGGTATATATTAAGTCAAGTCAAAAAACTGATGCATGAGGATAAAAAGACGGGGCCTCGCCGCGAACGATGAAGCCCCGATTGCGCGAGATATTCTGAGTATTTTATTGAAGCCGCGTGCGCCTGTGCGTTCTCAGTAGGTCCATCCCATAATCCCCAGGCCGATAATATTCATGATTATCGCCACGGCGTAGACGCACGAGATGAAGATGACCCGCTTCTTCGTCGTCTTCAGCCACAGCATGAAGATGATGGCCGCGAAGAAATGGAAATAGCCGATGAGCAGAATCAGCCAGATGCCGGCAAAGGTGCGGTTCCAGCAGGGGTATTCCCAGACCAGGTGCCCGCCGATGTTGAGCAGGCATTCGACGAACACGCAGAACACGGTGAAGCCGATCGCCATCGCCCATTTCTCGGGGAGGCCGAGTATCGTACGGTTCTGTTCTTTCGACAGGGAATGGTAGAAGATGATGCCGGCCAGCGTGAACATGAACATGATCTCGATGTTCCATCCGACCATCGTGCGAAGGGCCGTATCGCCCGGCGCGGTCCAGAAGGCCGAACGGCCCGAGAGGACCATGATCCACCCGTTCCATGTCTCGTTGAAGAAATCCATGCCGAACAGGGTAAGCCCCGCGAAGACCGCCTCCCAGTTGCTGCTTTCCCTCGCCTTCTTGATCTCGGTGGCGTAGATGTACATCACGATCGCCAGCAGGGGAATGACGTACCACTTGAGGGTTGAAAGATCACGCAGGCCGTTGAGTGCTTGTAGCGTCGCTTCGGTCATATATACCTCCATCCTGTTTTCAGACCTGCCGCCTGGGCGGGCCGTCAGGCATCCCTCCGCCGCGGGCGAAGGGACGCTTCGGTCCGTCTTGGATGCGCAACACGTCTGTTATATGGGCCGTTGCACGGACATCGTCCTCGTATCGAAAAGCTCCGTGTATCCGTGCCGTTCCCGTTATGCGCGAAGTGAAATGCCTCCATGGCCGGTGCATCCGGCCGTACATCATCCGACGAGTCCCCGCAAAATAAGCCTGAGTCCCTCCCGGAACATCGCCGCAACGTTTTCGCCCTCCGGTTTGACGTAGGCCTTGATGAGAAACATGATGTACACCGAGAACAAAAAATCCGTGGCGCGGTCCACATCCATTTTATGAAAGGACTTTTCCCGGACGCCCTGCGCGAGGATGTCCTTCATCAACCGCATCGCGCCCGCGTTGATGTCGTAAAACCGGTCCTCGCCGGGCGAGAGCGTGAAGATGTCGGGGTCGCGCGAGAGTATGGCCAGAATGTCATCGCGGTCCTGCAGGTACTGGAACGAACGCTCGGCCATCACGTTGAACTTCTCCGGCGCGCGCTTCTCGAGCGCCACAGCCTCGGCCACGGAGTCTCTCCATCGGCCCAGGGCGCTCCGCACGGTCTTCTCGTAGAGCTCCTTCTTGTTTTTCACGTAGAAGTAGATATTGCCCGGCGTCATGCCCACCTCGTTCGCGACATCCTCGATGGTGGCCTTTTTATAGCCGTACTCCGCGAAGAGCTTCAGCGCGGCGTCGAAGAGCAGGGTTTCCTTGTCCGTTCTGTTCATGAGACTTGTTTTACATGGTGCGCATATCGGGTCCCCCCGTCGCAGGCGGAGGAAACCGGTTTAATTCCACGTTATGCGGCAACTCTCCTGTGGTCTCCGGGGGTTGCGATTGAATAACTGAATATATTCTTTAAATATTTAATTTTGTCAAGCGCATTTTAAACGCGCCGGGCGTGATTTCGATGCTTGCCGGAAGCGGGAGGCGCATGGAAGGGGAGTGGCGTGGCCGGTCGCGACGCCGGCTGGCGAGAGCGGGACGGCGTGAGACCGTCCCGCGTAGCGTTAATCCCTTTTATGGCGGGTCCTGGCCTCCGCCGGGTAGGTGATGACGACGGTTCCCACCGCGTGGGAGCCCTTGCTCAGGTTCGACAAGAAGATGAAGTATTCGCCTCCGGTCCGTACGAGCTCGCCCGCATCGACGGCGTAATTGATGGATTCTTTGGTTTTAAACCTTTCCGCTTTCTTGATGTACTTTTTCTGGATTTTGTTGGTCTTCTCATCCTGGGTGCCTTCGGCCTCGATGATCCATACCTTGAAGGGCGAGCCGTCGCCTCCCTTTATCTTGCCGCCTCCAACCTCGACATCCACCGTGATGAGGCCCGGTTCGTCCAGCTTGATGGGGAAGCGTACCGAATACGGATCGCTTTCGCCGCCCGGCGCCGGGTACAGGGTGTACTTGTGCGTCTCGGTCTTCTTCAGACGCTGCTGCCCCGCGGCCGAAAGGCCGGAATCCGTAATGAAGACCGACAGAACATACATGAGCGAAAGACACAATGCGATGAGAAGCTTTTTCACGTATAACCTCCGAAAGGTGATGTAGTAGAGGGTTTATCCCGTGAAACGGTCATTAGTGCAAGTCCGAAACGGTGTTTTCCGACGATTTCGCGCGACGGCCCCCGGCGCCGAGCCGGGGCTGGAGGGTGGTGCGAAACCGGCCGGCATAAATGCGAAGGTAAGGATTCGAATCGTCACCTTCGCTCAACGTAAAAATACTCTGCCTCAAGGCCGTTTTAACAGGAGCCCCCTTTATCAAAGGGGGCGCGCCGGAGGCGCAGGGATTTAATAAGTCTCCAGCCCTGTATCCCGTCGCGAGGCGCAATGTGAAGACGAAAAAAGGAAAGCCCGCTACACCGGCCACGCGTCCATCGGGCCGCCGGAAAGAATGCTTTGCACCGCGTTTGCCTTGGCGTAATGCCCGCCGGTGATGTAGAACATGGGGCCTTCGCGCCCGAGCAGTTTCCGCGCGATCGCCCGCGGTGAAAAGCCACTGGCGCGCAGATCGAGCACATCGTCGCGCAGGCGCGTCATGAACGCGACCTTGTCGCGCAGTGCCTTCGTCCCGTCGCGCACAACGCCGAGCAGACTGCAGAAGATGGTTTCGACCTCGAGCTCGGCCAGGTGCGAAAGCGTTTCGAGGAGGAGCGCATAGTCCTCGTCCCTTCTGAAATACTTGATCTTCCTGCCGCAGTAGGTGTCGCCGGTAAAGAGCCATTTCTTTTCAGGCTCGTAGAGGCAGATATGGTCGAAGCTGTGTCCTGGCGTGAACAGCACGTCAAAGGAGTGATTGTCCGTTTCGACGGTGGTACCGATCGGTTTAGCCGTGGAGCCGTCATGGCGCCGCCAGACGACAAGCTGGTATGGCCGAAGTGGCATCCTTCCGGGGTCGGCGATCCAGGGAATGGCGCGTTCGTGGGCGAGGATCGCGGGATTGCGGCCGGCGGCCAGCGCGGCGTTGTTGCCGGCGTGGTCCTCGTGGTGGTGCGTATTGACGATTGTGCGCACGGTCCGGTCGCGCTGGGCGTCCATGAATTCACGCCGGGCCGCGATGGTGCCGGTATCGATAAGGAGGTCGTCGACGAGGAAGGCGTGCACCCAGTAGGGCACCACGGGCCCGAGGCTTCTCCCCATCTTGAACAGCGTGACGTCGTTGTGCGTCGATGTGATCAGCATGCTCATCCCCCCTTGCTTCGATGACGACCGCGATCTGGAGCCTCCATATCGCCGAACAATAACTTTTCCGGATTTGACCCGACTGTCAAGTCCTATACGCCAAAGGGGCGGGCGCTCCCGGTGCGTATTTATATTAAACTTGTTTCATATCTTGCTGATATCGGTTTTTCCCCCGCCTGCGGCGGGGGAAAACCGGCTTAATACCCAGTTATGCAACAACTCTATTTCATCCTTCGCCCGGCTCAAAAAAATATTTGTGTAATTACGAATGGTGTGCGTATCCTCAGTCATCCTACAAATAAAAAGAGGCACGGAGCAGCCCATGAATCCCACACTCAGGAAATGGCTTAAAGTCTTCGCCGTCTCGCTCGTCTCGCTCGTCATCATCGCGTTCGTATCGTTCCAGATATTTTTCAGGCTTGCCGTACCCTCGTACAGCGGCTCGCTCGATGTCCCCGGTCTTAAACAACTGGTCGAGGTGCGCACGGATGACCATGGCATTCCGCACATCCTGGCTAGAAACGACGACGACCTGTTCTTCGCGCAGGGATACATCACGGCCCGCGAGCGGATGTTCCAGATGGACCTTACGCGCCTGGCCGGCAGGGGAGAGCTCTGTACCCTCTTTGGCGAAAAGACGCTCGAGACCGACCGCTATTTCAAGACCCTCGGGTTTTATCGCGCGGCGCTCGACGAATACAAAAACCTCACGCCGCCGACCAGGCTCGCCGTCGATGCCTACACCCGCGGGGTGAACGCCTACCTCGCGACGACGAAGCGCCTCCCGCGCGAGTACTTCATCCTTGGAGGCAGGCCCGCGGAGTGGAAGGCCGCCGACTGCCTGGTCGGTGCGCTCCTGATGTCATACCGGCTGAGCGCGCCGCGCCAGACCAAGGCGATACTCCAGCGCATCTACGAGCACGCGGGAGCGGAGACGCTGAATAAACTCCTGCCGTGGGTACCGGCGTCGGCGCCGGTAGTGTCCGGCGAGCGGAACCGCGTCTCATCGGCCCTCAGGTTCAGGGCGCCGGAGGCTCGGCCCGCGCGGCGTCTGGAGGGCGCGTCCGGCGACCCCTACTGCCCGGTGCTGATGCGGCAGCGGGCGAGCAACTGGATGATCTTCTCGGGCTCGCGCACGGCCACGGGCAAGGCGGTCTTTACCGGGAGCCCCGACCTCGAGGCCGTCATCCCCTCGCTCTTTTACCTGGTGCACCTGAAGGGCGGCTCGTACGACGTCATCGGCGGTTCGATCGCGGGACTTCCGGGCGTGCACGCCATCGGCTTCAACGGCAGGGCCGCCTGGAGCATCACCGTGGGAAACGGCGACAACGTGGACTTCTTTGTCGAGAAACCGAACCCGTCGAATCCCGACCAGTACCTCACGGAAAACGGGTACAGGAATTTCACGGTGATACACGATTCGATTAAGATCAAAGTGAAGGGCGGCTTCCGGGAGGAGAAGCTGACGATACGCGTGTCGCGCCACGGCCCGGTGATAAGCGCCGTAATGAAGGCCTTTCCGGCGAACTGCACCATGCTGTGGCCGGGGCTCATGGGGCACGACGGCAGCTTGAATGGCCTGCTCACGCTTAACCGGGCGCGCACCTTCGCCCAGTTCCGTTCGTCGCTCGGCATGGTGCGGGGCGCGAGCATACACATCGGCTACGCCGACGTCGATGGCAATATCGGCTACCAGTACATGTCGACCCTGCCGGTGCGCAGGGGCGGTGAAAATCCGATCGCCATGCCCGGCGAGAAGGGCGCCCACGACTGGATCGGCTTCGTGCCGTACGAGCGGCATCCGTACGACTACAATCCGAAAAAGGGCTATCTCGCCTCCTTCAACCAGATGCCCGCCGTCGCGAATCATTACGGCACGGCCTTCTTCCTCTTCGAGCGCTCGTTCCGTTTCGACGAGATGGTGAACGCGAAGGAACGCTTCACCGTCGACGAGATCAGGGCGATGCAGAACGACACCGGTTCGTATGTGGCGAAGCGCTTCGTGCCGCTCATCGCCGCCGCCTGCGCGAAGGACGCCTCGCTCGCGCCGCACGCGAAGCGCCTCGCGGCGTGGGACCGGTTTGTGAGCATCGAAAGCGGCGAGGCGACGCTCTTCAATGCGTTCATCACGAAGCTCATCGCCAACACCTTCGCCGACGAGCTCGGCGATGCGATCATCGATGAGTTCTACAGGGACCTGCAAGTTTCCATCCCGGTACAATGGCTGATTCGCTATCTCGAAGAGCCGGATAACGCGTTCTGGGACAACATTAAGACGAAGGATGTACGGGAGACGCGCGATGATATGATCGTTAAAAGCATGAAAGACGCCGTCGCGCAGGTGGCCGGCAGGTTTGGTAACAACGAAAAGAAATGGGCCTGGGGACGCGTCCACAAGATGCTGATCAAACATCCCCTCGGCGAGGTTCTCCCGTTTCTGAACCTCGGGCCCTACGTCTACGCGGGTGATGATTTCACGATCCACGCGGGCTGGTGGGACCGCTATAATCCCTTCAAGATGAAAAGCGGCGCGGCCATACGCCTTGTCGTGGACATGGCCGATCTTTCGACCATGACGGTGATGAGCCCGCCCGGGCAGTCCGGTCATTACCTGAGCCCGTACTACGGCGACCTCGCCGAGACCTGGGCGAAGGGCGGACAGGTGAGCGCGCACTACACCTCGGCGGAGAAGCTCGGGAAGGTATTGAAGCTCGTGCCGTCGAAACAGTGAACTGACGCGGGCATTATGGCCATGCCCGCCGGTCGTGTCTTTTGTACCTGATGAAAATACGGGCGGCCTTCCATTCGGAAGGCCGCCGGTGCACCGGGTTGCCGCGTTCGTTACATTCAGGCCTTCGGGCTGGGGCCGTACCTGTTTTCGCCGGGCTGGCTGTCGCTCACCATGAAAACCAGAAGGACGATGAAACCGACGATGGGCACCAGGCATATAAAGAGCCACCACCCGCTGCGGTCGGTATCGTGCAGCCTGCGTATGGACACGGCAAGACCGGGTATGAGCACGCCGAGGGCGTACACTATCGCGAGGATGCCCATCGTGCCGAGAAAACCTTCGACCAGACCAAGCACGAAGCCTATGATAATGTTGAAAAGAAAAAATATCCAGTACTCCTTCCTCCGCGACCTTCCGGTGAATACCGCGTATTTTTTCAGCACGTCAAGATAATAATTCATAAAGACCTCCGCTTGATTTAGTTGTGGTTAAAAACGGGATGATCGGAACAGGCACGTCCACCGCCGGGAGGGTTATTCCGTTCTGCTCAACTCTTCAGCAAGCCTCTGCGGACGCGCGCCAACCCGCCATGGAAGTCGGCAGCAGGTTGAGTATGTCTCATTGCGCCGTAAATGGCAACTTAAATTTTCCATGAGGCCATGCATCGCCCTGGCAAAAACCGGTTGCCTTTTTGCCAGGTGGGTGATGAATGGGGAAAAAGGAAATCGGCCACGCCGCCATGAAACGCATACTGTCATTCCTGCTCGACGCGCTTGAAGAACTTTTCATGGTGCCGGTCGTCGCCATCGGCCTCGCGGGAATCGCCTGGTTCATCATCCCCGACTTCTTCCGCGTGACCCTGGTCAGCCAACCGGCCTCCGCAAGCGTGCGGCAGGTCATCGAACAACGCTCCCCGAAGTTCATCACGATAAAGGGCCGCTTCGATTATTCGGGAATCCGCTATCGGTGCAGGCAGAACGAGGACCTCGGACGCTGCCTGCCGGAGGAGTATCTCTATCCCTTCTTCGACGAGTCGAGCGGCGAGGGCGTCTACGTTATGACGCCGGTCGACCCGGAGGTCTTCATCGTCATGCATCCGGGCGAAACGGCCGTCACCGCCGTGACCGAAGGCGTTTCGAAAAACGACCGGCGCTATCATCTGTTTATCGACATCGCCCAGATTTCGGAGCGGGCGAACATGCTTTTGAAGGCCTACCGGAAGATCGACATGAACAGGCCCGCGATCGGTGACTTGATCGAACTGCTTTCCAACAAAGGGGATGCACCGTTGAGGGTGAACGAAGAAACCTATCTGAATGCCGACTATTCAATTTACCGTGGCGCTTCGGGCTATTTTCTGGGGGTGTTCGCGATCGTTATCGTGCTCGCCGGCATGCCGCTCATCGCCTTTGGCGCCGCCTCCGGGGTCGAAAACCTCCGTCGGAAACACCGCGATGGCCCGGGCGAGTGAGCTCATGCCGCTCCTCCCGCCCCGGTTCCGGCCGTGTGCGGGATCGTTTATGCGCTGTCTGAACGCGCCCGAACCGGGGAAGGAGAGGCGGGCAGGATGAACGTCATCGCGCGCCATGTCGTCCCGGCGGGTGCGCCCCGCGTCCGTTTCCGCGAGTATGCCTGCGAGGTCTTCGCGGTTTTTCCCTCGCGCAAGGGCGTCGTCAAGGCGATCAAACGGGGCGAATTCACGATCGACGGAACGCTCGCCGGTACGGGGACGTGGGTGCTTCCGGGCCAGGTCATCGAGCACGTCGATCCTGAAGGCTCCGCCCCGAAGCCCTTTGCGCTTCGCCTGCGCGTGGTGTTCGAGGACGAACATGTCGCCGTGGTCGTAAAGCCGGCGGGCATGGTGGTGAACGGCAGCCGCTTCAAAACGATCGAGAACGCGCTTCCGTTCAACCTCGCCGCGTCTTCGGAGTACGACGCCCTGCGCAGGCCCCTTCCCGTGCACCGGCTCGACAGTCCGACCTGCGGACTCCTCCTCGCCGCTAAGACCGCACGCGCCATGGTCGGGCTGGGCAGGCAGTTCGAGGAGCGGTCGGTGGAGAAGCGCTACCGCGCGGTGGTCATCGGCAGGCTCGACGGCGAGGGACTCATCGACGCGCCCGTCGACGGCCGGGAGGCCGTCACCATGTATCGTGCCGTGCGGCACGCGTCTTCGCTTCGAAGCGGCTCTCTTACACTCCTCGATCTCTGGCCGCAGACGGGTCGCACGCACCAGCTCCGGCGGCATCTCGCGCTGGCCGGTTTTCCGATACTCGGCGACGCGGCCTATGGCCCGGAAGGGCTCATCCTTCGGGGCAAGGGCCTCTTTCTCGCGGCGGTCGAAGTGTCCTTCGCTCATCCGCTTACGGGAGCGCGGCTCGGCTTCGCGATGGACGATCCACCGAAGTTCGCGGGCCTGCTCGAGCGCGAGGAGCGCCGCTTCATGAAGTACAACGGTCCCTGAGGCGTTTCGCCCGCCGAATGTGCGGTGCCCCGGCCGCCTGCCGTGGCGCAATCGGCGCATACAGGCTTGACGAACCGATGCTCATACTATGGAAATGCCGGCCATGATGCCTCATGAAATAACATCTCTTCCGCTCTATCCCCGCCTCGACGAAATCGCCGACGCGTTCGCCCGCGGGCGCCTCCTGCTCCTCTCGGCCGAGCCGGGGGCCGGGAAGACCACGCTCATCCCCTGGCGTCTGCTTTCGCACCCGGAGTTCGCGGGAGGGAAAATCCTGCTCCTCGAGCCGCGGCGAATAGCCGCGCGCATGGCGGCCGACCGAATCGCCGCGCTCCTCGGAGAAGAGCTCGGAAGGGCCGTGGGACTGCGCACGCGGCACGAGTCCGTCGTCGGTCCCGCCTGCCGCCTCGAGGTCGTGACCGACGGCGTGGCGGTGGCCATCATCCAGTCGGACCAGTCCCTCGAGGGCTACGGTGCGCTCATCTTTGACGAGTTTCACGAGCGCGGCCTCATGACGGAGCTCGCGCTCGCGCTCGCCTGGGATTCCCGCGCGCACCTGCGGGGCGACCTGCGCCTCATGCTGATGTCGGCTACGCTTCCGACCGGGGATTTCGCCTCCGTCTTCGGCGACTGGCCGCGCGAGGAGGTTCCGGGACGCGGCCACCCGGTGCGCTTCGAGTATCGTCCCCCGCGCGGCAGGGAGCGGATGGAGGAGGGCGCTTCGCGCCTCGCGATCGAGGCCGTATCGTCGTTCAAAGACGAACCGGGGGGCGTGCTCGTGTTTCTTCCCGGCTTTCACGAAATACACCGTACGGCCGATCTCCTCGCCGGGCTTATCGGAGGACGTGCCGCGGTCGAGGTTCTGCATGGCCGCCTCTCGCCGGAGGAACAGCGGCGGGTGGTCAGGGGGACTGAAGCTAACGGGCGGCGGATCGTGCTCTCCACCAACGTGGCCGAGTCGAGCCTTACGATCGCGGGCATCCGCGCCGTTGTCGATACGGGGTACGAGCGGCGCGTGCGCTTCTCGCCTCGCACCGGCATGGGGCACTGGGAGACGGTGCGCATATCGAACGCGTCGGCCGTGCAGCGCGCGGGTCGCGCCGGTCGCCTCGGGCCGGGGCTCTGCCTGCGCTGGTGGGACGAGGACGGCCCGCTCGCGGCGTTCAGCCCGCCGGAGATACTGGAGGCCGATCTCGCGCCGCTCGTCCTCGAGGCCGCCGCCTGGGGCGCGGTATCGGCGTTCGATCTCGCGTGGATGACGCCGCCGCCCGAGGCACATGTAAGGAAGGCCGCCGGAATTCTTGCGGAGCTCGGCCTCGTGACTGATGGAGCGATCACCGGGGAGGGCGTCCGGGCCGCGCGTCTGGGCCTTCACCCGCGCATGGCACGCATGGTACTGCGTGCAGTTTCCGCCGGGCTTGCCGCAAGCGCGGCGCTCGTGGCGGCTCTGCTGGAAGAAGGCGAGGGCCTGCGCCCGGAGAGCGCCGATTTCCGCGAGTGTATGGAGGACTGGCTGGCCTGGGAACGCGGTGCGCGCGACACGGTGCCGGATTCGCGCGCGCGTCGAATCGGGGACGAGGCCCGCCGGATTCTTCGACGGTGCGGCGGCGGCGCGTTACGGGGGGATGATGTGGACGTATCCCGCGCCGGGGATCTGCTGCTGTGGGCCTATCCGGACCGCCTTGCGCGCAGGAGCGGCACGAACCGCTGGGTGATGGCCGCCGGCCGCGGGGCACGGACCTCGGCGCGCTTCCCTTCGTCGGAGGATTTTCTCGTGGCGCCCGAGATGGATGGCGGCACAACGGAGGCCCGGATCTTCAGCGCGGCGCCGGTGGCGCGGGACGCGATCGAGCGTGCCTTCGCGCCGCTTCGTGAGGAGAAACGTTTCGAATGGAAGGGATGGAAGCCTGTGGTGACGGCCGGCGTGTACGCCGGGGGCCTGCTCCTCGGCGAGCGGCGGGCGGACGCTCCCGGCGAGGACGATCTGCGCGAAGCCGTTATGCGACGCCTCGATGAGGAGGGGGGCACAGTTCTGCCGTGGAGCGATAGAACGCGGCGCTTCCTCGCGCGCTGCACGTTCGTACAGCGCCGCGGCAGCGTACACAACTGGCCCGATTTTTCGGAGGAGGCGCTCGTACGCGACGCGCGGGAATGGCTCCTGCCCTTCGGGAGTTACGGTCGCGGAGAGATCTTCACGGAGAGCTCGCTAGGAAACGCGCTTGCGTACCGGCTGGGGCACAAACTGCGCTCGCGGCTCGACGCCGAGGCCCCGGAGAGCGTGGAGCTTCCTTCGGGCACGCGCCGCGCGGTCGATTACGAGAGCGGAGATATTCCGGTAATCGCGGCGCGCCTGCAGGAGTTCTTCGGCTGCACAGAGACCCCCCGTATCGGAGGAGAGCCCGCGCTGCTGCATCTCCTCAGTCCCGCGGGCCGGCCGGTGCAGATCACCCGCGACCTGGGCGGATTCTGGGAACGGTCCTACGCCGAAGTGCGGAAGGAACTCGCCGGTCGTTATCCAAAGCACTACTGGCCCGAAAATCCACTCGAGGCCGAGCCCACGGCGCGGGCGAAGCCGCGTAAACGATAGGGGTGGGGCGCTGGTCGTAACGATGGAATGCGGGTATGAAAAAATCGGAGTGTACATGGCGTCATCGCGAGGAACGCAGCGACGCGGCGATCGTATACGGCAAGGAATAAATACAGATAATGTCGTATAAAAAGAGTTAGTCGTATGTTTTCCCGCCCACTCTGATGATAATATTTTCCGCTTGACTTTATTAGACAACGTATATATATTATGTATACGGGATTGGAGGTTGTTATGATTAAAAAACTGATTCAGCATGGAAACAGTTCCGCTCTTATTATTGATAAACCAATTATGGAATTATTAAATATTGATGTCGATACTCATTTAGAATTATCAACCGATGGAGTTAATATAATTATTTCGCCAGTCAAAAATAGAAATCGCTTGGATCGGTTAAATAAATCTCTCATAAATATTAATGATAAGCACAATGTTACATTAAGCAAATTAGCCAAATAATTATTTATGAATATTGAGTTTCTTACTCTTGCTGAAATTATTGAAATTCACAAGAATCAAATTGAATTATACGGAGGGACTTCAGGCATTAGAGACTTTTCTTTATTGAGTTCAGCTATTTCAATTCCTAAATCAACTTTTGATGGAGATTATTTACATCATGATTTAGCTGAAATGGCCGCTGCATATATTTACCATTTATGTCAAAATCATCCATTCATTGATGGAAACAAAAGGGTTGCCTTAGTTTCAGGATTAGTTTTTTTGGATTTCAATAATATTATTATTGAAGATCCCCATCGGGAATTATATCGATTAATGATGAACGTTGCTTCAGGGAAAAATAACAAAAATGATATTTCATTGTTTTTAAGAAAACTATCTGTTTAATTAAAAAGGGGCGGGAAAACCTCCGACTAACTAAGCATAACCCGCTGCGCTCACTGCGTTCGCTTGGCCTCCACGCCGCGAAAGGTAGAAGGGCTCAGTTTAAAATACGACGCGACCGGACTCGCAGAGCTGTTTCGGAAACGGAAGGTGACGCCCCTGGATCTGTGCGAGGAGGCGGCACTCTTTCGCCCGGCCGCCCGGCTTGAGAAAGCAAGGCCCTGGTTCAACCGGCGTCCGGTCGTGCGGGAATGAGAGGAGCGCATCTCATGAAAAGCTATGACCTTCTGGTAATTGGCGGCGACGCCGCCGGCATGAGCGCGGCGTCGCAGGCGCGCAGGATAAACGAAAAAATGACCATTGGCGTTTTCGACAGGGGGAAGCATGTTTCCTACGCGGCCTGCGGTATGCCCTATTACATTGCAGGGGAGATAAAGGACCATTCCAGCCTTATCGCCATAGACAGGGATGAATTCATCGAAAAGAGAAACATCGATATTCATAATGACGCCGAGGCCACGGCAATCGACTTCGGGAAAAAAACCGTGGCCATCGAATCGCCGGAGGGTATCAAGGAATACGGATACGGAAAACTTGTCATCGCCACGGGAGCGCGGGCCCTCAGGCCGCCCATCACCGGCGTGGACAGCGGCAATATCTTCCTTCTGCGAAACCTCTCCCAGGGAATGGCGATAAGGGACTACATCGAAAGGACAAAACCGGCACAGGGCCTTATAATCGGCGGCGGTTTTATCGGACTCGAGATGGCCGAGGCTTTCAAGACCCTGGGAATCGGGGCGACACTGCTGGAAAAAATGGATTCTGTCGCCATGACCATGTCCGATGAAATTCGGACCATCATCCTGAAAAAGCTTTTGGAAAATGATGTGAATGTCATTACGGGCGTCAATATAGAGAAAATAGAGAAAAGCGGCGCCGGCCACGCCGTGATAACGGACCGCGGGAAATTTACCGCCGATTTCATCATCGTATCCACGGGGATCAGGACCAATACCGATTTCCTGAAAAACACGGAACTCTCAATGACGGAACGCGGTGCCATAATAGTAAACGAGAAGTCCGAAACAAACATACCAGGCGTGTTCGCAGCAGGGGACTGCGCCACCGTGAAACATCTTGTCACGGGAAAGGACACGTACATGCCACTGGGCTCCACGGCCAACAAGCAGGGACGGGTGGCCGGTCTCCAGGCGGCCGGGGTTAAGAGCGAGGTGTTTCCCGGCATTGTAGGCTCCCAGTTCGTCAAGGTCTTCGACCTGGAAGTTGGCAAGACCGGGCTTAACGGCCGTGACGCGGAGCTCGAAGGCATGGAGGCGGTATCAACATCTACGGTATGGAAATCCAGGGCCGGGTACTGTCCCAGAGCGCAGAAGATATTCGTGAGCATTACCGCGGACTCGAAAACAAGCGTTGTCATCGGCGGAGAGGTTGCCGGAACGGACGGTGCCGCCCTTCGCATGAACGTCATCGCCACGGCGATCACCGCCGGGATGAAAGTATCCGAACTTGCCTATCTTGATCTGGGCTACGCACCGCCCTTTTCACCGGTGTGGGACCCGGTGAACGCCACCGCCCAGAAGATGGTAAAGCGGTGATTATCCCGCATGCGGTGTCAACACGCGACAGACCGTTTGTGCAGAACCCTAAGAAACTGCTTTTCGCTGCCGTCGATCGTGATATTTTTTTAAAGGCATGCATGCGGGAAAAAACCGAGAGGAGAAACAATGAAACCGATATTTGCGTTCTGCTATTAAATGAAATTTTAATCGTTAAAATTACAGACGGCCATTTCCGCTCATATCTCCTGTTGGGAAGATCTGGCTCCGGAAGACTTTTCCGACGGGCCCTTCAGGGACAGAACCGGCGGGCTGATCATCTTTCCCGCGGAAGACCAGGAGACGGTTGTAGAGATATGCAGGAACGACCCGTATGTGAAGGAAGGGCTTATAACGGAGCACTGGGTCAGGGAATGGCTCATCAGCCACCGGCGCTGCGCGCACCAGCCTCCGGGGGATAAACCAGCAGGGAAGCTGTTTGCCGTATGTGACCATAAAGCCTCCCTCACGGTTTGAAGCTTTGTCGTCAGTGAAATTCTTTTCGTGCATACCGTAGCCTTGAAACGCACTGAAGCACCCCTCGCCGGGCGGGTAGGCCGTGTACGGCGGTCCGCTTCCCGGACAACCGGCGGTAACGGCCGCGAATGGAGACATGATGAAACTGATAAGCGAAAAAGAAATCAACGCGGCCGTCGCGAGGATGAGTACGTACGGCGACGATCCCATAGGGAGCCTGCTTGAAAGTATGGGGGTGGAACAGACCGACCTGTGTGCGTATCTGGTCGAGGTCGATAAGGATGAGCTGAACCAGAGTGAACGCGCTCTGCTCCTTACGGTTGTCGTCACCGCCTGGTTTATAATGACGGAGACCGCGGGTGCAATTCCGCCGAAGAGCGGCGATTTTCTCAATTACCTGCTCGACTGCAATCTCGACCGTTACGAGGAGGTCATCGAGGAGGAAAAGACCGACGATGATTTTTTCGACGAGATGTTCGCCGGCGGTGCCGAACAGCTATTACTCATGGGATTTCTCGCCAATCTGGTCATCGACCGGCCCGAGAGCTATACCGGAGAGATCCGCGACGAGCACATACCGGCGATCATGCTGCACATAAAGACCGCCGTCGACGCGCTGGCGCTCGATGAGGAGGAATGGACCGGAGGCGAGGACGTGGGCGAGTTTTCGGACGAGGACTTCGAGGAGGCGGGAAGGATCGTACTGGAGCTGTACGGGCAATACGAAAAGAGCGCGCGATTTAAAAAGCTGAACGGGCCGGACAGGGAAAACGCGCGAATGATAATCACCGCCTTCGGCGAGTTCATGTACAGCTATTTTCTGCTCATGCCGGCGCTCTGGACGGCGCAGCGCGCCGTCGAGGTGAGCGCGGAGATCATGCCGCGCAAGATCATTGCGCCCGAGGGTTTTTTCGCGTCGATATATCCCGTATTGATATCGTTCATGGAATTCGCCGTGAAAAAGAAGGCTATTCCTCAGGCAGGGCGCATCGCGGCCCGGCTTTCGGGGATTGCGGGGAAACCCTGAGTGCGCCGGACGACGCCATGCCGGCGAAACACGGGGAGAGTTTTCGCCTCAAACCGATGCCATTATAAACCGGTTTCGGAAAACGCCGTAAAATGTACTGGCGGTTCGCCCGGCAGCATGCTACTCTCGGGAGGCAAATTTGCGGGAGGGGGTGCACAGTCATGGCAAAGTCATCATCCTTCACCGACGTTTCATCGGGCGGCGAATACTTTTATTTCGCGGACGGCGGCTATACGGCTTCCGGCTCGGGGAAGCTGATCGATGTTCTGAATCCGGTTGACGGCAGCGTCCTCGGGAGGACCCAGGCCATAATTAGGCGGGAGCTCGACGCCGTGATCGAATCGGCGTGGCGGCAGTTTCCCTGCTGGCGCGATACGCCGCTTCGGGAGCGTGCGGAGCTTCTGCACCGGGCGGCGAGGATAATGGAGCGCGAGGCCGATGCGCTCGCCGACATACTCTGCGACGAAATCGCAAAACCGCTCAAGAGCGCGCGCGAGGAGATCGTCCGGACCGCCGAGATCTTTGACTTTACCGCGGAGGACGCGCTCCGGCTGGAGGGCGAGACGAAATTCAGCGACGTCTTCGCCCAGCAGAAGCGCGACAAGATATCCCTCTCGTACCGCGTGCCGCTCGGCGTGGTGCTCGCCATAGGGCCGTTCAACTATCCGTTTAACCTCACCGGCACCAAAATCGCGCCGGCACTGGCGGGCGGGAACGCCTGCATCGTAAAGCCCCCGTCAGCCGGCGCCATGACCTGCCTGTACTTCGGCGCGATCCTCCGCGAGGCCGGGCTTCCACCGGGCGTGCTTTCGATCGTCACCGGGAAAGGGGAGGAGATCGGCGACTATATCGTCTCGCATCCCGGCATCAGCATGATCGCCTTCACCGGCAGTTCATCGACGGCGCGGCGTATCGCGTCGAAGGCCTCCATGGTGCCGCTTCTATTCGAACTGGGGGGCAAGGACGCGGCGCTGGTGCTCCCCGACGCGGACCTGGAACTCACCGCCTCGCAGATCGTCTCCGGAGCGTTTTCGTATTCGGGGCAGCGCTGCACGGCGGTCAAGCGGGTGCTCGTCTTCGAGGACAACGCGCACGCCCTCGTGGAGCGGATAACGGCGCTCGCCTCGAAGCTTGCCGTGGGACCACCGCGCGGGAACCCGGTGATTTCGGCCCTCATTTCGCCCGCACAATGCGGCTACGTGCAGGGCCTCATCGACGACGCGCTGGAAAAGGGTGCGACGCTGTTATGCGGCAACCGGCGCGAGGGGAACGTTCTGCATCCCACGGTGCTCGATCATGTAACCACGGACATGCGCGTTGCCTGGGAGGAGCCCTTCGGCCCGGTGCTTCCCGTCATGCGAGTGAAGAGCCTCGCCGAGGCGATCGATATTTCCAACAGGTCGGAATACGGACTGCAGGGAAGCATCTTCACCGGCGACATCAATTCCGCCATCAACATCGCCATGCAGCTCGACGTGGGGACCGTACAGATCAATTCCAAGACGCAGAGGGGGCCCGATCATTTCCCGTTCATGGGTACGAAATCCTCGGGCCTGGGGACGCAGGGTACGCGCTATTCCATAGAGGCCATGACGAGAATGAAGTCCATCGTACTGAACCTCTCGGAAAAGGGAAAGGTGGAGCTCGCCTGTTCGGCGGGCTAAAAAGGGCGGTATCAGCCCGTGCTTAGCTCCTTTTGCAGGCGGACGAGCTCCGTGTTGATCTTTTCCCACAGCCGCCTCGACAGCTCCTCCTCGCTCGCCCCGGCGAAGCTCTCGTACGGGACCGGGTCGAGCACGCGAACGCGTATGCGGTGCGTACCGTGCAAGGTGAGGCTGTACTTGGGCAGGGCATGGCGCGTGCCCTCGACCACGACGGGCAGTATCGGCGCCTTCATCTTTTTCGCGAGGATGAAGGCCCCCATCTTGAAGGGCTTCAGGTGCCCGTCGGGCGAGCGCGAGCCCTCGGGGAAGATGAAGATCGAGCTCCCCTCGGCGAGTCTCTCTTCGGAATCGGCCATCATCTGCGCTATGCTTTCCCTGTCTCCCCTTCGAAGCTTGATGTAGCGGTTCATCACCATGTTCCATCCGATGAGCGGTAGCTTGAATATCTCGCTCTTCGATACCCATTTGTAATGTACGTACAGCCTGAAGAATACGAGGATATCGAGCTGAGACTGATGATTGGAGACGATGACGTAGGTCGTGTCGCGGCGTATTTTTTCGCGGCCCTCGACGCTGATCTTCAGGGTCGGCACGATGTAGGTGTAAAAGGCCCCCCAGAAACAGGTGTACAGGTGCAGGAGGCGCAGCCGCCGGTCGAAGGGACGCGTGATGAGCCAGATGAGTATCGCTATGCAATAAAAGAAGATCGACGTAATGGCGATTACGGTCAGCATGAGTATCGAGATAAATCGGTTCATTGCGGTTTTCCTGTTCTCCGGATTGTCTTTCGATACAGTATTTCTTTCAAAAAAGCCGGTTTTTCGCAATGATTTTATGTATGCCGGGGCAACGTCATCGGCAGCCGGAACGGTTGCAGTACGGTCGTTCCGCCGGCAATGCCGGCCGTAAGAGGCGTCAACCACAAGGGGCTACAGTCCCTTGCCAACCCTTTGTCCCATGGGCTCGGCGTATAAATGAGAGCAAATCATGCAATGGATTGCGGGCGCTGAATTATAGAGCGGCGAAGCGCCTTGACAATCGCTTATCGGCGTGATAGTACTTGGTGGACCGTTTCACTTTATTCCTTGAGGTGATGCAATGAAAACGACAGTGTCGTTCGCGCTCCGGACGTGTCTTGTTCTGGCCGTGGCATTCGGCACGGGATGCTCCGCGGAAAAGGGCGCCGGTGGGAAAATGGTCGACCAGCACGGCAAGGCCGTTGAACCGATTCCGCATCCCGAGATCCTGAAATCCAGACAGGTGGAATTCATTAATAAAACGGAACTTCTCGAGAAAAGCGGAAAGCTCGCGGTGACCGGATGGGCACGCAGACCGCTGGTGCGTTTCAGGGCGGAGAGGATCGGCGCCGACGCGAAGCGGGTGAAGAAATGGGAGCACTACACCTTCTACGGCGGCAGATACGTCGGCAGTATCACCATCTCCGATATCGCCACCGTGGGAATGGGCAGTATCGAGCTCTTCGATATGGGGACCCAAAAAGAGGTCCTCGCCAGAACGCTGATGGTGCGCCCGGGCGTGATCGCCTTTCCCGGCGATACGACCGGCGATCTCGAGTTTCGGAAAGGGAGCTCCTTTATGGTTATACGGAAGCAGAACGGCCTCCGGACGGCGGAATTTCGATTCGACGAGCGTGAGGGGGGCGAAACGATCGCCGGGAAGATGGTCTTCCGCGAGCACGGATCCGAGGCGCTGGCCATCATCACACCCTTCGAGGACCCGCTCCACTTCTTCTACGAGTACAAGGTACCTTCCCTCTCGGTCGAGGGTGAGATTTCCTATCGCGGTAAAACGTACCCGGTTAAAAGCGGCGAGAGCTACGGTGTTCTGGACTGGGGCCGCGGTGCATGGCCGCAGAAGAACCAGTGGCTCTGGGCGGCGGGCGGGAGCATGATGAAGGGGAAGCTTTTGAGCTTTAATCTGGGGTACGGTTTCGGCAAAAACCCGGGCTCCACCGAGAACGGGATCGTTTACCGGGGGCGGGTCCATAAGCTCGGCCGTGTTGTGTGGAAGTACGACATTTCCGATTATAAGAAACCGTGGAGCTTTACCTCGGATGACGGGAGGCTCGAGATGAGCCTGAGGCCGGCGTATCTCCTGCACTCGGACATCACGCTCGCGCAGATGATCGGTTTTCTTAAACAGCTATGGTCGCTCTTTTCCCTCTCGGAAATAATGGAGATCGTTTCCACCGAGGCGTACCTGAACAAGGTCATCGGGTATTACTCGGGTTTCGTCGTACTCGACGACGGTACGCGGTTCGATGTCAAGGACATGCCGGGCTTCGCGGAAGTAATGTACCAGACTTGGTGATCTAATATGAAAAAAGCTGAGATCACACTGTTCGGAGATCCCGTTCTAAGGGAGACGGCCCGGCCTGTTCGGGCTTTCGGCAAAAAACTGGGTATCCTGATCGGCACCATACAGTTCACCCTCAGATCGCGTCCCGATGGGGCGGCCCTGGCGGCCCCCCAGGTCGCCGTTTCGAAGCGTGTCACGGTGATCGATTATATGGACGAATATATCGAAATGATCAATCCCGAGATCGTCGGCGCCTCGGGTACGCAGAGCGATGTCGAGGGCTGTCTCTCGCTGCCGGGGTTTTTGGGTACGGTAAAAAGGGCGGAAACGGTTCGGGTGAAGTTTCAGGACCGCGCGGGCAGGGAGAAGACGATCGAGCGCTCCGGGAAGATGGCCCGCTGCATACAGCACGAGATCGACCACCTCGACGGCATCCTGTTCATCGACCGGATGGAGGATGAGTTTGTCGTCAACTCGTTCGATGGACGGAAACTTTCGGTCAGGGAAATGCTGAACGCATCGCCGCCGGAGGGCCTCCGGTCGGTCCGGAACGGGGATTGATCCTCAGGTCCGCTCGCGTATCTCGCGTACCATGCGGCGGTGGAACTCGTCGGTGATCGGAAAGCGCGCGATGAGGACCATTCCCGCGATTATGAAGACGGCGGGGATGATGGTAAGGAGTGCCTTTATGCCGAAGAGCGCTTCGGGGCCCTGCGGGCCGGCCGGGGTGTAGCCCGTAAGCGAGAGCACCGTCCCCACGATGAGCCCCGGAACGGCCACCGAGAGCTTGAACGAAAAAAAGAAAAAGCCGTACAGCATTCCCTCGCGCCGACGGCCCGTCTTCCACTGGGCGTACTCCACCGTGTCGGGGACCATCGCCCATGGAGAAAGGTACGCCGTCCCGAGTCCGAATCCCACAAGGGCGAACAGCGCGATGGTGAGGGCGGGGCTCGTTTCGGCGAAGAAAAAGATGGGCAGCGAGAGTGCCGCCGTAATCCCCATTCCGAGGTTGAAGGCGAATTTCTTGCCGCGCCTCCGGGAGAGACGGAGATAGAAGGGGATCGAAAGCGCCGATGACGACATGAGCACGACGAACACGGCCGGAATGAGTTTCTCGGCCCCGAGGTTGTATTTTAAAAAGTAGACCACCACCGCCGACATGGTATTGAGCGCCACCTGATGCATCATGACGCCAAGCGTGAGGATGATGAAGGGCCTGTTCGCGAATACCGCCCTGAGGTCGCGCGCGAGCGTTCCGCCGTCCGCGTCCTTTACGGGCCGGTCTGTCCGCTCCCGTACCGAGAGGAAGGTGGCGATGACCGTAAGCGCCATTACCGGGGCATAGAGCAGTCCGACCGCCCTGAAGCCCAGCACCTGGTCGCCCCCGAAGGCCGTTACCAGAGGCATGGTCGCGGCCGCTCCGACGAGCATGCCGGCGATCGAAAAGAACATCCGGTAGGCCGACAGCACCGAGCGCTCGTGTGAGTCGCTGCTGAGGTCCGCGGTAAGCGCCGTATAGGGTACGCTGAGCATCGTCATAAAGACACAGAAAAACGTGAAGCTTGTCATGGCGTAGACGATGCGCCATTCCACGTCCGCTATGGCTGGCGATGCGTACAGCAGAACCATACTGAGCGCCGCGGGAACCACCCCGATGATCAGGTAGGGGCGTTTCCTCCCCCAGCGGGTGGAGGTGTGGTCCGAGAGATGGCCAACGGCCGGCGAAACGAAGGCGTCGACTATTTTCGCGCAGAACAGGATGAGCCCGGCCGCGGCCGAGGGGATTAAAAACACGTCGGTGAAATAGTACAGGAGGAAAAGGCCGGGGAGGAGGCTGAAGCTAAGGCTGATACCGAAATCGGCCACTCCATAGCCGAGCCGTCCGCCCAGGGTCAAGTCGTCTGCGGCCGGGCCGCCTTGATGTTTGTCGGTCATTGTACCGCGCCTTTGTACGACTACTGTTACAAGTTATTTCGTCACCTTCACCATCAGCGTGACCCCGAAGTGCCTGAGAAAAGGCAGCGGGCCGTTCGCCTTCGCCTCGATCCGGTCGGAGAAGCGGCGCAGCGCACGATGAAAGCGCCGCGGAACGATGATGTAGTGCCAGGTCCATTTGGTGTGGATGTTCCACGGCGGCCGGAACTCGTGCGCTGTTATCTCGCATTCGGAAAAGAGGCCGCGGCAGAGCTTTCTTATTTCACCGAGGCGGTAAAAGCGCATGCGGATGGGGTCGCGGTAGCGGAACAGGTGTATGCTTATGAACTGGAGAAAGGCGAAGAGCAGGTTTTCCGGCGCGAATCGGGACGGTACGCGGATGTAGGCAACGCCGCCGGACTTCAGAATGCGGTGCACCTCCCCGAGAACGAGCTTCCCGTTGGCCTTCGAGAGGTGCTGTAAAACCAGGAGCGAATAAGCCGCGTCGAAGCTGTCGTCCCTGAAGGGGAGCCGGGTGCCGTCGCCGCGGAGGAGCGCCGGCGTGTGGCCGTGCTTCTCGAGGTGCTTCCTGCTCTGTTCGAGCATGGCCTGCGAGATGTCGAGGCCGATGCCGTGCGCCCCCCGGTCGAGCACGGGCTTCAGCACCCGGCTCCACCCGCAGCCTAGGTCGAGGGTGAGTGCGCCTTTTTGAACGGGAAAGGGCGGCGGCGCGTCGAGGAGGTTTCCGTAATAGTCGGTGAGGATGGCCTCCACCCCGAGCGTGATAAAGGGGGCATCCTTCATCGCCCCCTCGTCCCAGACGCCGACGTATGCCCGGTAAAAATCGCTGTCTTTTACAATCACTGTTTGCGTCCCCTTTCGGCGTATTTTCGCTTTTCTTCGTCGGCGAGCCGCTGCATCGCCGCGTAAACCGGGTCGTACGAATTTGACGCGTTCCAGAACAGAAAGCCGCGCGCGCCCGCGTCGACGGCCCCGCGTATCTGCTCCAGTATGTAGTCGTCGTTGTACGCCTTTGTTCTCCAGCGGAATGCCTGGAGCCACGGGCGCACCGCGGTCTGCGGTGCCAGCGCCTTCACGCGGAGGCAGCCCCTGTTTATGAAATAGTACGGCTCGTCGCCGGGATTGGCGTAGCCGTCGAAATGATCGTTGAAATGGGACGGGTACAGCATCGGCGAGATCACCTCGCAGTGCTTCGCCATCCGCTCAATCCGCTGGCCGGTCCGGCGGATGTCGATCTCCTTTCCCCATGCCACCACGCCGAAGATGTCCACCGAGAGATTGGCGTGCCGCGCACTGAGCTCGGCGTGCGCGCGCTCTAAAAAGGCGGTGATCGCCGCTTCTTTCGGCATGGTGCCGAAGTGGTACGCGTAGACGGCGTCGCCGTGGTCGCCGGCGGTGGGGAAGCGGATGTAATCGAACTGGATTTCGTCGACGCCCTTTTCGGCGAGCTCTATGGCCAGCGCGATATTGTAGTCCTGGACGTGCTTGTTGGTGGGGTCGCACCATAGTTCGGCCCCGGCGCTCCACGGCCCCCCGCTTTTCTTCGAATGGATGGCGTATTCCGGCCTCTTGCGGTACAGCGCGTGGTCGTGGAACACCGCGATCCGGGCGATGGCGTACACCCCTTTGTCTTTGAGGTGGCGGATAAGCTTGTCGATGTCGTCGATGCACCGCTTCTCGTGCGTATTGAACTCGACCGCGGCGGGAACATGGCTGCGGTAGTTGACGATGCCCGTGATGTCCTTCGCGTCGAAGACCACGGTGTTGATGCCCGCGGCCAGAAAGCGCTCGAGCGACTGAAGCGTCTTTTCGCTCGCTATGGCCCCGCCGGTATAATAAAGCCCCCGGCTCTCGATGATCGGCGGCTTCGCCGTCCTTATAAAGGCAGGAACGCGGGGTGATATACTGTACGGGATGTAAACGATCGTGCCTCTGGTCACGGAATCGGCACGGAGCGCGTTATATTCCTTTATCGTCCGTTCGAGCTGATAACGTCTGAAAAAATGCGTGTAGCGGAGCGCGGCATCGGCGACCTCTCTGAGACGCATATCGCGCGGGGCCTGGAAGAGCAGGGTGCGGCCGCAATGGATGAAGCCGGCGGGAAGGTTCCGGTAAACCGTCGTATGGTCGCGCCGTTCAACCGTGCCGATGATCGTGAAGCTGCTCTTCGGAAGGACCGACCGGTAAAGGCGGAGAGCTGACCCCTGGATGCCGTCGGCGATGAGCGCAATGGCGCCCGCGTGTATAAGGACGAGCCACTGGGTCATGAGCGCGCAGAGCAGCAGGGTGAGGATCTGGCGGTTTCGTTTGTTCATCGGGTGATGGCGGTCTCGGCGTAGTGCATTGTTCCGGCCTTCGATTTTTGTTGCAATTACAGCGGCGGTCGACGATAAATGTACAGTGTATGCCGTCCCTGCGGTCCGCCTGCCGCGTCGGGAACGGCAAGACTATGAAAAATCGTTGCGTCCAAAAAGCAACAGAAAAAAGCGATCATGCTTAAAATTGAAAGCCTACTGAGAACACCGACGCGAAAAATCGTCTCCTTCCTGGAGGGTGTGAGAAATTTTTACCGGTTTGTGAAGTCGATCGTGGTGTCGTTTCGCTCCATCAAGTACCTTCGGTTCCGCTCGATCTATTCCATCGTCATCAACCAGACCCGCTTCACCGGGATCGACGCGCTTCCGATCATCGTTTCGATCGCGCTCCTCCTCGGCGCGACCACGATCATTCAGGCCACCAAGGCATTCCCGAAGTTCGGGATTGAGGGCTTCATCGGCAACCTCCTCGTCATCATCATCGCGAGGGAGCTCGGGCCGCTCGCCACCGCCATGATCGTCGTGAGCCGCTCGGGCTCGGCGATCGCCGCGGAGATCGCCACCCAGAAGCAGAACAGGGAGATCCTCTCGCTCGAGCTCATGGGGATCGACACCAAGCTCTATATCGTTTTTCCGCGCATCCTGGCCTCGATCCTGGCGATCTTCACGCTCATCGTCATCTTCGACATAACGGCCTTTTTCGGGGGCTATCTCATTTCGCTCGGCACGGTCTACATCCCGGCGGGCGTATTCGTCCAGACCATGCTCGACGCATTCAGTTTCAGCGACCTCAGCATCACGATTCTGAAAAGCGTTATGTACGGCATTCTCATCCCCCTCATCTGCTGCTATTACGGCTTTATGCCGGAATCGGACTTCCAGATCCCGATATTCGTCTCGCGCGCCGTGGTGCGCACGCTCGTGATACTCTTCGTAATCAACGCCTTCATCTCGGCGCTGTTCTATTTTTAGGTGGGAACGATGAATGGGGAGGAACTTCTCAGGGTCGAATCGGTCTGTTTCACCGACGCAGGCGGCGCGGTCTGCCGCGACGTCTCGTTTTCACTGGCGAGGGGGGAGAACCTGATCATATTCGGTCCCGAGGGCTCGGGTGCCGAGGTGGTGTGCCCGCTCATCGCCGGGACGGTGATCTCGTTCGACGGAGAGATATTTTTCAAGGGGCGCTCGGTCGAGAGCTTCGACTATTTCGAGCGCCACAACTACCGCAAGGAGCTCGGGTATCTGCAGAGGGACTATGGTCTCATCAACAACATGTCGGTCGAGGAGAACATTGCGCTTCCGCTGCGCTATCATTCGAGGCTTTCGTCCTGGGAGATCACTTCGCTCGTGAACAGGCTCCTCGGCGAGCTCGAACTCGAGCACTGCCGCGGCCTCCGGCCGTTTTCGCTGTCGGGCTCGGAAACACAGCGGACCGCGTACTGCCGCGCGATCGCGCTCGACCCGGATCTTCTGCTCGTCGAGCACGCGCTGGAAGGGCAGTGTCTGCTCAATTCCCGGCTGTTTCTGGAAGCGCTGGGCCGATGGTGCGCGCGCGACGACCGCTCGGTCATCATCGTCACCTACGAACCGGAGCGGTTCGTCGATTTTTCAGATCGCTTTCTTATGCTGTATGACGGTAATATCGTGTTTTCGGGTTCGCGCGATGAGTTCCTCGCGCGGCAGAACGACTATCTTGACCAGTACATGCGCTCGTCACTCGACGGGCCCATGAAGGTGCGGTAAACGGAGGCGGGCCATGAAGCTTGAAAAAAACGAACTGCGCGTGGGTATATTCGTATTGATACCGGTTGTCATACTGCTGCTCTTCGTGGTGCTCAAGCTCGGATACTCCTTCGCGAGCTCGACCATCGATGTGTTCCTCAAGACCGACAGCATCACCTCGATCAAGGAGGGAACGCTCGTGAAGATCAAGGGTTACACCGTGGGCCGGGTCATCGACATCAAGCCGGTCTACAAGCCGGCGCTGCACTTCCTGGCGGTCATGCGCATTCGCCGCGATATCGAGCTCTACGAGGACTGCTCGGCGGTGATACAGAACCAGAACATCATCGGCGACCCGGTCATCGACATCCGCAACCCCGAGAAGAAGGGGGAGCTTTTGCGGTCCGGCTCGGTCATAGAGGGGATCGAGTACGTCAATCTGGAGGCGATTTTACAAGACGTCCACGCGCTGCTCGCGACCCTTCAGGGGACGGTCGGCGTTATTCGCGATATATCGATCGACAGCCGGGGAAATCTGCGCGCGCTGCTGACCAACCTTTCCGGCAGCATGGCCACCGTCAACGACCTGCTTATGAATTCGCAGAAGGACATCCTCGAAATCCTCACCTCCTTCAGGCAGACCGCGAAGACCATGAACGAGATCTCCGAGGAGCTTAAAAAACATCCCGTCAAGTTTCTATTCAAGTGACGCGTGCCGCTTTTCTCCGTCATAATCCCGGTATACAACCGCCCCGTCCCGCTCCGTCGGGCGATCGAATCCGTGCTCGCGCAGAATTTCAGCGACTACGAGCTCGTCGTGGTGGACGACGGCTCGACCGATGATACCGCGGCGATCGCGCGGTCATTTCCTGCCGTTCGGTACGTGCATCAGCATAACCGCGGCGTGAGCGCGGCGCGCAACCGCGGGGCCGCGGAATCGAGTGCCCCGTACCTCGCCTTTTTAGACTCGGACGACGAATGGCTGCCCGAAAAACTCGGCGTGCAGCATGAATTCATCGGGCGCAATCCATCCATACTCATTCACCAGACCGACGAGATCTGGATACGCCGCGGCCGCAGGGTAAACCCGAAGAACAGGCATCGCAAACCCTGGGGCGATATCTTCATCCCCTCGCTTGACCTCTGCCTGGTGAGTCCGTCGGCCGTGGTGATAAGGCGCTCACTTTTCGAGCGATCGGGTGGATTCGACGAACGCCTGAAGGTGTGCGAGGACTATGACCTGTGGCTGCGAATCGCGTTCGACGAGCCGGTGGGGCTCATCGACCGGAAACTAGTGGTGAAATACGGCGGGCACGACGACCAGCTCTCGCGGAGGCACTGGGGAATGGACCGGTTCCGGGTGTACGCCATCATGAAGCTCCTTCGCGCGCGGGCGGGAGAGATGGGGGAGGAGCGTCTGAGGGCGACGCGGGAGGCCGCCGGGAGCAGGTGCGCCCTGCTCGCACAGGGGGCGAAAAAGCGCGGTAACGGCGCCCTCCTCGACGTCCTGGAATCGGTGATTCGATCTATCGATGATGGAGACTATAGCAGTAGAGCGTTTGAGAGCCTCGCAGAAGCATGACGGGCGCCTCGATCGAGGCCTGCAGGTACGATTCCATGGGGAAGTTTCGGGCGAAGAGTACGGTGCCGTCGGGCAGGAAGGCGAGCGCCTGGGAGCCGCCTTCGGATCTTGTATATCCGGCGACGTAGATGCAGCCGTCGCGGTCGAGCGAGGCCATCCCGGTGCGGGCGGCCGGGACCTTGATCGACGCCGCTGGCTTCGCCTTTCGATTGACGACGAGAATCCTGTTGTGGTCGAGAATCGCCGCGGTGCCGTCGTCCCCGACGGTAAGCGCCGTCCGCGCGACGTGCACGCGCGAGAGCGGCGAGGCGGCGGCGCTTCCGTCCGCGGTCGCGATGATCGCGATGTAATCCCCCTTCTCGTTCCCGTAATGGAGCGCGACATACGCTCCCGACGGCGACACCGCCATGCTCTTGACGAGGGTGCCGCCGCCCGTTCCGGCCTTCAGGAGGCGCCTTCCCGCAGCGTCCATTACCGCATAGCTTCCGTCGAGGAAGCCCAGGGCCGCGATGTCGGATCCCTTCGAAAAGGCGATGACCGTAAGGAAGCGTCCGGCAACCGGTTCTCCCGCCGGATTGCCGTGAAAGTCGAGCGCACGCACCCGGCTCTGGTCGCTGTTGACGAGGAGTACGAGCTTTCCGTTGTACGACACATGAGGGTATTCGCGCGAGCCGGTCTTCCAGAAGGGGCTGCCGTCGGCCGCGAAGAATTCCACCGTGGTGCCGAGTTTCTGATAGGCTGCGTAATACCTGCCGTTCCCGCTTGCGGAGAAGAGCGTTTCGCCGAAGGCCCGCTTCGCGATGAGCCTTCCGTCGGCGGCCAGGAGCGAAAGCGTGTCGCCCGAAACGACCGGCGGGATTGAGCGAGTAGACAGCGCCGCGTTGGGCGAGCGCTCAATCGATTCCGGTGCCGCGACCGGCCCCTGCCATTCGGGATACAGTTCCGTCGCCGGTTCCGCCTGCCAGACGGGGGCGAGGCCCAGAACGGCGCCCGCGATGAGTCCGAGTACAAGATAGCGCATGGTCACTCCTGAATGAAGCTTTTAAGCCGCTGGCTGCGCGACGGATGGCGGAGTCTGCGGATCGCCTTTTTTTCAATCTGGCGGATTCGCTCCTTGGAGAGCTTGAACTTCTCGCCAATCTGCTGGAGGGACAGCGGCTTCTCACCGTCCAGTCCGAAGCGCATTCTGAGTATTTCGCGCTCGGAGGCGGTGAGGGTGTTGAGAACGGCGTTGAGGGAGTCCCTGAGCGAGTCGTCAAGGAGCTTTTGGTCCGGTGCGTCGACGCGCGCGTCCTCGAGCATGCTGATAATGCTCGTGTCGTCGGAATCGCCGAACGTCGCGTCGAGCGAGATGTAGTCCTGCGAGATGTTCCGCAGGTAGGTGATCTCCTCATCGTCCATATCGAGCTCTTCGGCGATCTCCTGCACGGAGGGCTCGCGTCCAAGCTTGTGCTCGAGCTTTTTGTGCATCTTCTCGATCTTCTGCATGTCGGCGGTGCGGTTGAGCGGCAGCCGGATGAGCGAGGTCTTCTGGCTGATGGCGAGGATAATGGCCTGGCGGATCCACCACACGGCGTACGAGATGAAGTGAAAGCCCCTTTCCGGGTCGAACTTGTCGGCGGCCTTGATGAGGCCCATGTTTCCCTCGTTGATGAGGTCGAGGAGCGATATGCCGCTGGTCTGGTATTTCTTCGCGATGGAGACCACAAAGCGAAGATTGGCCTTTATGAGCTTCTCCTTGGCCTTTTCATCTCCGTCGCGCGCGGCCCTGGCGTAGGTCTCCTCCTCTTCGCGGCGGAGGAGGGGAATCTTGTTTATCTGTTCCAGATACCATGTAATGGAAGAATCGGAAAAGTTTTCGTACCGGGATTTTTTCGTGCGTCCGGACGAACGCTTCTTCCCGGCGGGGGAAGAAACTGAATCGGAGTCGGCATCACCCTCGGAATCATCGTCGAACAGGTCCTCGTCGATCTCGCCGTCGAACGCGTCGTCGAGCATGTCGAGGTCGCGCTCGACCGGGTCTTCATGTGAAGACCGGGATTTGCCGGGGGCCCTGCCCTCCGCAGTTGTAGTTTTTTTCCGGGCCATGGTGTTTCGATGATGATAGACCGTCGTTCCGCGGCTCGGGGCGAGTCCGTCGGGATTGGATACGGTAAACGGAGGGTGCAGAAAATCAAGTATTATTTGGGGCCCCAGAGCCCGGCAAGCCTTTCGGGAAGCTCCTGGATCGAGGCGGCATAGCCCGGCATGTCGATGGCCGTATCGAGCCCGTGTTGCTCGAAGAGGAGCCGCGTTTCCTCCCTGGATTTCACGACCGAGCCGGAGATTCTGTCTTCGGCCCGTGAGGGCCGGTCCCCGTCCATCGTGAAGAGCAGGTGGCGCGACGGCTCTCGTTTCTGCCGCGCTTTAACGGGGGAGAAGAGCACCATCTCGACCTTCGAGAGGTCTTTCCCGCTGTAGGAGAGGGAAATCTCCATGCGGAACACCGTGCCGTTCGTCAGTATTTTAACGGGAACTCCGTCGTTGTACGAGAACCTCGTGATGACGAGCGGCGTCCTGTTCCTGACGATGCTGTATGAGCTTTTAAAGGATGTTTCGGTGCGGACGAGCTCGCCGCCGCTTCCGTAGAAGAACGACTCGACCCAGACGTCGTCGACCGGCTTTCCCTCGCGCGTCTCCCGTGCCCGGTGTGCCTGAATGCGGAGCCTTCCCGCCTGATCGTATGAGAAGGTGCGCGCGATGAGGGTCTCGCCACCCGGCGACGCGAGCTTCGAGGCCTTCGAGAGCCGGCCGGCGGTGTCGTATTCGAGCACTATCCTCCCCGTTACAGCGCCTTTTTCGATGAAATGAATCTCGCGGAGACGGCCGTCGTCGCCCGTAATCCGGACGGTTTTATACGAAGCGCACGCGGAAAGCGCAAACAACAGGACCGGTATGATGACGGCCGTCCGGGAGTTCGGAAACGGGAGGGATCTCCTGTCAGTCGTGCTCATGATGCGTTCGCGGTTTCCTCTGTGCCGTAACGGCATTCGGATTCCGCCTCGTGGCCTCCATTGCCGGGCTTTAAGCTACCAAAAAAAGAAAGTGCCGAAAATGCCGATTTTGTCAATGACAATTTAGGCGCGTCGGTCCAGCATGGAGACGGGGACGGGATGAAAAGGAGCTTTCGTTTATGAAGATAGCGGTAACGGGGAAAGGGGGTGTCGGGAAGTCGACGGTGGCCGCGGCGCTCGCGCTCCTCATGGCGAAGAAAGGCGCGCGCGTACTGGCTCTCGACGCGGACCCCGATGCCAACCTCGCATCGGCGCTCGGCATCGCCGCCGGGGAGCGCTCGGGAATACGCACGGTCGCGCAGCAGAAGGCGCTCATCGAAGAGCGCACCGGAGCGAAGACGGACGGCTACGGCCAGGTCTTTCGCCTCAATCCGGAGGTTTCGGACATCGCCGGGCGCTTCGGGTACCTCCACCGCGGCCTTTCCCTGATGGTTATGGGCGCCGTGCCCTCGGGGGGCGCGGGATGCGCCTGCCCGGAAAACGCCTTCCTGGCGGCGCTCGTGCGCGATCTGGTGCTTCGGCGCGACGAGACGCTCATCATGGACATGGAGGCCGGGGTGGAGCACCTGGGCAGGGCCACGGCCCGTGGGGTGGACGTCATGCTGGTGGTGGTCGAGCCCGGACGGCGGGCGGTCGAGTCCGCGCTGCGCATCGTTTCGATGGCGCGCGAGATAGGCATCGGTGACATCAGGCTGGTGTATAACCGCGTGCGTTCGCGTCCGGACGAGGAGTACCTGAGTGCGGAGCTCGGAGGCATGGAGGTGCTGGGGGTGCTGCCCTTCTCCGAAAGGCTTCTCGAATCGGACCGCGACGGCGTCGCCGTGACCGACGCGCTCGAGGCACAGACGCTCGAATGTTTCGAGAGCATGATATCGAAATTATACGCCGGCCTCGGCGAGTCCGGGGAACGGGCCCGATAGAAGGCCCGGCGCGCGCCGGCGCACCCTGCCCCGCAACCGCCTGCGGGCACCGTCCGGCGGGTACGCGGATGCTACTTGTTTTGAGGATAAATGTCAGCAGTGAAACCGGCCTTGAAATCCCGTGAATTCGATGAGTGCCGCTTGAACCGATGATCTTTCGATGGCATTAAGCCTTTACTTCGCCCCCGACTTTTCCATAAAACATCCTTGAAATTTACCCCCCGCTCGAACCAACTGGAAAGGATACGCGTCCACGCGGCGCGTTTTGATTTTTCCAGACACGGGTGACCGTCATGAACGAAAGATTTCTCGCCACCGCCATCGGGAGTTTCCCTCACTCCGACGCGGAGAAGGCGCTCGACGTGATATTCAGGTACATCCCCGATGCGCCGGTATGGCCCCAGCTACCGCGCCTAGGACTGCTCGAACAGATGGAGATCCAGTATTCCGGGGCGATGCCGCGCGCGGTCGTCGATCGCGAGAAAGCGCGGATGTATTTCGACACCTCGGGAGATTATTCCGAGGACTTCGGCGCGTTCTACGAGAAGTACATGGAGGCCATGGACCCGGATTCCGGAAGCGGGGACTGCTCGGCCATGGCGATCGGCCCGGACTATTCGAGGGGCATTCACGCCCTCGAGGCGCGCCTCGGCGCCGAGGGCGGCAAGCGCCCGTACGTGAAGGTGCAGACCACCGGGCCGTGCTCCTTCGCGCTCACCGTCACCGACGAGAACAAGCGGGCCATCTATTATAATGAAGAATTTCGCGACGTCATCGTCAAGGCGCTCGCGATGAAGTGCCGCTGGCAGATCGCGAAGTTTCGTCCTTTCGCCGAAGCGATCATCTGCTTCATCGACGAACCGATCCTCTCGGCCTTCGGCTCGTCCACCTATATCTCGGTGCGCCGGGAGGACGTTGTCGCGCTCATCGCCGAGCTCGTGGACGCCATCCACGCCGACGGGGCGATCGCGGGCGTGCACTGCTGCGGCAACACCGACTGGTCCATACTCGTCGATGCCGGCGCGGACCTCCTCAACTTCGACGCCTTCGGCTACGGCGAAACGGTCGCCCTCTATGGCCAGGCCCTCCGGCGTCATTTCGACCGCGGCGGGAACCTCGCATGGGGCATCGTTCCGACCTCTGTTGCCATCCGTGAGCAGACCGTCGATGGTCTCGCGGCGCGGTACGGAGAGCTCGTGGACCATCTCGCACGCGAATGCGGCAGCGACCGCTCGCTCATCCTCGATCGAACGGTCGTCACGCCCTCCTGCGGCACGGGCTCAATGGAGACCGCCGACGCGGAGAGGGTCTTCGAGATGCTCGGCGGGCTCTCGATTGCGCTGAAATCGGCACACGGGGCCTGAAGGTTCCGGGGATTCCATCATGGCCTGCACCATCGCCATCACCGGCAAGGGCGGAACCGGCAAGACTACCATCGCGGGGCTCATCGTCACGGGCCTCGTGGCGGCAGGCCGTACGCCGGTCCTCGCCGTGGACGCCGATCCCAACTCATGCCTGGACGAGGTGCTTGGCGTTTCGGCGCGCGCCACGGTGGGGAGCGTGCGGGAGGAGGCGCGCGAACGGTCCTCCTCGGGCGCGCTCTCGGGCATGGCGCGTACCGAATGGCTCGGGCTTCGGATCGCCGAAAGCCTGGTCGAGGCCGAGGGCTTCGACCTCATCGCGATGGGCCGGCCCGAGGGTCCGGGCTGTTACTGCTACGCCAACAACGTGCTCCGCGACGTGCTCGCGCGCCTCGCGGTGAACTACCCGTTCACCGTCATCGACAACGAGGCCGGGCTCGAGAACCTGTCGCGCCGAATCGTGCGGAGCGTCGATCTTCTGGTCCTGACGGGCGATCCCTCGCGGCGAGGCCTCGAGACCGTGCGGCGCCTCTATGACCTGGCCGTGGAGATGAAAATCTCGTATAAAAAACTTGCCATAATAATCAACCGCCTGCGCAATGATGCCGTGCCGCCGGATTTTAACATCTTGCGCGCGGCCGTACCGGCGGATTATTTTCTGGCCCTTCCGGAGAACGCCGATGTGGCCGCACTCGCTGAACGGGGCGAGGGCATGGCCGCGCTTCCGCGCGCCAATCCCGTGGCGGCCATGATGGACGGATTCATTACAGATGTTTTAGCGTGACCCCCTGCGGGGCACGGGGGCGAAGCCCGCTTCGTCCGCACCTTTGCAGACAGGCAGCGATACATGCAGGAAGAAAAACCGGATAAAACCGTAAAAACGCCCGCCGACCGGGCGGTCGACCCCGCCTCGATCGAGGCGATAGAAAAGGCGGCACGCGACGGCGTGAGGCTCAGCTTTACGCGGCTGGACGCCCAGGGCAGGCAGTGCGCCTTCGGTACCTCGGGCGTCTGCTGCCGCATCTGCCACATGGGGCCGTGCCGCATCAGCGCCAAATCGCGCTTCGGCGTGTGCGGAGCGGACGCGGATACCATCGTGGCGCGCAATTTTCTGCGCGAGGTCGCCGGCGGCGCCGCCGCGCATTCCGACCACAGCCGCCATCTGGTCCTTCTTTTGAAGAAGGTGGCGGAGGGGAACGGCGGCGACTATGCGATAAAGGACGCGCGCGCGCTCGCGAGAGCGGCGCGCCTGTACGGCATCGACTCCGACGGGAGGAGCGAATC
>JADFDB010000060.1 GCA_018263175.1 Spirochaetota bacterium
TGAACCCGAACCCTTTTTTGTCATTGAACCATTTTACCACACCTTTAGGCATTATGAAAACTCCTTACCATTAATTTGCGGCTTGACGCCTGGGGCAGAGCTCTGCATCTGAATCCGCTTCTCTGATGCTTTTCCGCGGGGGAAAACCGGAGTGTGCTGATCCTGCGCTTCTCTACCTGCTGGAAACAGAATATACTGCATTAATTGAGATAATATGTCAAATATTATTCATTTTTTCGAATAATAAATGGGGTTGTTGCATAACCGGGACTACGGTCGCTTTTCCCCCGCCGCAGGCGGGGGAAAAGCCGGTATTCCGGGAATTCCAAACAAGTCTGATTATTCCACCGACGGAAGGGCACGGGAGCTAACGCGGAGTCCCGCCGGCCCCGTAAATACTATTGACAAATACGGCGCCGACAGTACCTTCATTTGACGCGCAGAATATCGCTTTCCAGGAATATCGATGGGCCTGTACGAACTGTTTGTGGGAATTCGCTACCTCAAGGCCAAAAAGAGCCAGGGGTTTATTTCGTTCAACACGCTGCTCTCGATCGTAATCGTGTTTCTCGGCGTCTTTATCCTCATCGTGGTCATCAGCGTGATGACCGGTTTTCAGGGCCAGATAAAGGACAAGATACTCGACGTCGACTCGCACATCACCGTATCGGGCTATTCGGGCGACGGCGGCGAGGGCATCTCCGATTACGCCGCCCTGACGAAAAAAATAAGCGCGCTCAAGGGCGTACGTTCCGCAAGCCCCTATCTTCAGGGACAGGGCCTCTTTCGCTTCCGCACGGCGATCGCCCCCGTCATGATTCGCGGGATCGGCTCGACGGCGGGCATCCCCGCGGACACGGCGAAGTTCATCACCGAGGGGCCGAAGTCATACCAGCGCGAAAGCGATATCTACGTCGGGTCGGAGATGGCGTTCAATTTCGGCATACGCCGGGGCGACACCGTGGAGCTCATCGTTCCCCGCGGACGGCTGACGGCGACCACCGGGGTGACGCCGGGGATGGGATCGTTCCGCGTGGCGGGATTTTTCAAAACGGGCTATTACGATTTCGACACGAGGCTCATCATGATGTCGCTGCCGGCATCGCAGCATCTTTACAGCCTCGGAAACATCGTCTGGGGCATCGGCGTGAAGATCGACGACATCTTTCGCATGGACTACATGTCCTCGCGCATCCAGTCGACGATCGGCTTCAGCTACCAGACGCTCACCGCCGAGCAGCGGAACCAGAACCTCTTCTACGCGCTCAGGCTCGAGAAGCTCATTATGACCATCATCCTCTTCCTCGTCATCATCTCGGCGGGCTTCTCCATCATGGGAACGCTCGTGATGGTGGTGATGGAAAAACGGCGCGACATTGGCATTCTCAAGTCCATGGGCGCCACCCCCACGTCCATCATGGTGATTTTCGTACTCGAGGGCTTCTTCATAGGCGTTATCGGCACCATTGCCGGCGTTATCGGAGGACTGTCGGCCTCGCTCAATCTCGAGGCCATCATCCGATGGGTCGAAAGGACGATCAATGCCGTGATGGGCTACCTCTACACCGTCTTCGACCTGGGCTTCTACCTCAACATCACCCTGGTCCCTAAAAGCGTTTATTACATCGATACCATCCCGACCGAGATCAAACCGGAGTTCGTGGTGCTCATCGCGGCCTTCGCGGTGTTCCTCTCGACCCTGGCGGCCATCTTCCCATCGTGGCACGCCTCGCGCCTCCGGCCGGTTGAGACCATACGATACGAATAGGGACCGGCACATGGAACCAAACACGATCATCAACGCGGACACCATCGAGAAGATATACGGCTCGGGACGAAACGCCCTGCGCGTTCTCAGGGGGGTATCGCTTTCGATCGACAGGGGTGAGATCGTATCGATCATGGGCCCCTCCGGCGCCGGCAAGTCGACGCTCCTCAACGTTATGGGATGCCTCGACGGCTTCCAGTCCGGAGGCCTTTCGATCCTCGGCCGTGAACTCTCCGGCCTTTCGGTCGAAGACCTTTCAAATTTCCGCAATCGGCACATCGGTTTCGTTTTCCAGCTTCACAACCTGCTTCCGGACTTCACCGCGCTCGAAAACGTAATGATGCCGCTGTTCATACGCCGTGATGGACGTGCTGAGGTCAGGGCGAAGGCGCTTTCGGTCATAGAGCGTTTCGGCATGCTCGACAGGATCGCCCACCGGCCGGGCGAGCTTTCGGGGGGCGAGTGCCAGCGCATAGCGGTCGCCCGGGCCATCGTCGGCAAACCCGACATCATCCTGGCCGACGAGCCGACCGGCAGCCTTGACAGCAGGAACTCGCAGGTATTGATGAGCACGCTCTTCGAGCTCGGCAGGGAAAACGGCACCACGATCGTGGTGGTAACCCATGATGCCGGGATCGCGTCCTTAACCGGCCGCACCATTACGATCGTGGACGGCTCCATTGTCGGAGAGCAATAAAACTTGCCATGACGACCGCACCGTGGTACGCTGAAATCCACAATCCGTTTCGGCACCCTCGCGGCGCCTTTTCCCATATTGATCGAACGGAGCGAGCACAATGAAAATCGAATTTGTCGGCGGAGCGGGGACCGTAACCGGTTCTTCGTATATCGTTAAAAACGATGATTTCACCATCATGGTCGACTGCGGGATGTTCCAGGGCAGGCGGGAGCTCAAGGAGCGCAACTTCATGCACCTGATCTACGCCCCTTCCGAGATCGACGCGATGCTCCTCACCCACGCGCACATCGACCACAGCGGCCTCATCCCGAAGATCGTCAAGGAGGGCTATGCCAATCCCATATACGCCACCGACGCGACCGCGGAGCTGTGCTCGATCATGCTTCCCGACAGCGCCCACATCCAGGAGATGGACATTGAATGGATCAACCGCAGACAGAAGAAACTGGGACGCGACCCGGTCCCCCCGCTCTACACCTCGGAGGACGCGGAGAAGGCCCTGAAGTTTTTCGCGCCGCGGCGGTACGGCGAAATCTTCGACGTGGCTAAAGGCGTGAAGGCGCGCTTTCGCGACGCGGGCCACATCCTCGGATCGGCCTTCATCGAGATGTGGGTCGAGGAGAAGGGCCATACCGTAAAGCTTGTGTTCTCCGGCGACGTGGGGACCAGAGACCAGGCGATCATCCGCGACCCCGAGACGACCGACGAGGCGGATATCCTCTTTATCGAATCGACCTACGGCGACCGTCTGCATAAAAGCCGCGAGGACACGTTCAGTGAATTCAAGCAGGTCATCCTCGATTCGTACAACCGGAAGGGCAACATCATCATCCCCTCCTTCGCGATCGAGCGCACGCAGGAGATCATCTACACGCTCGGCAGGCTCTTCAAAGAGGGGGAGCTTCGGCCCATACCGGTGTATATCGATTCGCCGCTCGCGATCTCGGCGACCGAAATCTTCAAGAAGTACGCGCACCTCTTCGACGACGAGATGCGCGAACTGATATCCTCCGGCGACAACCCCCTCGAATTTCCGGGGTTGAAGTACACGCGAAGCGCCGAAGAATCGAAAAAACTGGACGAATCGCGGGGGTCGATTATCATTTCGGCTTCGGGGATGTGCACCGCCGGCCGTATCAAGTTCCACCTGGCAAACAACCTGTACCGCGCCGAGTCGTGCGTTATATTTGTCGGCTTCCAGGCCGAGGGCACGCTCGGGCGCAGGCTCGTCGACGGCGAGAAGCGCGTGAGCATCTACGGAGAGGACATTGCGGTGCGGGCGAAAATCCACACGCTCGGCGGGTTCTCGGCCCACGCTGACCGGGACCACCTTCTCGAGTGGATGGGCTCCATCAGGAACGAGCGCCTGAAAGTCTTTGTTGTGCACGGTGAAGAGGCCGCCTCGCTCGCGTTCGCCGGATCGATCAGGGAGCGGTTCGGCTACGATACGCACGTGCCGCGCTGGGGCGAGGTGGTCGATCTCGACACGATGGCGAGCAGCGCGGGAAGCTATGGGATCGCACCGACCTCCTCGGTGGAGCACGAGATGGAGACACTCAAAGAGACGATGGCGGCCCTGTTTAAAAAGTACGAGCAGGCCAAAAGCGAGAAGCGGATAGTCCAGGCCAAACGCCTCGAGCAGGACCTGGGCGACCTCGCCGAGATGGCGCGCTCCCTGCGGGACGCCCTGTAGTGAAGGCGGTTCCGGGCTGAAGTCCAATGGCTGAACTGATAAAAACCATAACCGATAAAAGCCTTTTTGAAAAGATCTTTTACAAGTTCTTCTTCAAGAACAACGTCCTCCTTAAAACCAAAAACGGCGATCTGAAAATCGAATTCTTCGGCTACACCGACGGCATGGTGGCGCTCAAAATCCCCTACCTCAAGAACATGTACGAAAGCTGTGTCATCTTCACCCGGAACGAATCGTACACCATTTACGCCAACCTCAAGCTCGTCGAGAAGCAGGAGGACGATTCGTATATCTTCATCCCCGTCAAATTTCAGATCATCTCCGCCATGCGCAGGGAGGACCGCAAAATCGTCGATATCGGCGGCCGGGGCAAGAGCATTATATACGTTACGAACGTAATCTCCGATTTCATCATCCAGAATTCGCTCGCCATGGACGCCAAGAAGGTCGACCACGTTAAGGAAATCATCCGCTTCGATCTCGAGAAGCAGTTCAAGCAGGTCAGAATTTTCTTCTGCAACGAGGGGATGACCGACGTCCGCATGAAGTACTTTTACGATACCAAGACGCCCTACCTTATCGGCGACATCGGCAAAAAGGAAACGGCAAAGGACGAAGCGCTCTTCAATTATTACATCAATAACATCTACGCCAAGGACTACCAGCTCATCAACAGGAAGAACCTCATCTCCGAGGTCTCGGTCCCGGCTTTATACAGGGCGCGGGTTCCCTACGGCTACATCCAGTGCAACGGGGACGCGCCGCTCTCCGAGTCGGCGCTCCTCATAGTAAAGCGCATGGCGATCGTCGTCGAGGAACTCTTCAACAAGTACAAGCTTTTCCCCGTTTCAAGCGAGCGGCTCCTGGTCTCGGACGTCTCGAAAAAGGGCCTGGGCATCGTCTTCAAGGAGCGCCGCTTTATACGGTATTTCAAGGAAAACAGCTACGTCTATTTCGACCTCAACCTGCCCGACAACAAGAGATCCTCGTGCCTCGCCGTTATCCGTAATATAGGCATAATAGAAAACAAGATTATAAAGGTGGGCTGCGAGATAAAGGAGCTCGACGCGCTCGGCGAAGTGAACTACGAGGAGTACCTCGAGTCCCTGGGGATCGCATAGAGCACCCTGACCGACGGGCGGGTGCCCGTATCAGCGCGAATCCGCGCGCCTCAGTAAATCCACGCAGCGGACGGGGCGCACCAGCACCAGATTCGCGGCGGGGGCGCCGATCGCGACGGCGAGTACATGGCGTCCCGCAAGTCTGCTTTCGAAACGTACGCTCTGAAGCGCCGCCCCCCCCACTTCCCCGCACGACAACGCGTCCCCGCTGATCGAGAACTCATACCGGCGCAGCGACTCGACGAGGCCCATGCCCATAAGCTTCGCAAGGGACTCCTTGAGCGTCCACAGGCGGAAGAAGCGCGTTGCGGCACCGCGGGAGCGCACGAGCGAGCGGTACTCCGCGGCGGAAAAATATTTTTGGGCCACGCCGAGCGGGGGCTTTCTGATCTTCTCGATGTCGATACCTATAGACGGGGAGGCGGAGAGGACGAGGGCCGCCGCGCCCGCCGTGTGGGCGATGCCCGCGTTATACGGGACGAGCGTACCGCCGACGAGCAGGCTTCCATCGGGGGCATGCGCCGTCTCGATCGAACGGGCCGGCAGCTCGTCCAGGGTGCCGCATACGGTCTTGACGAGCAGGCGCGAGGCGAGGTACCGCGCGCGCGCGCCCGGATTTCGAAGCGATCCAAGGCGGGCGCGTTCGCCGTCGGCAAGCAGAGGGAGCACGGACCGCTCCATCGGCCCGGCGTCGCGGCTGCCGAAACGGCACACGGCGGCGAGGACAAGCGTGCCGCTCGCGAGGGGAGCGCGGAGGCTCCGCAGTTCTCCGAAATCTATGCTGTTCTGCGCGGCCACGGCAACATGCTTGCCCGGCCCGGCGGACAAGTCAAGGCCGTAATTATTCCTTGACATCCCGGCGCGGCAATGCGAGCGTACCGGCGTCGGCGAATATGCCGGCAGGAGGAAGCGGGTGTAATTCCCGCGCTGTCCCGCAACTGTAATTCCGCCCGCAGGCGGATGAGCCAGGAACTCCTTGTACTGGATATCCTCGAGGAACGGGAACCGGTGAGCTGTCCGGCCGCAAGGGCCGTGCATCCCCGATCAAACCGGCGCGCCCCGAGCGCGCTTTTTGTTTGTCCGGGATGATGGCCCCCACGCTTCACTCACACGATCCCTCCGTAGATTATCCACGGCAATAGCGGCGAGGCACGGTAAACGAGAACGGAAACAGGCGGCAAAGGTCCGCATCGTCCCCGTATCGCTTCCGGACCCCGCACGCATCACACGTATACGGAGGAGCACATGTATGTAAAAAGAATCATCACGCTGTTTGTAGCGCTCGCCCTGCTCGGCGCGGTGCCGGCATGGGCGCAGACCGAAAACATCGTGGAGACCGGTGACGATGCGGCCGGCGCGAGCCTCGACGAGGTGGTAGTCAGCGCGACGAAGTTCGACCTCAACAAACGCGAGACGGGCGCCTCGGTGACGGTTATCACCGAGAAGGAGATCGAGGAGCGCGGCAAGGCGAACGTCGTCGACCTGCTTAAAGACGTGCCCGGACTCACGATCGTCCGCGAGGCGGACTTCGGGGGCAAGGCGAGCGTCTTCATCCGCGGCGGGAAGTCCGGCAACGTCCTCGTGCTCGTCGATGGCGTTGAGTCGAACGACCCGTCGAACCCGGACCGGTCATTCGATTTCGCGAACCTGACCGCGGACAACGTGGAGCGCATCGAGGTGCTGCGCGGACCGCAGAGTTTATTGTACGGCTCGGACGCGACGGGCGGGGTGATCAACATCATCACCAGGCGCGGTATAGGGAAGCCGACCTTCACCGTCAAGGCAGAGGCCGGATCCTACTCGACCTTCCGCGAATCCGTTTCGGTGAACGGCGGAAGCGACGACGCGTATTACTCCTTCGCGGTCTCACGCGCCGATTCGAAGGGATTCTCTCAGGCCGAAAAGGCCCCCGGTGCGACGAGCGATCCGGAAAAAGACGGCTACTACAATACGACGCTCTCGAGCCGTATGGGGATGCGCGTGCTCGACGACGCCTGGCTGGACTTCGCGCTTCGCTACACCGATGCGAAGGCCGACCTCGACGACGGCGGCTACACCGACGACCCGAACTCACGCGCATACACCAAAAACCTTACGGCGAAGGCGTCATTCGATCAGCCGTTCACCGAATGGTGGAGCCACAAGCTGAGCATTATGTACCTCGACACCCTGCGCCGTTATAAGGACAGCACCAGCGGCGGCGTGGCCGAGGACATCAGAAGCTGGTACCAGGGGAACCAGAAGAAGGCGGAGTGGCGAAACACCTTCAGCATGGGCTCTATAAATAAATTAATCGCCGGGGCGGAATACCGGATCGACGAGGTGTCGCTTTATAGTTATTACGATGATGGGTTCGGGATGCCATGGTCGGTGTCTGAAGGCGAGATGAACGCCAAGCGGGTCGAAAGCATGGGCGGCTATCTGGTGGACCACCTGCGCCTTTTCGAACGCTGGTTCACGACGGCGGGTGTGCGCGCGGACGATCATCAGGAATTCGGCACGCACCTTTCCTGGCAGGCAAACAGTTCGTTCGTGATGCCATACACCGGCACGCGGCTCAAGGCCCTGTGCGGTACCGCCTTTAAAGCGCCGTCGATCTACCAGCTCTACGACCCCACCTACGGCAATAAAGAGCTCGACCCGGAAACAAGTAAAAGCTGGGAGATCGGGATAGAACAGCCCGTCGCGAACGGCATGATCGTCGCCGAGATCGGCTATTTCAATTCGAAATACGGCGATATGTTCGGAACCGACGCGTTCATGAAAACGATCAACATAGGCCGTGTAGACGTGAAGGGCCTCGAGTCGGTTCTTACGGTGAGACCGGTCAAAACGCTTTCGTTCGCCGGCTCATTCACCTATCTCCAGACCGAGAACAGGGAGACCGGCAAGGAGCTCGAACGCCGCCCGAAATACCAGGCGGGGGCCAACCTTACCTGGGCATTCCTGCCCGGCGGCAACCTGAACCTCTCCTACACCTACGGTGGGAAGCGCGATGACGTGTGGTTTGACGCTCTGTGGGCACGGCACGATGTGACGCTCGACGATTATCATCGTTTCGATCTCTACGCCTCGTACTGGCTCAACGAGCATTTCCAGGTGTTCGGGCGCGTCGAGAACCTCACCGACGCGGACTACCAGAACGTGGCGGGCTACCAGACCGCCGGGCGCTCGTTCTACGCGGGCGCGAAGGCGACGATGTAAATTTTTTCGGGTTCGCAAACGCACGTCGAAGGCGCGCAAACGTTTGCGCGCCTTCGACGTGCGTTTGCGCGCCTTCGACGTGCAATTTTCGATAATTACCTATAAATACCGATAAAAATTTGTCACTTGCGCGCCGCATTGAACACTAACACGAAACCCCCTCCGGGGGTGGCGCAAAGCGTCGGGGGCCGAATAGCCGCCGCAGAGCGTATTTTATTTGACAAACCTCCCCTAAAAAAGATACAAAGGCCAATTGCGTCATGAACTGGGTCATCTATTCAAAATTCGTGGTGCTGATAGGATTCAGCATGTTCCTCGGCTTTCTTTCGGCCATTCCCGTCGGCGCCGTCCAGGTCGACGTCGCCAAGAAGGCCATCAATGGACACCTTCTGCCCGCGCTGGCCGTGGCGGCCGGTTCGGTGACCTCGGACTTCATTTACGGCACCATGACGCTCTTCGGAATAGGGCACTTCCTCGTCCTCAAGCAGTCGCAGATCGTCATCTACTCGCTCGGTATACTGGTGCTTTCGTTTCTGCTCTACCGATCGTACCAGGAATACCGCCATGTCTGCCATCCGGAGGACTCGCCGCTCGTCTATAAAAAGCGCTTCTCTTTTCTCACGGGCTTCAGCATCGCCATCACCAACCCCGGCATCATCATCTGGTGGATTATCGGGTTCAAGCTCTTCATCGATCTATCGGTGTTCACCGAGATCACGCCATCGATCAAGCTGATCTTCATTCTCGGCGGCTGTGCCGGGCTCGGGGGCTACCTCATTTTTATCGCGCACGTCCTGCACCGCATGGGCAGGGCCTTCCCCGAAAAATACATCGACCGCATGCAGATCGGGCTGATCGTGCTTCTCGCGGTGCTCATCGGCTACTTCGCCTGGCAGCTCTTCTCGATAATGTTCAACTACACCCAGCCGGTCCTTTCGCAATTTTAGGGAGGCCGTCCGGCGGTGATACGCCGCGTTTACGCACCGCTGAAGAACGCGGGAGTTGACTCCACCACCGCGCGCTCGCCCGCGAGTACTGATTCGATCTGTCCGAAGAACAACGGAAACTCGGCGCCGAGATAATGGCGCGACGCGAGGGCCCTCCCGTAATAAAACGATTTTTCGGCATCGTCCTCCATGCCGGCGGGTTCGCCTTCGGGCTTCACTCCCAGCTTTTCGGTGACCGCCGCAAGGCCCCACAGGTGCATCCAGGCCAGGCTCGCCATGAAAAAGGCCTGCTGAAGCACGGTGGCGTCGGCGTACACCTGAAGGAGGTCGCGCGACTCGTAGCGCGCCTTCATCGCCGCAACGGCCGCGTCGAGCGCACCGACGGCGCGCTCGACGAGCGAAACATAGCGCCCGTCAACCCGGCCGCCGGACTCACTGATGGTACGCATAACGCGCTCCCTCCACAGGCCGTACATTTTCTGCCCCGGATCCAGGAGCATTTTGCGCATCACGAGGTCGAGCGACTGGATGGCGTTGGTGCCCTCCCAGATGGGTGTGATGCGCACGTCGCGGTAGAGCTGCTCCACGGGGTAGTCCGCGCAGAAGCCGTACCCGCCGTGCACCTGTACCGCCTCCGAGGCGACGAGCACGCCGCTATCGGTGCATCCCGCCTTGCAGATCGGGATGAGGAAATCGACGAGCGCGCCGGCCTCGGCCGCTTCGCTTCCCGCGGCGTGGCGCGCGGTGTCGATCTGCAGCGCCGTATAATAGGCGAGCATGCGCATGCCCTCCACGTACGACCGCATGCGAAGCAGCATGCGCCGAACGTCGGGGTGCCGGATGATGGGCACCGGCCCCTTCGCGGAGGCGTCGGCGGGGTCGGAGCCCTGCAGGCGCTCCCGCGCGTAGGCGAGCGCGTGCAGGTAGGCCGAGGAGCCCACCGCGAGGCCCTGCCGGGCCACGGCGAGGCGCGCCTCGTTGATCATCTGGAACATCATCCGCATCCCTTCGCGCTCATTGCCCAGAAGCTGTCCGACGCATCCGCCGTTCTCGCCGAAGCTCATGGCGCAGGTCGCCGAGCCGTGAAGGCCCATCTTGTGTTCAATGCCCGTGCAGAGTACGTCGTTCCGCGGGCCGAACGAGCCGTCCGCGCGCAGCGGGTACTTGGGCACGATGAAGAGGGATATGCCCTTCGTCCCCGCCGGGTCGCCCTCTATGCGCGCCAGCACGAAGTGTATGATGTTTTCGTAAAGATCACCGTCGCCGCTCGATATGAAGGTCTTCCGCCCGCTTATGCGGAAGCCCCCGTCGGGAAGGCGCGTCGCCTTCGTGAGGAGCGCGCCGACGTCGCTTCCGGCACCCGGCTCGGTGAGGCACATCGTGCCACCCCAGTGGCCCGAGAGTATGTTCTCGAGGTAGAGCGCGCGCTGTTCGTCCGTGCCGAAGTTGCGAAGCAGGGTCGCGTTGCCGTGCCCCAGTATGGGATAGGTGAAAAAGGACAGACTCGCCGCGGTAAAGATCTCGTTGCACGAGAACGCGATCGTCTCGGGCATTCCCATCCCCCCCTCGTCGTGCGAATCGGCTATGCGGAGGAAGCCGGCATCGTAGTAGGCGGCAAGCGCCTTCTTCATGCCCGCGGGAATGTGCACCTCTCCGGTCGCAGGATCATAACCGATACCCACGCGGTCGGCTTCGCGGTTGGCGTCGTATAGGATATCGGTGGAGATGCGCTCGGCGAGCCGGAGCGATTCCTCGCACTCGGCGCGGCCGAGCCCCGCGAAAGCGGGGAAGCGGCCCAGCCGCTCTATATCGAACAATTCAAACAGCACGAATTGGATGTCACGCATATCGACGATCGGATTTGAGGCCATCTCTCACTCCTGACTTGCAATTGATTGAACGTTCCGCACGTCCGCGCGGAACGGTACCGGGTGTAACGGAATATTCCACGGGCTACCGCTTTATTAAAGCGGTCCCGTCGGGCAGAGCGCGGGGAAAGATTGCAAAATGCGGCCTCGATGACAAGTCAAATTTTGATACAGGCCGGAAAAAGGCGTATATTGAATTCTTTACCCCGGCCTCATCCGGAGGACATCGGTAGCGGATTCAGGGGCATTTTTGAAATCGTAGCCCGGAATTCAATTTACTTCCAAAAAACACACGCGGCTCGGCCTTTCATGCGAAAGCGTAAAGGCCGTCCCGCTTTCACGGAACGGCCTTTGTTATCGGCGTGATTATCGGATACGCGCTACTCCAGCGGCGCACCGGTGAAGACGGCGTCGGAAGCCTTGACGGGCGAGGTTTCGCCGAAGAGAATGGCCTCGGCCCTGCCGAAGAATTTCGGGAACTCGGCGCCCAGGTAGAACTGCGACGAGAGCACCTTGCCCGAGTAGTACGCGGCCTCGACGTTGTCGTTCAGCAAGCTCTCGCGCTCCCCGCCCTTCGCGTTGCCCACCAGTGACTTCATTTTAGGGACACAGAGTGACAGGCTCCACAGGTGCACCCACGCCAGCGACATCATGAACATCGCCTGCTGCAGCGGCGTGGCGCTGGCGAATATATTGAGGAACTTGCCGCCGGCCATGTCGGCCTTCAGCGACTCGATCACCTCGTCGAGCTTCGCCATGCCCCGCTCGACCAGATTGACGTACTTGTCCTCGACCACGCCTCTGGCCTTCGCGACGGTCTCGGCCACGCGCTTCTTCCAGACGGTAAAGTTGTACTGCTCCGGGTTCATGAGGATCTTGCGCATGGTGAGGTCCATGGACTGGATGCCGTTGCTGCCCTCGTAAATGGCGGTGATCTTCGCGTCGCGCAGGTAGCGCTCGACGGGGTAGTCCGAGCAGTAGCCGTAGCCGCCGTACACCTGCACCGCCTCGGAGGTTACATACAAGGCGCTATCGGTGCATCCCGCCTTGCAGATCGGGATGAGGATCTCTACAAGGCCCTGCACCTCCTTCATCGCGTCGCCCTCGAGCACGTGCATGAGATTGAGGTTATGCGTCAGGCAGTAGACGAGCATCCGCATGCCCTCCACGTGGGACTTCATCCACAACAGCATCCGCTTGACGTCGGGGTGCTGGCTGATGGCGACCTTCGGCGCGTCGGGGTTCAGCATCTGGGTGACGTGCACGCCCTGCACCCGGTTCTTCGCGTAGGTGACCGCGTGCATGTAGGCGGTCGTGGAAAGCGCAAGCCCCTGCATGGCCACGCCCAGGCGCGCCTCGTTCATCATCTGGAACATGATCTTCATGCCCTGGCGCTCCCTGCCGAGCAGCCAGCCGACGCACTGGCCGTTGTCGCCGAACGAAAGCGAACAGGTGGCCGAGGCGTGGATGCCCATCTTGTGCTCGATTCCGGTGCAGACGACGTCGTTGAATTCGCCAAGGCTTCCGTCCGGCTTCACCCGGTACTTGGGCACCATGAAAATCGAAATGCCCTTGGTCCCCGGCGGGTCGCCCTCGATTCGCGCCAGCACCGGGTGTATGACGTTCGAATAAAAATCGTTATCGCCGGAGGTGATGAATATCTTCTGGCCGGTGATTTTGTACGTGCCGTCAGGCTGTTTGACGGCCCTGGTTTTCAGGTTGCCGACATCGCTTCCGGCCTCGGGCTCGGTGAGGCACATGGTGCCGCCCCATTCCCCGGAGAACATCCTCGGGATATAGAGCTTCTTGAGCTCGTCGCTGCCGAAGTTCTCGATGAGCATCGCCGCGCCGTGCGTGAGACCCGGGTATGTTGTAAAGGCAAGGCTTGCCGCGGTGAAGATCTCGCTGGCGGCAATGGCGACGCAGGCGGGCATTCCCATCCCGCCAATCTCCGGGTCTTCGGGTATCGCGATGAAACCGGCCTCGTTGTACGCCCTGAGCGCCGGTTTGAAGCCGTCGGGTATGGTGACCTTCTTCGTCGCGGGATCGTACTTTACCCCCTGTTTTTCAGACTCGGCGCTGACGGGGTAAAGTTGCTCCACGGCGATCTTCTCGGCGAGATCGATAACGTCCTCGAACATGCCCCGGTCGAAGTCGGCGTACCTGGGAAGGGCGGTCAGTTTATCGACCTCGAGCAGTTCGAAGAGGGTGAAGCGGAGATCACGTGAATCGACGAGCGGATTGAGTGCCATTGCGTCCTCCTGAGTTTATCATAAATTTATCTGTTATGTGATGCCCTGGTGGGTTCGCCGCAGGGACGCCATGCCCGGGACGGGTACGAGGAGGGGTTTCGAGGTTTCAACAACTCCGGCCGGCTGTCCATATAAACTATAATAGAGTTGTTACATAACCTGAAACCGAGGCCGATGTTCCCCCGCCTGCGGCGGGGGAACACGACATTCCCATGACCCGCAACAAGACTACCGTATTCGCCTATATGTTGTAAAATAATAATACTGCTCTTTTTGTCAATTATGATTTGCCGTCCATGCCGATTAATAAAGCGGAGGACATCATGAACTATCACGATGACGTCGCATCCGAGGAAATCATCCGAACTACGGAGCGGCATTTAAAGAAAATCATCG